>NZ_JBEORW010000070.1:0-24134 GCF_040302565.1 Streptomyces sp. NPDC097981
CGGGGCTATCCAGGACGGCTCAGACGCCGTAATCACACTAGCCACACCAAGATCATCTCACCCGTGACCAGCAGTTACGGGACAACCCTTAGGGATGTTGGGCGCGGAGTCGGCGCAGGGTGCGGTGGCCGCGCTCGGTGACCTCGGGGTCGTCGTGGCTGGCGCCGTAGGCGATGCCGGAAACGGCGTCGAAGGCGGCCTCGCAGCCCAGGCGCAGCTCCTCGGCAGGGGTGAGCGCCCTGCCGTACCCGTCAAGGAACGCGGCGCGCAGGTCAGGCCGGCCGGTCCAGGTGTCGCACAGCCGCACCATGTCCCGGGTCGCGGTGTTGTACTCCGACCGCTCGAAGTCGAACAGCAGCGGCTCACCGTCGCCGTCCAGCAGGACGTTGCGGTACTGCAGGTCCCCGTGCGTGGGCACGAGCGTGGGCTTCGGGAGGTCCGGATAAGTGCGGACAAGGGCGAGGACCAGATCCTCGTCCCCGTCGGCCAAGTACGGGCGAGCCCCGTCCAGATGACGCTTGATCTTGTCCGCGGCCGTGACGGCTGCGGCGGGACGCTCGGGTGCGCTGCGGTGAAGGGCGCCCACGAGACGGCCCAGGGCCTGCTGGACGCGCGCCTCGTCGCCGGCGCCGAGGACCATGCCGTGCAGCGGGTGTCCGGGCAGCGCGGTGACGACGACGGCCCGCGCTGCGGTGTCGGCGGCGACGAGACGGGGAGCGCGCGCCCCGAGGGCCGGCACCCATGACCGGTACGCGGCGACCTCCCGGTCATGGAACTTCGGCCCGCGGTGCCGTTTCAGGTACCAGGTGCCGCCCCCGGGCCCGGCCAGCCGCCACACCCGGCTGCCGGTGCGCACCCAGGACACCTCCGTCGCCTCCACGATCCTGCCGACGGCCTGCTCGGCGAACACGCGCAGCCCGCACGGCACCTCCACCCCGCCGGCGGGCGGTCCGCTCAGCAGGCGGGTGCGGTCGGGGCCGTCCTGGCGATGCTCGACGGCGTCGCCCGGCTGCTGGAAGTGCACGGCGGCGGGCAGACCGGCGCGGTAGGCGTCCAGACCGGCCCGGCAGTACGCCACCATCGGCGCGGGCAGGGCGTCCAGCGGGTACCAGTCCATGCCGTCGCACCGGTCCGGCTCCATGATCCGAGGCTGGCCCGACCAGCGGCGGACGTCGAAGAAGACGCCGATACGGGACCGGGATCCCACCGGTGGGCGGTGGTGGACGGTGACCGCCGCGGTCACGTCCTCCGCCTGGATGCGCACTCCTGTTTCCTCGAGGGCTTCCCGGATGACGGCCTCGACCATGTCCTCGTCGGGGTCGAGGTGTCCGGACGGCAGGTGCCACAGGCCCGATGCGTACACCGGTCCGGCCCGGCGGGACAGCAGTACCTCCGGTCCGCTTTCGCCGTCGTGGCGCAGGATGAGGTGGACGTCGACCGGCACCGTGTGCCGGGCCCCGCCGCTCACCGTGCGGCGCCGGGGCGTCGGGCGAGCAGCACGGTGAACACGCCGTCCTCGTGCAGGACTCCGTCCTGCGCGTGCTGGAGCAGGAGCGTCTGGGCCTGGTCCTCGAATCCGGCGTGGTCGGCGAAGAGGTCGGGCCGGGCGAAGCTGGTGGACCGCAGGTATCCCAGGACGCTGCGGGGGGTCCACGTGCGGGTGAAGGGGATGCGGTGCTCGGCGATGTCGCTGAACGCGGATTCGGAGAGGTCGTCTTCGTAGCGGCGGCCGGGCTCGCGGTAGGTGCCGGTGGTGCCGGCGCGGCGGTCTGTTCCGAGGTGGGACTGGATCAGGCCCTGGAGCGCGACGGTCCATTCGGCCTGGTGGGTCCACAGGCTGCCGTCGCCCATGATCGCGACGGCGGCGTGCGGCGAGGCCACCCGGTCGGCCATGGCCAGCACTGCCGGGCGGTCCATCCAGTGGAATGCCCGGCAGCAGGTGACCAGATCCGCCTGATATCCGGGTTGGGCGGGGGTGAACTCCTCGGCCGGGACGGCGTGCACGATGGCGGTGCGCTCGCCCAGCTGGAGTCCGAGCTCGTCGAGCGCGGTGCGGAGCATCCCCTCGTCCTGGTCCACGAGGTCCAGGTGGGATGCGGGAGGCAAGGTCGGCAGCATGGACAGGGCGACCTGTCCGGTGCCGGCGCCGAGGTCCAGCAGCCTGGGCGCCGCCACGCCGGCCAGCTCCCGGGCCAGGAGCTGGACCACCTGGTCGGGCAGCCGAGGGCGGTATCGGGCGTAGTAGTGGTCCACCGAGTCGAACAGGGACACGGGTCTCCGATCTCGTGGTGTGGGCGTGGTGTTCAACGGCGGGTGTCGGGGACCTGGGGCAGCCAGGGCACGGCGGTCTCCCGGAAAGACTGGTTGACCGGGACCAGGTCGGGCGGGTTGCCCAGCGCGGAGAGGGTGACTGCGATGCTGGTGGCGCCGTCGTCGAGGGCGCAGATCTGGCTGCCGCAGGACGGGCAGAAGCCGCGCTTGGAGTCCGGCCACGTGTAGTGCCACGACGGCTCGGCGCCAGACCAGGCCAGACCGTCGAGCGGGAAGGAGACCCACGACATCATCGGTGCCCCCGACAGGCCCTGACAGTCCCGGCAACTGCAGGTGTGGGGGTAATCGGGCTCCCCGGTGACCGTGAACTGGACCTTCCTGCACAGGCAGCCGCCGGACCGGGCAGTGGTGGAAGTGGGGGCGGGTGAGGTCATGAGGTGAACTCCTTCGGCACCAGGGTGGGTTCGGGGGCTTGCGGCGGGACGGTCCCTGCCGGCTGGAGGGCGGCGGGCAGTGGCCAGGACAACTCGTTCGGCCCGCTGCCGGCGCTGACCCACTGGGCTCCGTCCGGTTCGAGGTGCAGCCGGTAGGAGGACGGTACTCCGGCCGCCTGCCATCGGGTGGCGGTGTCCTGGATCTCCGCCCAGATGTCGCGAGGCCCGCAGACCGTGACCGTCCACGTCCCGGAGTCGTCCGGCCGGGCAGTGACCCAGGACCCGCAGTCGGGGGCCCCGATGACCAGGTGGTCGGCAGCCCAGTTCCGTACGAGCCCGGGGTGCAGGTGGTCCAGGGCCAGCCACAGACCCTGCGCATCATCCGGCGGCGGGCCGATGTGCGTGGTGAGGGTGCTGCCCCCGTCCGCGGCCTCGATCCGGCCCCGCAGACCGGGCTTCAGGTAGAGCTGGCTCCAGCCGTGGCCCGCCCGGTGCCCGAGGCGCACCGCTTCCAGACGGGCCCGGACGCGCCCGCTGCCGGTCCTGGTGAGGACGGCCAGGCCCGGCCAGGACGGCGAGGACGTCGACAACGTCGCCAGCCCCAGCCCGTCGGCGGCCAACTGCTGCGGCCAGGCCTGCGGCACCCGGGTGACCGCGTACGACACGAAGATCCGGTCGTAGTCGGCGCCAGCGGGCCAGCCGTCCTGCCCGTTCCCCGTCACGGCCGTCGGCCGGTGGCCGAGCAACGCCAGCCGCTCGCGGGCGGCGGCGGTGACGTGCTCGTCCCGGTCCACGGTGACCACCCCGGCATCACCTGCGATCACGCACGCGACGGCCGCGGTCACTCCCGCACCGGTCCCGACATCCAGGACCCGCTGCCCCGGCCGCAGATCCAGTTGCTGGAGGCGCGCGACGGTCATGCCGGCCGTGCTGGACATCGCCGTCATCGACCCGCCCGACCGCGGGGTCGGTACCCGGCCCAGGACCGGCTCGCCGTCGTGCTGGACCAGCACGCTCTCTCCTCCGTACAGCAGCCCGAGCAGCTCCTGCCGGTCCGCAGGCACGGCCCAGTCGAGCAGGTCCCAGCGCGGCGGGGTCTCGTCCGGGCCGCTGCGCCGCACGTACGCCTGCGGCATCAGCACCTCCCGCCGCACTGCGAGGAAGGCGTCCCGGACCGGGCCCGCCCGGAGATGGCCGGCCGCTTCCAGCCCGGCGACCATCTCCGCACGCGCGACGCTCGCTCGCTCCTCAGGGGAAGTTTCGGTCCGGGCGGGCGGTACGAGGGGATCGGGCACGTACGACTCCTTGGGCAGGGGGGACGGGGACTGCGGGCGGGAAGCGCGGGGCGGTCAGGTCCACCCGAGCTCGGTGTACGGGCGACCGGCTCGGATGCCTTCGATCGCCGCGCGGGTGTAGGGGACGATCGGCTCGGGGAGGGCGTCGGCGGGCCACCAGCCCCAGGAGACGCAACGGTCCGGCTCCCGGACCTCGGGCGTTCCCGTCCACTGCCGGGCGCGGAAGACGAACCCGATTCTGGGCTGGTCCCCGGGCTCGTCGACCATGTGCACCACGTGCGCGAGCTCGACGTCGGCCGGGTCGATGAGCAGCCCGGCCTCTTCCTCCGCCTCGCGGACCAGGCAGGCCACGGCGGACTCCTGCTCGCAGTGCCCGGCGAGGAAGTGGTGCGTGCCGCCGGCGTACGCGGATCCGGGGTGCCGCAGGCCGAGCAGCACCTGGCCGTCGCGTTCCAGGTAGAGATGGACGCCGACGATGTGCGGAACGCTGGTGCTGCCCGCCTTCGGCCTGTCCGGCGCGAGGGAGGCGTCCTGGAGCGCTGTCATGCTGCGGGCGGCGTCGTGGGCGTGTCGGCGTACGAGGTCCAGGGTCGACGGACTCAGCCTCAGGCGCTCCATGGCGTCGGGGCGGAACCAGGCCAGCATCACGCCCTCGGCGAGCGGCAGGCGCGCGGGGTCGCCGTTCCACAGGGCGGTGAACACCTGCACCGGCACGGTCAGGCCGTCGGTACCGGTGGCGAACTCGACGGCAAGCGGCTCCACGATCCCCGGCTCGAGCCCGGCCTCCTCACCCAGTTCACGGCGGACGGTGTCCTCGAGCGAGGTATCGCCCGGCTCGCGGCCGCCGCCGAGCAGCGCCCAGGCCCCGGGCTCCCAGATGCCGGGGATGTCGTCGCGCAGGTGCAGCAGGTAGCGGCCGTGCCCGTCGTGGATCAGCGCCGAGGCGTTGACCGGCTCAATGCGGCCGTCGAGCCCGGATGCGGTGAGCTTCGCCCGCAGCTGCGGGGCCGTGACCTTGTCGAAGGCGACCCACTGTGGGGCCGAGACCTCCTCCGGTTGCACCGTGACCTTGACGTCCCTGTCCACCAGCTGGAAGACGAAGCGGAAGTCCCAGTGCTGGTGCGCGGCCTCGCCCTTGGCAGGGTTGGCGTCGATGTCGAAGACGTCGATGTCGATGTCGATGGGCAGGCTCCCGTAGGTGGCGGTGGCACACAGGGCGCCGGGCGGGATGCCGGCCTCCTCGTGGATCTCGCGCAGCGCCGTCTCCAGCAGCGAGCGATCCCCGGCCTCGACGTGCCCGCCGGGTGCCAGCAGGAGCCCGAAAGTGTTGTGGTGGACGAGCAGGACCTGGCGGTCGTGGTCGACGACGACCGCGCTACACGTGACGTGCCCCGGCATGGTCGAGCGGCTCGTGGGCTCGTCGTCTTTGTCCAGCAACCGCAACAGAGGTGTCAGCAACGGACCTTCAGCCGGGTGCCTTTCCAGGTAGGCGGTGACGAGATCGCGGATGTGTGCGCGGGCGGGTGGCAAGAGGGCCTCACAGGTCGGGGGGACGGTGGGATGGAGGTGTCGGCGGCGCTCACGGGTGAGGGTCCGCTCCGGCGGCATCAGCGGGTGGACGTGTACCTCGGGCGAGGGCGGAGTCGTCGGGGGGAGGTGCGGGGACGGGCATCGCGGTCAGGCGGCTGACCGGGGAGCGCCAGAGCACGATCACCGGCAAGACCAGCACCAGCGTCCTGACGGCCAGAGCGGTATGTGCCCCGAACGAAGTGGCTACGGCGCCGCCGGCCAAGGCCGCGAACGGCTTGCTCCCGGAGACCAGCCATGTCGACGTCTGCTGCGCCCGCGCCTGCAGGTGAGGTGGGCAGATCTGCTGGCGCACCGACCGCTGGGTGGTACCTGCCACCGCCGCGGCGGCGAGCTGGAGGCCGCCCGCCGCGGCGAGGACGGCGAGCCAGACGGGCCCCGGCCGGGCGAACAGCAGGGGCACGCCCGCCACTGGGCAGGTCGCGAAGCCGGCGAGCAGGGTGGGGCCGGGGCCGAACCGGGCCACGATCCGCGGCGCTGCCAGGGCGCCGGCGAGCGCGCCGGCGCCGGAGACGCCCATCACGATCCCCAGGCCGGTTGGTCCCGCCTCCAGTGCGGTCAGCAGGTAGTACGCGAAGAGCGCGCCAGTCACACCGACGCCCACACCGGTCAGGGTCAGCGCGAGCACGAGGTCCCGGACCAGCGGAGTCCGCGCGGTGTAGGCCAGGCCTTCCCAGATCTCCCCGATCAACCGGCGCCTGGGCCGCTCCTCGCCCGCTGCCGGCCGACCGGGCTCCGGAATCCGGGCTGCGCAGCAGGCGGACACCAGGTACGACAAGGCGTCCAGCCAGAAGGCCTTGGCCGCGCCCGCGGCCGCGACGACCGCGGTGCCGAGGTAGGTTCCGGCCGTGTCCGCGGCCCCGAACGCGGCACCTACCCGGGCGTTGGCCCGGTGCAGCAGGGCGGGTCCGACGAGCTGCGGAACGATCGCGATGGCCGCCGCCTGGTACAGCACGGTCACCGCACCTAGGACCAACGCGACCGCGTACAGCACGGGCATCGACAACACCCCGGCCAGCGCCGCCACGGGAACCATCGTGACGACGATGGCCCCCGCCAGGTCGGTGCCCACCAGCAGAGCCCGCTTGGCGTACCGGTCGACGATGCCGCCGGCAACGGACGGCACTCGGTCTGCGAGTTGGTCTGCGGTCGGGCCTCGTCCCGTCCTGACGTCGGGCGGACGTTCACCCCGCCAGCCTGTTCCTGGCGCGCGTCGGCGGTCATGCGTTGTCCTGGGGGCGCAGAGTGTCGTGGTCGCCGGCCGACTGGGTGGGGATCGTGGCGTCGAAGGCTGAGGCCTGGACGAGGTAGGCGTCGCGGAAGTCCCCCGTGCCCGTAGCCGGGTCCATCAGTTCCTCGAAGGTGCCCGACTCGGCGACCCGGCCGTCCTTCAAGACGTGGATCAGGTCCGCATGACGCACGGAGTGCAGGCGGTGGGTGATGAGCACGATCGTCTGCCCGGTGGTCGCGGCCAGCGCCCTGATCTGGTCGAACACCCGCTGCTCCGCGACCGCGTCCAGGGCGCTGGTGGGCTCGTCCACGATGAGGATCTCGGCCTGCCGGTACTTGGCCCGCGCGATGCCGATGCGCTGCCACTGACCGCCCGAGATCTGATGCCCGCCGCGGTAGCCACGAGCCAGCAGCGTGCCGAGCCCGCGAGGCAGGCCGTTGAGGACGTCGTCGGCGCCGGAGAAGCCGGAGGCCTCCTCGACCGCCTGGTCGTCGATGGCCTGACCGGGCTGGCCGATACCGACGTTCACCCGGAACGTGAAAGGCCAGTGGTAGAAGTCCTGCGACATCAGGGCGACGCGGCCGAAGACCTGGTCGCGGTCGGCGGAGCGGGCGTCGACGTCGTCCCACCAGATCGTGCCGCTGCCCTCGTCCGGAAGGTAGAGGCCGGCGAGGAGTTTGACCAGGGTGGACTTGCCGGAGCCGTTCTCGCCCACCAGCGCGATGATCTTCCCCGTCGGGAACGAAAGGGTCGCCTCGCGCAGCGTGGGCTCGGGCAGGGTCTGGCCGCTGCCGGGGTACGTGAAGGTGACCTTCTCGAACCGGACTTCCCGCAGCCGCTCTGGCAGTGGGTCTCCGCCCACGGGGATGGCCCGGGTCTTCGCCTCCCGGCACAGCCGCTCGAAGTCGGCGACGAACAGGGACTCCTGGTGCAGTTCGGTGACCTGGAGCACCAGGCTGTCGAGGCTGGCGGCGCCGGTGCGAATGGCCAGGACCGCCGTACCGGCGACGGCGAGTTCCATCGCGCCGCCCCACAGCAGGGCGCCCAGGGCGCCGTAGGTGAGGAGGGTGGCGAGACCGCCGGCGCCGTCGGCGGCGAGCCCGATCCGGGCGGCGCGCCGGGCCAGCCGGGTCTGCTCGCGCTCGCTGGTCTCGGCCATGGTCCGGAAGTGCCCGAGCAGGAACGGCCCGACACCGTGGACGCGCACCTCGGCCGCCGCTTCCTTCTGGGTCAGCAGCTGGCCGAGCAGGTGCCCGGCGCGGGCGTGCTGGACGAAGGCGTGGAAGGAGATGTACCGCTGGCGGGAGATCATCAGCGAACTCCACGCGCTCGGCAGGGTCATCAGGACCAGGAGCGGCAGCAGCACCGGGTGCAGGACGGTGAGCACGCCGGCCGCTGCGATCAGCGACACTGCGGAGTTCAGGGTGTTGGTGCAGTACCGGATCATCCGTCGGGCCGAGTCGGCTCTGTAGCGGGCCGCGTCCAGCAGCCGGTGGAACTCGTCGTCCTCGATCGCCGACAGCTCCGTGCGGTGCACCAGCCCGAGGTACTGCTCGGTGGCCACTCGCTGCACCTTCGGCTCCAGCGCCCCGGTGGCCGCCGTCGAGGCCGAGCGCAGCAGCGACCCGAGGAACGCCGTGACGGCCACGACCGCGAGCGCGGGCAACGCCTGAATCAGGCGCTCGTTGGTGCTACCGGCCGCGAGGACGTGGCCGAGCACGCTGTTGACCGCGACCAGGCCGACCGCCTGCGCGACGCCCCGCCCGGCCTCCGAGGCCAAGACCACACGCAGGGCCCGTGCGTCGGCGAGGTGGGCGAGCCGCAGGCCGGTCCCCGCCAGCCGGGGGAGCTGGCGCGCCATCGTCCAGAGTCCGAGGGTGAGCCAGGCGCCCTCGTGCTGGTCCCACCCGATGTCGTAGGCCAGCTCGCCGCCGAAGAGGAGCCGCTCGGACTCCGACACCCCCGCGGCGCCGGAGCCGCTCTCCGCGTCCTTGCTCACGCAGCCCTCCAGGAATCCGGTTGTGAGCCGCGGCAGCAGGACGATGAGGCTTCAACACGACCCCCCGCAGAGGGCAGGCACGGGGCGGGCGCGTGATGTTCGATTAATGGGAGGGTGTCGAGGTGCTTCGGCAGGAGATTCACGGTGTCCTCCGGATGGGCGCACGACTGGTACTGGTGCTCTAAGAACGCGCCGAATCCGGGGCCGTAACGGCCCCGGACGGGCGAATGTTTCGAACGTGAATGCGATCCTGGCGTCCGGGCCAAGGGGTGTCTGCCGGATCGCTTTTGAACTCACACGTTCGAGTGGTTGACGACGTGCGGCACCTGATCAGGGGCTTGCGCGGTCCTTCCGCGCACCCAATGCAGGAGTGGGGCAGCGTGTGTGGAGACGGATCATGTCCAGGCCCTGCTGGAAGGTGACCGGGGTCTCCGAGAGGTTGAGCCGCAGGAGCTGGGCGCCGGGATACAGCGCGTCCCAGGCGGCAGAGGTCCCGCCGTGAACGACGGTCGGGTTGATCCGCAGCCCCGCTCGCCCGCACCGCACCACCCAGGCAAGGAAGTCATCTTGCGGGGTTCTGAGTTCGGCGAACGCGGAGTAACCCGCGGCCGGCTCCATACCCGGGAGGCGCCGCAACGGAGACCCTGGGCCATCGAACGCGTGAGCGTTGCGTCGGAAGCGCTCGGCCATGACGGCCAGGTGGTCGCGGACGCGGCGGAAGGTCTCTACCTCGGGGAGTGCCGCAAGACCTGCCGACACCTTCTTGTTCGCGTCCAGCCCCGTCGTGGTCTTCGGGACACCGGCGGCCGCGCGGACGGGACTGGGTGTCGATGATCACGAGGGACGGGTCCTCTAACCGGCGGGCCTTCTCGCGGACCTGGCAGCGCAGGAGTTCCTGGATCCGCTGGTCCAGCCCGTCCTCGCGCCACAGGCGGAAGTAGTAGAACACCGCCGACCAGGCCGGTAAATCGTGCGGCAGCAAGCGCCACTGGCAGCCCGTCCGGTTCTGGTAGAAGATCGCGTTCACAACTTCCCGCAGGTCGCAAGAGCCCGGATCCCCGGTCGCCGACCACGCCACCCGGTCCTGCTTCCAGGCCGTGATCATCGGCTCGATCAACGCCCACTGCTCGTCCGATAAGTCGCTGAGGTACGGCTCTCTCTTCACGCCCCGCATCTCAACATGGACATGCCCACCAGGCGGTCCGGACCGCGATCAGTACCACGATCGAGCGATCACGAACCGAGGGAGATGGGACTTAACGCCCACTGACACCGCCGGTGTCCCGAACCGTGGGCGTACAGAAGCGTGTAGGGCCTTCGAGCTACCCGGCCGGCGGCTTCGAGCTGAACCGGCCGCCCCGCCCGGGTCAGCCATGAAGAATCCTCCTGCAGAAATAGGTCGTGTCCAGGTTCTTGGCGGGCATCCCGCAATGACGGGGCCCGGTTCCTGCGAGGGCGGACAACCTGGTCGTCTCCGTGTTCCCCGCCGTTACGGCGCCTGTCCCGCGTTCGGCGCAACAGTGCCAGTCAGCCCGACTGTTCCCGTCGCGGCCGATCGACCGGACCACCCCGCGTTGGTGAGCACCTCTTGCATGGGCGTCTCAGCAGCTTGGGCGGATCACCCCCGCGGCGGCGGGGAGCCGAGATCGGCGCTCAAGGTAGTGTTCCATCCGGTGTCAATCACCCTGAAGGGGGACACAGGGCATGGAGTTGACTGCGGAAATAGCCGCATTGCGGGGCGGTACGGGGGATCCGGGGCGTCTGGTGGGTGAGTTCCGGCGGGCCGTCCTGCTAGTGCCGCGTTCCGGTGGTTCCGCGCACGGCGAGGGCGGGTTGATGTCGGCCGTCTCGGGCGGGATCCGCTGGTTCTACGCGTTCACCGACGAGGAGGCCATGGCCCGGTTCGCCGTGGCGCGTGGGGAAGCGGGCCGGGAGTGGCCGTATCTGGCGACCCTGGGTGCGCGTCTGGTCGACGCGGTCGTTCCGGAGGTCGACGGCCCGGCCGGGGTGGCGGTGAACGTGGCCGATGCGGACGGGTCGATGCTGTTCCCGCCCGTCGCCGGGATCGTCCCCGACGCGTCCGCCGTCGACGTCGACCCCGACTCCGCGGAGGTGGCCTGATGGCCGCCGACGGTGACCTCGAAGTCTCCCCGCAGGCGGTGGCCGCGGTCCAGAAGGGGTTGCGGGCCGCGATAGCGGAGCTGCGCGAGTCGGGCGACGCCGCAGGAGCCTCGCAGGGAGCCGGGTTCGAGAACCTGTCGATGACGACGATGGAGACCGGGCACGGCACGCTCTCCAAGGACTTCGAGGACTTCTGTGAGCGCTGGGAGTGGGGTGTGCGCAGCCTGATCCAGGACGCCTCCACCCTCGCGGGCAATCTCGGTATCGCCGCCGGGACGGTGTGGGAGGAGGACCAGTACGTCCAAGGCGCGTTCAAGGTGGTCGCGAACGCCGCGTACGGCAATCCGCACGCCAGCGAGGACGAGATCGAGCAGAAGTCCTGGGGCGACATCTTCAGCGCGGACGTCTACAAGCCCGACTACAGCCCAGAGTCCTTCAAGAAGGGCGCCGAGGACATCAAGAAGACCTGGTCGGACACCAAGGACACGGTGACCTCGACGGGGAAGATCGGGTCACTGAAGGACCTGCTGGAGCAGACGAAGGGCAACGGGGGCGGTAACTGATGGGCTGGCGGGACTTCATACCGGACTCGATCGAGGACAAGGCCGAGCACGCGGTCGAGAAGGTCGGCGACGCCATCGAGTGGGCCGGCGACAAGACGGCCGACCTGGCGGAGGAGGTCGGACTCGACGACGCCGGCGACTGGATCCGCGACAAGTCGCGCTCGGCCGCCAACCAGCTCGGCGCCGACGTGGCCGAGCTGGAACTGGGCCAGACCGACGACCCGAAGAAACTCGTCTACGGCAGCGTCTCCAAGATCCGCGCCCAGGTCTCCCACCTCAACGACTTCAAGACGGCCTTCGAGTCGGTCGGCAACGGCCTGAAGACCATGACCCAGCCCGAAGGCCTCAAGGGCAAGACGGCGGACACCTTCCGCGAGACGGTCGCCAAGGAACCGCCGCGCTGGTTCAAGGCGGCCGATGCCTTCGGCAAGGCCGCCGACGCGATGAATCGTTTCGCCGAGACCGTCGAGTGGGCCCAGGGCAAGGCCAAGGAGGCCCTGGAGGAGTACGAGCACGCCCAGAAGGTCTCCACCGACGCCCGCACCGCCCACAACAAGAAGGTCACCGCCTACAAGGACGCGGTGGAGGCGAAGCAGGACCCCCTGCCGCCCCGGCCCGTCGATGCCAAGGACTTCGTCGATCCCGGCAAGGCGCTGGCCACCGCCGCCCAGGACAAGCTCGACAGCGCCCGCAAGCAGCGCAACGAGGTCGCCGACACCGCCGCCGCGGCCGTCCGGGCCGCCCGGGACGCCGCCCCGCCCAAGCCCTCGTACACCGAGCAGCTCGGCGACGGCCTGGACTACCTCGACCTCGCGACCACCCACCTGCTCGGCGGCGTCGCCAAGGGCACCGCCGGCATCGCCAACTTCGCCCGCGCCCTCAACCCCACCGACCCCTACAACCTCACCCACCCCGCTGAGTACCTCACCAACCTGAACTCGACCGCCGCCGGCCTGGTCACCATGGCCAACGACCCCTGGGCTTGACGTTTAACCTCTGACCTCGAACGTCGCGTCGTACGTGCTCACTCGTCAGGGGATTTTCCGGGCAGGCGGACGGCCTTCGCATGACCATGCGTTCCACCACAGAACCGCTGCTCATACGAAGGCCGCAGAGATGAGTTTGCTTCAGCACGCTGCCCGGCGTGATGCGTTCGACTTCACGTCACACTTCCGGGAGGACTTCTACGCCTGCCTGTCCCGGCGCGGGGACACCCTGTTCGAGCTCACCGACGCGATGCTGTGCGAGAACGGGCCGGTCACCTCTCCGGTCGACCTGACGCTCCTGGCCGAGCACCGCCGTGGCCACGGCGCTCTCTACGACGCGCTGAACAGCGGCCGCATCGACACCGTCGGGCTGCGGCGAGCGCTGGCGGTGCTGCCACAGCCCAAGGCCGCCGACAACCGTCTGGTCCTCGCGGTCGATGTCACCCACTGGCTGCGGCCCGACGCCCCGTGCAGCCCGGACCGGCTGTTCTGCCACGTCTACGGACGCAGCGGACGCTCCAGCGACCAGCTCGTGCCCGGCTGGCCGTACTCGTTCGTCGCCGCGTTGGAGACCGGCCGCACCTCGTGGTGCCAGCTGCTGGACGCGGTCCGCCTGGGCCCGGACGACGATGTCGCCGAGGTCACCGCGGCCCAGGTCCGCCGCGTCGTCACCGACTTGATCGACGCAGGCCAGTGGGAGCCCGGCGACCCGGACGTCCTGATCGTCCTCGACGCCGGCTACGACGCCCCGCGCCTGGCCTACCTTCTGGCCGGCCTGCCCATCGAGGTGGTGGGCCGGATGCGCTCCGACCGTGTCATGCGACGCCCGGCACCGCCCCGCACCCGCAGGGCCGGCCGCCCGACCCGGCACGGAGCGGTGTTCCGCTTCGCCGACCCGGACACCTGGGGCACCCCGGACGCGGAAACCGTGCAGGTCACCGACCGCTACGGCACCGCGCGGGCTATCGCCTTCGACCGTCTCCATCCGCATCTGACCACCCGTTGCGCATGGATCGACCACACCGGCGAGCTCCCCCTCATCGAGGGGACCCAGATCCGTCTGACGGTCGACCGGCTGCCCAGCGGCCAGGACCCGCAGCCAATCTGGCTGTGGTCCTCGAAGACCGGGATGACCGGCGAGGATGTCGATCTGCGCTGGCAGGCGTTCCTGCGCCGCTTCGACATCGAACACACCTTCCGCATGATCAAGCAGACGCTCGGCTGGACCCGCCCCAAGCTCCGCACCCCCGAGGCCGCGGACCGCTGGACGTGGCTCGTGATCGCCGCCCACACCCAGCTGAGGCTCCTGCGTGAAGCCGCCGCCGACCTCCGGCGCCCGTGGGAGAAGCCGACCGAGCCCGCCCGGCTCACTCCGGCCCGCGTCCGCCGTGGATTTCGCAACCTCCGCCCGCACCTGCACTGCCCGGCCCGTGCACCGAAACACTCAACACCCGGACCAGGCCGTCCAGTTGGCTCGAAGAACTGCCATCCTGCCACCCGCCACGACGTGGGCAAGACGACCAAACGCCCCGAGAGCATTGTTGAACGTAATCGCCTCAAAGCTCGCAAAGGTTAAATTCTAAGCTGGGGCGCCGGCAAGCAAATGCTCGACGAGTTCATGAAAGACCCCAGCGAGGGCATCGGGAAGCTGATACCCGAGCTCGTCGGCTCCAAGGGACTGGGCTCGCTGAAGAAGCTCGGGACGGCAGCCAAGCACCTCGACGACGTCAAGGGACCCGCCCGCGCGAGCCACACCGCGGACGGTCCGCACGTGAGCGAGACGCCCGATGTCGCCAAGCGGTACGACAACACCGATCCGATCGACCTGGCCACCGGCCGGATGTTCCTGCCGCAGACCGACATCGTGCTCCCGGGCACCCTGCCGCTGGCCTTCGTCCGGCGCGCCGAGTCGGGGTACACCGGAGGGCGCTGGTTCGGCCCCACGTGGACGTCGACGATCGACCAGCACCTGGAGGTCGACGCCGAGGGTGCCGTACTCGTCACCGAGGACGGCCTGCTCGTGGCGTACCCGCATCCGGCTCCCGGCGTCGCCGTCGTACCGCTGTCCGCGTCCGCTCCCCGCCACCTCCTGGAGCGCACCCCGGACGGCGACTGGACCCTCACCGATCCGGGCAGCGGGCACGTCCGCCGCTTCAGCCCTCCCGCCGGGGACCCGGACGGCGACGGGATCGCCCCGATCGCCCAGCTCGAGGACCGCAACGGCAATCTCATCACCTTCGAGTACGACGAACACGGCACCCCGATCGGCATCGCCCACTCCGCCGGCCACCGCCTCCGCTTCGACACGGCCGAAGGCCGCATCACCGCCCTCCACCTCGACGGCGGCCCGCGCATCCTCGCCTACGGATACGCCGACGGGAACCTCACGGAGGTCGTCAACTCCTCCGGCCTGCCCCTGCGCTTCAACTACGACGACCGCGCCCGCATCACGTCCTGGACCGACACCAACGACCGGTCCTACACGTACGAGTACGACGAGCGGAACCGCTGTATCGCGGAGGGCGGCGGCGAGGGGCACATGGTCCTGCGGCTCGCTTACGACGCCGTCGATGAGGCGACGGGCCACCGCGTGACCGAAACCGTCACGGGTGAGGGGCACACCCGCCGGTATCTCGTCGACGACCGGTACAGGATCGTGGCCGACGTGGATCCGCTCGGCCACACCACACGTTACGTCCGCGACCGCCACAACCGTCTGCTCGCGCGGACCGACGCTCTGGGCCGCACCACCACCTACGGCTACCACGACGGCAATCTGGTCAGCGTGATACGCCCCGACGGGCTGGGAACCACCGCCCGCCACAACGAGCTCGGTCTGCCCGTCCACGTCAAAAGGGCCGACGGCCAAGTGGTGCGGTACGCCTATGACGAGCGCGGCAACCGCATCTCGACCACCGACTCGATGGGCAGGATCACCCGCTTCGGCTACAACGAGGCGGGTGGCCCCACTTCCGTCACCGACCCCCTGGGCCATACGACCACCATCCGCTGCGACCGCGCCGGCCTCCCCGTTGAGGTCACTGACCCGCTCGGCGCCACGACTCACTTCGTACGGGACGCCTTCGGCCGCCCCACCGACATCACCGACCCGACGGGCGCCACCACGCACCTGCAGTGGACGGTCGAAGGTCGGCTCGCCCGCCGCGTCCATGCGGACGGCGCCGTCGAGAGCTGGACCTGGGACGGCGAAGGAAACTGCACCAGCCACACCGACAGGCTCGGCGGGGTCACCCGTTTCGAATACACCGAGTTCGATGTCCTCGCGGCTCGCACGGGCCCTGACGGCGCCCGCCACACCTTCCGGCACGACGCCGAACTGCGCCTCACGGAGGTCACCAACCCGCAGGGCCTGACTTGGAGCTACAGCTACGACCCCGCGGGACGCCTCACGTCCGAGACGGATTTCGACGACCGCACCGTCAGGTACACGTACGAACCCACCGGAACTCTCGCCTCCCGTACGAACGCACTGGGCCAGACGACCACGTTCGAACGCAACGCACTGGACCAGATCGTCCGCAAGAACGCCGACGGCAGCGTCACCACCTTCGCCTACGACCTCACGGATCAGCTGGCCGAGGCCCAGGGCCCCGACGGCGTGGCGGTCACCATGCTGCGCGACCGCGAGGGCAGGCTCCTTTCCGAAACGGTCGACGGGCGGACGCTGGCGTACAACTACGACGACCTGGGACGCCGCGCCGGCCGCACGACCCCGACCGGCGCGACGGCGACCTGGAGTTACGACGCTGCCGGCCGCCGCACGGCGATGACGGCTTCCGGCCGCTCGTTCGACTTCACGTACGACGCCGCGGGCCGTGAGATGACGCGTCGGATCGGCGATTCCCTCGTCCTGAGCCGCGTCTTCGACCCTGCCGGTCGCCTCACGGCCCTGACTGTCACAGGCCCGGCCGGCGCCCACGTGCGGCACCGCGACTACAGCTATCGCGCGGACGGCCACCTCACCGCCGTCGACGACGCCTCCGACGGGCGGCACGAGTACCAGCTCGACGCCGCCGGGCGGGTCACCTCGGTCCGCGCGGCCGGCTGGACCGAAACCTACGCGTACGACCAGGCAGGGAACCAGACCATCGCCTCCTGGCCGGCCGATCATCCCGGCAGCGAGGCGAACGGAGAGCGCGCCTACGACGGGACCCGCCTCACCCGTGCCGGCGCCGTGCGCTACGAGCACGACCGGCTCGGCCGCGTCACCGTTCGCCGCAAGACCCGTCCGTCCAGGAAACCGGACGTCTGGCGTTACACCTGGGACGCCGAGGACCGCCTCGTCTCCACGACCACCCCGGACGGCACCCGGTGGCGTTACCTCTACGACCCTCTCGGTCGCCGGACGGCCAAGCTCCGCTTGGCGGAAGACGGCCAGAACGTCGTCGAGCGGATCGATTTCACCTGGGACGGGAACACGCTGTGCGAACAGACCAGTAGCTCAATCGAGCAGCCCTACGTCGTGGCCCTCACCTGGGACCACGAGGACATCCGGCCCATCGCGCAGACGGAACGCATCCTCGGCGCATCGAGGGAAGAGGTGGACTCCCGGTTCTTCGCGATCGTCACCGATCTGGTCGGAGCACCCACCGAGCTGGTCGACGAGTCCGGCAACGTCGCGTGGCACACCCGCTCGACTCTGTGGGGCCTCACCACATGGGCGGCGAACAGCGCCGCGTACACCCCGCTCCGCTTCCCGGGTCAGTACGCCGACCTGGAGACGGGGCTCCATTACAACTACTTCCGTCACTACGACCCCGAGAACGCCCGCTACCTCACCTCCGACCCCCTCGGCCTCACTCCGGCGCCGAACCCCTTTACGTATGTGGCCAACCCGCATGCGTGGACGGACTACCTGGGTCTGGCCCCCGACTACATCCCGATTTACCGCACGCCGAAGGGAGCCCACGCCCAGTACGAACTGGACCACGGGCCGAACCCCGCCAACCACCAGCCGGGGGTGGACATCGGCGGGGGCATCATTTCGGACGGCAAGATCTATTTCGGCGAACGGGCGGTGGCGGCCGAGTACGCCGGCCCGACCGGAGCGAACTTCGCCAAGGGCATGGTCAAGTATGAGATGCACCCGAGTTTTCTCGAGGAGTTCGGCGACCACGTGAAGGTCCACGACAGGAACGGACCGAACGGTGCCGTGCGGCTGGAGTTCGAGATACCCGTGGAGAAGCTCGACCGGTTCAACGAGCTGACTCTGGGGCGCAGCTGGGTCGATGTCTATGGAGGACCGAAGTGACATTCCGCGATCATCAGGAACTCGACGTGACGATCGTCGCGGTCGCACCCGTGGGCGCGAAAGTCGAGGTGGACGGGTATGAGGGGGTATACGGATTCATCGACCAGGTGAAGCATCCGTCCTGGTGGGACGCGGACGTGGCACAACCCAGCGCGGGCGACAAGCTCCACGTATGCGTCCTGGACGCCACCCGCGAGCCATACCCCCGGTTCAGCGCGCTGCAGGACGACATCGACATCGCGCGACGTCTGCGGGGGGGTGCCTGACAGGAGCAGCCACGGAAACGCCAGAGCCGCCGCCGGAAGCACCGGAAGCAGGCGAGCACGTTGCCTGGGAGTATCACGAAAGCGGTGTTCACCACTCGGTTGGCGTAGAGGTTTCTCGTTCGTCTGGTTGGCTCACACTCGTTCGGCCGAGAGGCGGCCGTCGAAGGCGATGTCGAACGCGTTCATGGCCTCTCCTTGTCGGGCGCAGAGCAGATGTCAGTACGGCGCAGGGTTGTGTCAGCGCCCTTGTCGCTCGGTGTCTGTCGGCAGGAGCTCGGTGAGCAGGCCGCGGAAGCGCTACTCGATTTCGTCACGGATCGGCCAGGCCCTCGAAGACCTCGCCGCCGGCGGCATAGTCACGCGCGGCACCACCGCCTCGATCAGTTCTGACGTTTTTTCATGCACCGGCATGAACGTGGGCCGCCCACAGAGAGGGGGTTGCCGGGAAGCGGTCTCGTACCGTCCGGATGGTGTGGTGCAGGGCGGTCGCCGCCCGGTCCGGAGCGAGCATGCCGCGCGGGCCCTCGGTCAGGTGCTTGTAGAAGGACTCGGCGATCTCGGCGGCCAGGCGATCGTCGATCTGCCACAAAGTCCCGACGACGTGGGGAAATCCGGCGAGCTGGAAGGCACTGGTCAGATGGATGGCTTCGTCCAGCAGCCGAAGACTCTCACGAACGCGGACCCTGTCAGAGGCAGCCCCGGCAGCAAGCAGACGCATACCGCCGAGGTCGGCGGTGCCGCAGGCGGAAAGGTACGCGAGCTGCGCGTGGTCGAGGCTGACCTGGGCAAGGGTGGATACGGTCAACGGCGCTGTCACGTGGTCGTGCAGGAGCAGTCGGCTTTGGGACGGATCGGTGTGATCGTCGGCGCCGTGGCAGGCGAAGTGGGCGATGGCGCATTGGGGGAGGTGGGAGAGGACGGCGGCCGTGGTGGGGGTACCGATGCCCGCGGGACCGGGGGTGCCGTCGCGGGCGGGGGCGGGTTCGGTCAGCTGGACGGGACAGTGAAGGAGATCCCGGATCCGGCGAGCCTCCTCGGGAACGTGCCGCAGTGGGGCGTGACCGGGGGTGGTAGGCATGGCTACGATCAGAGACTGACCGGCGGGCCGCGGACAGCGTGTGCGGGCGTGTCTCAAGGCGCGGACGGTGGGGGTGTAGGACGAGATCACCCGGTCGAGCACGGTGCGGCGGTGCCGTCCGTGGGCGGGCTCGGTGTGGAATCCTGCAGCGTGGAGAGGCAGCATCCCGAGAAGTCCGCCGGGTGCCCACCACACCCGTGGCAGCGACTCACCGTCCTGGACGGGGGGAACCGTCTCGCCCAAGTCCTCCAGTGCGGCAAGAACCGGCTCGGCGGCGGCTTCCCAGAGCCATTCCAGGATCCCGCGCAGCATCTGCTGGGCGGCGATGCGGTCGCTGCCGGGCGCTGTGGCGTTGGTCAGTGCCCAGTGGAACGTAACGACCTGCTCCACGACGGCGTCCCGGGTGAGCCGGGGGAGCGATACGGAGCTGATGCCGTGGCGAGTGAGAAGGAGTGCGTCGCTGCGGTGCCGGTTGACGTTGAACGTCACGATGGGCCCGTGTGCGGCTTCCTCGAGCAGTTCCTCACGGCTCGGGGGCAGGGCGAAGTGGGCAAACCCCTCGCAAGCGCGGATGCGCCCCAGTAGCTGTTCGAACTCGGCCGCCAGCCGACGGCGTTCCCTCCCCTCGGACCGATGGTCGTCCGGGGCATCGCCGGCGGCCGTGACGGGGTCTTGATCCAGAGCCTTCCGGAGTTCGGCAAACCGTTCAGCCAGCGCGGGATGCTGCTCGCGCAGGTCGGTCAGGTCACTTCGCATATCCAGTGCGTGGGACAGGAGCACGGCCCGCCCGGCCTCCGCCAACCGCAGCGCCCGGGTGGCTCGATCCTCTGGCTTGCCCCGGGTGTCGGCCAGAGCGAGGGCCGCCGCGTCGCTACCGAGGAAGGCGGCGTTGCTGCCGAGCGCGTGCTGCCGGGCACCGCGCCGCAACCGGCGTGGTGCCACCTCCGGCAGCATCAGTACCGCCCGCTCCAGGAAATCGGCCGCTCGGCCGGGGTCCGACGAGGCGGCCAGGTTGGCCGCCGCACACGCCGCGCCGATACGCTGCGACGGCAAAGCCGTCTCGGTATCGACCGACTGCCCCAACAGAGACAGCGCCTCTTCCCTGTCGGCCGGCTCCCTGCTGCGCTCGTACCGGATGCGCAGGGCGAAAGCGAGAGCGCCCAGAGCGTCGGCGCGGTCGTCCGGGGTGGTCAGGACGGCGACGCGACAGACCTCCACTGCTTCCTCGAGATCTCCCGGCTCCCCGGTACGCTCAGACCGCTCCGCCAGGGCAAAGCCGAGCTCGGCCAGACGGCGGGCGTGGTCGGGATGGTCGTCGGGGGTGGCCCGGATGACAGCGCGGCCGGCCTCCACCGCTTCCTCGAGATCTCCCAGCTGCCCCGTACGCTCAAACCGTTTCCGCAGGACGCTGCTGAGGCTGGCCAGGGGGGCGACGTGGTCCGGGTGGTCCTCGGGGATGGCTCGGACGGCAGCGCGACATGCCTCCACCACCTGTTCCAAGTCCTCCGATTCCTCCGTACGCCTGAAGAGGCTCGCCAGGACACTGGCGAGGTTGGTCAGCCT
Organism: Streptomyces sp. NPDC097981; assembly: GCF_040302565.1. NCBI lineage: Bacteria > Bacillati > Actinomycetota > Actinomycetes > Kitasatosporales > Streptomycetaceae > Streptomyces > Streptomyces sp. NPDC097981. The sequence goes on from NZ_JBEORW010000070.1 coordinate 20,667, forward strand.
AGCCCCGCGGCCGGGGTGGTCCTCGGGGGTGGCCTGGACAGCGGCGCGGGCCGCGTCCACCGCCTCCTCCAGATCCGCGAGCTCCCCCGTGTGAGCGAAGCTCTGTGCCAAAGCGAGCCCGAGGTTGGTCTGGCAGGCCGCGTAGTGGGAGTGGTCGGCGGTCGAGGCCTGGACGGCGGCGCGGGCCGCATCCACCGCCTCGTCCAGATCCTGAAGGTTCCCGGTGCGTTCATGGCGCTTCTGAAGCGCCAGGCCGAGGTTGGACAGGCACATGACGCGGTCGGGGTGGCCGTCGGGGGCGGACCGGACGGCGGCACGGGTCACGTCCACGGCCTCCTCCAGATCCTCTGGATTCCCCGTGCGTATGAACCGCCTCCCCAGGGCGCTGCCGAGCATCGTCAAGCACGCTGCGACATGGGGGCTGCCGTCACCTGCGGCCTGGGCAGCGGCCCGCCCGACCAGCACTGCCGCATCCAGATCCGTAAGTTTTCCGGCGCGGTCGAACCTCTCCTGCAGGGTGAAGCCGAGGTTGGACAGAGTCGCCACGTAGCCGGGATGGTCCCAAGATGTGGCTCGGAAGGCGGCATAGCCCGCTTCCACGCCCTCGTCCAGAAGGCTCAGCTCCCCGGTGCGTTCGTACTGCTTCTGCAGGGCAGTGCCGAGGTCGGACAGGTACATGACGTAGTCAGGGTGATCGGCGGGGACGCCGTGCGCGACACGTCGCCACAGTTCCACCACGGATGCCACGAATTCCGGGTCCGCGTCCGGGAGCGACATCCGGCTGAGCAGGTCCTTCGCAGTAGGGGCCGCGTTCTCCGCGATGGCGGGGAGCAGAAGGTGCGGCAGTCTTCTCATCCCTACGATGAAACACGCTGTCAAATAGCGGATCGCCGCCTTCCGGTCTTCTTCCGCTTCCGTTGGGGGGAGGCTCGCAGCACGGCAGTAGTAGAACCAGCCCAGAGTGAACGCGCCGTCCAGATCACTTCGATTCGCGGCGACGTGCCGAGCCAGGCGGTACGCCTCGTCGTGCCCGGCGGTCGCGAGCACCGCCGCTGAGTCTCCCGTGTCCACCAGCTGTTGCACGCGCGCCCATACCGCCGCCCTCAGTTCGTCGCGTTGCTCCACGGCCCGTCCCCCATGTGCGTCGCCGAAGTGTGGATCGCCAATTACCAAAGATAGAACGTCGGTTGCTGGCATCATCATGTTCGGACGCCATGGCTGTGCCACACCTCGGTATCCCGACCGGCCTCGGCACAGACAGCTCGACAGCGCGCGCCGAGGTCTCGCGATCGGATGGGGGTATCGGGTGTCCGACCAGTACGACGACGGTGGACGCGACGCGGAGTCGCGCGAGGGCGTCGCCTACGTGTGCGACCAGCTGGAGCAAATCCGCGGGGCCCTGGCGACGACCGGCGCCGAAGGGGTGACCCCGCTGGAGCGCCTGCTCGCGGCGTTGCGGGCCGGTGAGGATCTCACCGCACCACTGGATGCGCTCCACGAGGCACTGCTGGCCGCGGGCGACGCCGCCGGCGTCCACGGCCGGGCCCGCGGCCGGGACCCGATCGGGGTCAACCCCGCGCTGCCCGACGAATGGGTGCTGCTGTGCCCGACGCGGCAGTGTTCGCGCTTCGGCTGGCCCGACGGCCTCGAAGAGCCTGATTGCCGAATCAGCGGCCGGCCACTTCGCAGAGAGCGGCTGTAGTGGTGGGCGAGTTCCTCGGAGCCCTCGGGCAGAAGCTCGCCGAGCGCTGGTTGACCCTGCTGGTCCTGCCCGGGGCGCTCTTCCTGGCCACTGCTACGGCCGCCCACACCCTCGGCCACTCCCATGCTCTGGACTACTCCCGTCTCACCGAGCAGATCGCCCGATGGACCCGAGCCCCCGCCGCGACCACCGTCGGGGGCCAGGTCGTCCTGCTCGGCACCATCCTCGCCGCCGCGGCGGTGGTCGGCCTGGTGGCCCAGAGCCTGGGGACCCTCGCCCAGCGCGCCGTGCTGGCCACTGATTGGTATGCCTGGCCTCGGCCCCTGCGGCAGTGGGCCCGGGGGCGCGTCGCTCACCGTCGTGCCCGATGGGCTGGTGCCGCACACCGCTACCGGCAACAACGCGACGCCGACGCCTACACTTTGGCCCGCACCGGGCGGCGGGCCGATCCTGCCGCACGCCGGGCCGCGTACGCGGCGATGCAGCGCATCGCCAACGAGGAGCCCGACCGGCCCACCTGGAGCGGCGACCGCGTCCACGCCGCTGCCCTCCGCCTGGAACGCGATCACCATCTCGATCTGACTGTCCTGTGGCCGCACCTGTGGCTCGTCCTGCCCGATACCACCCGTACCGAGATCACCACTGCGGAACAGGCCCTCACACGCGCCGCAACCCTGAGCGGCTGGGCCCTGCTCTACGCCCCACTGACCGTGTGGTGGTGGCCTGCTGCTCCGATCGCGGTCGCCCTCGCGCTGACCAGCAGATACCGCGTCCGCAGCGCCACAGCCGCCTATGCCCAACTCCTGGAGGCCGCGGCCCGCCTCCACGCGACCGACCTGGCCGCCCAACTCGGCATCGCCCACACCGGCCCTCCGGACCCCACCCTCGGAGATGCCCTGACCCAGCAGCTCCGCCTCCGAGGCCCTTAGCCGCCCACCTCCGGCGGCACCGCCTCCCACTGACCGGCTCTCCCGCCCCCGTGAGATCCACGGCTGCCGCACCCCGGCCGTCGACCGGATCTTCGGCGACCGGTCCTTCGCCGAGATCGGTGACCCTGTACCAAAGCCATCGCCGACGAGCAGCGTGGCCTGGTGGCCGGGGCGGGCACGTACGAGTTCGGCGGCACTGCACCCGTCGGTCTTTACGGCACGGGCGACCTGGCCTGCCGTGTACTCGTGTGCTCGCATTACCCGGTGCACGCGATGGCCTTCCATCCCACGTTTCCACTGCTCACGGTCGGCACTGGCCGCTACGACGGCGCCTACTTGCCCTGCACGCCGATCCGGGCGCAGCCCCGCAGCGCGGGCACGGTTCGCGCTCAACGAGCTCAGCGCAGGCGATCTCGTCAAGGTCGCCGTTCACGTACCCCTATCTCGCTTGGTCGTTCGAAGCGACCCGTACCGAATACTCGTCCCTCTTCTCCATCGTGCCCGCCGGTTTCGGGACGCCCTTCGGGACAGCCCTCGCGACCCCCGTCCGCGAGCAGATCAACCCGAAAGCGCGCGACGCGAACCACGTCGCCGCACACTGGAAAGAGGCACTGAACCAGTTCTCACTCTTCTTCGAGGACCGGCTCAGCATCCAATGAAACCAACCGACTTACACAAGATCGCTGACACGCCCTTCACGGCGAAGGGTGTGCAGCCGTTCGCGGGTGGCGGCGGGTAGGTCGGGAGTGTCATGAATCAGGTGGACACCCGCTGTGAAGGGACCCCTGATGGACGCGATGACTGGTCACCTGATCGAGGACGCTGACGGCGTGTCGG
>NZ_JBEORW010000071.1:0-23846 GCF_040302565.1 Streptomyces sp. NPDC097981
ACGCGGGCGACCAGGACATCCAAAACCGTTCGGGATGCCCGCAGTAACCAGGAATGGGTCCAAGACCCACTCCTGCTCACTGATGAGGAACGGTTTCGCGCATCCGCTTCCTCACGCGCACGTCCTCGATGCCGGTCAGGCCGTGGTGTCCACCCCGCATACGGGCTTGCCATCCGGTGCGTCCGGCCTGCGGCCGGTGTGAACGCCGAAGGCGATGTGCCGGCCCGTTCCGTCCCGGGAAACGGGACCGGCAGGCGGCCTACGCGCCCCAGGTGCGCAGCCTCAGCGGCAGTCCCGACCGCCCGGCCGCCGCGGGTTTCACGGCGAGGACCTGGTTGACGCCGAGCCGGCCGTGTTCGAAGCCCAGCGCCGAGGCGGCCATGTACAGCAGCCAGACCCGGGCGCGTCCGGGCGAGGTCAGCCGGACGGCCGCCTCCCAGTGCTCCTCCAGCCGCGCCACCCAGGCGCGCAGGGTCAGCCCGTAGTGCTCGCGCAGCGCCTCCACGTCGCGGACCTCGAACCCGGCCCGCTCCAGCTCGCCCACCGTCGTGCCCAGCGGGGAGAGCTCGCCGTCGGGGAAGACGTAGGCGTCGATGAACTCGTCGACCCGGTACGCCTCTTCGTCCGGCTCCGGCGGGCGGGCGATCTGGTGGTTCAGCAGCCGGCCTCCGGGCCCCAGCAGGGCGTGCAGGGTGGCGGCGTACTCGCGGTAGCGGTCGGCGCCGACGTGCTCGGCCATGCCGATGGACGAAACGGCGTCGTACGGGCCGTCCTTGACGTCCCGGTAGTCCTGGATCCGGATGTCGACCCGGTCGGACAGGCCCTCCTCCGCGGCCCTCTTGCGGGCGTACACGGCCTGCTCTCGCGAGAGGGTGATGCCGGTGACCTGGACCCCGTACTCCCGGGCCGCGTGCAGCGCCATGGAACCCCAGCCGCAGCCGACGTCGAGGAGCCGCTCGCCGGGCTGGAGGCCCAGCTTCCGGCAGACCAGGTCGAGTTTGTCCCGCTGGGCCTCCTCCAGGGTGGCGCCGGGGCTCCAGTAGGCGCAGGAGTACACCATCGAGGGACCGAGGACGTGTGCGTAGAACTCGTTGCCGACGTCGTAGTGGTGGCTGATCGCATGCCGGTCGCGGCTCTTGCTGTGCATCTGGCCGCCCCGGCGGGGGGCCTCCTCGGGCGGCGGCGCGGGCGCCGGCCACGGCCGGGCCAGGGCGACGAGGTCGCGCAGCGCGGCCCGGGCCTCCGGGTCGCGCAGCAGGGCGGCGGTCCCGACGGCGCCCGCGGTCCGCTCCGGCAGCTGCGGCAGGTACGGGCGCAGGGCGCCGAGCTTGCCGAGGCCGGAGCGGCGGACCGCCGGCGGGGCGGCACGGGCGGGGGCGGGCTCCCGCTCCCAGAGCAGGCCGGCCACCCGGTCCAGCAGTTCGAACAGGTCGCCCTCGACGGTCAGGTCCCCGGCGACCCAGGCACGGGCCAGGCCCAGTTCACCCGGCCGCCACAGCACGCGGCGCAGGGCGCGCCGCCTGTTCAGCACCAGGGTGGGGCCGGCGGGCGGTCCGGCCTCGCTGCCGTCCCAGGCGCGAATCCGGACGGGCAGGGGGGCGCCCAGCAGGGTCTCGGCAAGAGCGGCCAGCCGCGGCGCGGCGTCGGTCATCGTCGGCACCTCCAGAACGGTCCGACCGGATGGACTACCCATTTCCGTCGCCGGTCAATCGGGCGGACACGCCGGAGGGGCCGCCCGCACCACGGATGGCGGGCGGCCCCTTCGGGGACGTGCTGGAGGAGTTTCCGGTCAGGCCCGGGTCAGGAGGCCTTGGCCTTCGCGGCCGGGGCGGCCGTGGCGGCCGGAGCCGGCGCCGGCTTGGCGGCCTCGTAGAACTCCTCGCGCGGGGTTTCGAGCGCCCCGAGGGACACGACCTCGCGCTTGAGGAACATGGCGAGCGTCCAGTCGGCGAAGACGCGGATCTTGCGGTTCCAGGTCGGCATGGCCATGCCGTGGTAGCCACGGTGCATGTACCAGGCGAGCCGGCCCTTGAGCTTGATCTTCATCTTGCCCATGACGATCATCGCGACGCCCTTGTGGAGGCCGAGGCCTGCCACCGCACCCTTGTTGGAGTGGGCGTACTCGTGCTGCGGGAAGCCCCGCATGCCCGAGATGACGTTGTCGCCGAGGACCTTGGCCTGGCGCAGCGCGTGCTGGGCGTTCGGCGGGCACCAGGCGTTCTCGACACCGGCCTTGCGGGCGGCGATGTCCGGGACCTGCGCGTTGTCGCCGGCGGCCCAGATGTAGTCGGTGCCCTGGACCTGGAGGGTCGGGGCGGTGTCGACGTGGCCGCGCGGGCCGAGCGGCAGGCCGTAGCGGGCCAGCACCGGGTTGGGCTTGACGCCGGCGGTCCACACGAGGGTGTCGGAGTCGACCTCAAGGCCGTTCTTCAGCACCACGTGGCCGTCCACGCAGGAGTCCATGGAGGTGTTGAGGTAGATCTCGATGCCGCGCGACTCAAGGTGCTCCTTGCCCCAGGTGCCGAGCTTGGGCCCGACCTCGGGGAGGATCTTGTCGGCCGCGTCCACCAGGATGAAGCGCATGTCCTCGCGCTTGATGGTGGTGTAGTACTTCGCGGCGTCGCGGGCCATGTCCTCGACCTCGCCGATGGTCTCCGCACCGGCGAAGCCGCCGCCGACGAAGACGAAGGTGAGGGCCTTGCGGCGGACGTTCTCGTCCGTCGTGGACTCGGCCTTGTCGAGCTGCTCAAGGACGTGGTTGCGCAGGCCGATGCCCTCTTCGACGCCCTTCATGCCGATGCCCTGTTCGGCGAGGCCGGGGATCGGGAAGGTGCGGGAGACGGCGCCGAGCGCGATCACCAGGTAGTCGAAGGGCAGCTCGTACGCCTCGCCGACGAGCGGCGTGACGACGGCGACCTTGCGGTCCTGGTCGATGCTGGTGACCCGGCCGGTGAGAACCTCTGCCTTGGGCAGCACGCGTCGCAGCGGGACGACGACGTGCCGAGGCGAGATGCTGCCTGCGGCCACTTCAGGGAGGAAGGGCTGGTAGGTCATGTACGAGCGCGGGTCGACAACCGTGACGGTCGCCTCGCCGTAGCGCATCTTCTTCATGATGCGCTTGGCTGCGTACAGGCCTACGTACCCACCTCCTACAACGAGGATCCTGGGACGCTCCGTGGTGCTCATGGAACGAGTATCCAGCACCCAAAGGGGTGTTGCTCGTGAGCCCCTTCACAAGGTGACGGAAGGTCTCTGCTACACTGCGCGGCCCACGTGACGGAGGTCATGGTGCGAAACGGGAACCGGGGTGTAACGGGAGTCGTTGTTCACCCGCCCTGAACTGGCCTCCAAGGCTGCAAGCGGAGTAGACCACCGGGTTCGTGGATACCTACCGCCATGCCCGGACCCCCGCCTCAAATCGCACGAACGCTCGCACGAAAGGGGCCTGCGGACCCCGAGAGCGTCCCGAAGGGCCCTTCCCGAGGACCATCAGGCCCCTTTTCCTTGTGAAGAACTTCACGAACTTTCTCGGGAGGAGCGGACCTAAAGCCCCCGTAAGGCCCTCCGGAGGGCCTTCGGAGGGCTTCCGTGACCCTCCCGCGAGGCGTCCACGACGCCCCCGCGAGCCGCTCGTCAGGCGACGGACCAGGCGATTCCGTCGAGGATGTCGTGCTCCGAGACCACGACCTCCGCGGCTCCGGTCCGCTCCATGATCGCGAGCAGTACCAGGGTGCCCGCGCCGATCACGTCCACCCGGCCCGGATGCAGGACCGGGACGGCCGCGCGCTCGGCGTGGGTGTCCGTCAGCATCTGCTCGCTGATCTCCCGGACCGTCTCGTACGGGATCCGCGCGTGGTGGATCTCCGAGGAGATGTACTCCGGCAGTCCGAGGGCGATCCCGGCGACCGTGGTCACCGAGCCGGCCAGGCCCACCAGCGTGCGCGCCTCGCCCAGCGGGACCGTCTCCTCGACCAGGTCCAGCGCCGCCTCGATGTCGGCCCGCATGGCGGCGATCTGCTCCGCGGTCGGCGGGTCGGTGACCGCCCCGTCCACCACCAGATGACGCTCCGTCATCCGGACGCAGCCCACGTCCACCGAGCGGGCCGCCCGCACGTGGTCCTCGCCGACCACGAACTCGGTCGAGCCGCCGCCGATGTCCACCACCAGGAAGGGCTTCTCCATGTGGGTGGTGCCCGTCAGCTCCTTGGTGGCGCCGATGAAGGAGAACTCCGCCTCCTGGTCGCCGGAGATCACCTCGGGCTCGACGCCCAGGATCCCGAGGACCCCCTGGACGAACTCGTCCCGGTTCTCGGCGTCCCGGGAGGCCGAGGTCGCCACGAAGCGCAGGCGCTCCGCCCCCAGCTCCTTGATGACCGCCGCGTACTCGCGGCAGGCCGCGAAGGTGCGCTCCAGCGCCTCCGGGGCCAGCCGGCCCGTCTTGTCGACGCCCTGGCCGAGGCGGACGATCGTCATCCGTCGGTCCAGCTCGACCAGCTCGCCGGTGGCGGGGTCGCAGTCCGCGACGAGCAGGCGGATGGAGTTCGTACCGCAGTCGATGCCGGCGACCCGGATCACGCGCCCGACTCCTTCGCGTCCGAATCCTGTGCGTCCGCCTTGGCGGCGCACGGCGTGACGCAGGCGCCCTTGGCCCACCACTCGGGCAGCATGGCCAGGGCCTCGTCCCCGAACGGGTTCACCCCGGGGCCGGCGGCGAGCGAGTGGCCGACCAGCACGTGCAGGCACTTCACCCGGTCCGGCATCCCGCCGGCGCTCGGGAAGCCCTGCAGCACCTCGATGGCGTCGCGGCGCCGGATGTAGTCCTCGTGCGCGGCCTGGTAGGCGGCGGCGAGCTCGGGGTCCTCGGCGAGCCGGGCCTGCATCTCCTTCATCACGCCGTTGGCCTCCAGCGTGCCGATCGCGGAGGCCGCGCGCGGGCAGGTGAGGTAGTACAGCGTGGGGAAGGGCGTGCCGTCGGGGAGGCGCGGGGCGGTCTCCACCACGTCCGGCTGACCGCAGGGGCAGCGGTGGGCGATGGCGCGCAGCCCGCGCGGCGGGCGGCCGAGCTGCTGCTCGAACGCCTCGATGTCCGCGTCGGTCGGCTCGGTCCGGTCGGTCTGGGGCGGGGGCGTCTGCATGCCTGGAGGAAGTCTCTTCGTTCTCGTGGATGGGTGCGGTGCTCGTCAGTCGCCGGGGCGGTCGGCCTTGTCGACGCCGTCCCAGACGTTGGAGTACCAGGGCCGGTCGGACCCGGCCTGTCGGGTGCGGTGCTGTTCGGCGGCCTCGGCCCCGGGGTCGGTCATGATGTAGCTGATCTCGCCCGGGCGGACGAAGTGCAGGTGCTTGCGCGCCTGCTGCTCGGCGTAGGCGTTGTCCTGCCAGCGGGCCTTCTCGTCGCGGAGGCGTTCGAGGCGCTTGCTCGCGGCCTCGGCGTCCCGCCGCTGCTCCGCGATCTCCGAGCGCTGGGAGACGTACTGGCGCATCGGATACGCGAGGGCGACGACCAGCGTACAGAGGACCAGCACCAGGAGCGCGGCCCGGCCGGTGAGCCGGCTGCGGCGGACCTGGCGGCGCGTCTGCGAGCGGTAGACGTGGGCGGCGGTCCGCTCGCCGAGCTGCTTGAGCCTGGTCGCGGTGGAGAAGGTGGAGAACCGATCCCGGTTCCCGGCCATTGATCCCGCCTCCCCTATGTACGCACTACGCAATACGTCCCCGCACACGGTACGGGACCGAGTGCGGGGACGTACGGAACCAAGGGCGTGATTAGCCCTTGAAGCGCGGGAAGGCGGAGCGGCCCGCGTACACCGCGGCGTCGTCGAGGATCTCCTCGATGCGCAGCAGCTGGTTGTACTTGGCGACGCGGTCCGAGCGGGCCGGGGCGCCGGTCTTGATCTGGCCGCAGTTCACGGCGACGGCGAGGTCGGCGATGGTGACGTCCTCGGTCTCGCCGGAGCGGTGCGACATCATGCACTTGAAGCCGTTGCGCTGGGCCATCTCGACGGCGTCGAGGGTCTCGGTCAGCGAACCGATCTGGTTCACCTTCACGAGCAGGGCGTTCGCGGAGCCCTCCTCGATACCGCGGGCGAGACGCTCGGGGTTGGTGACGAAGAGGTCGTCGCCGACGATCTGGACCTTGGCGCCCAGGCGGTCGGTGATGGTCTTCCAGCCGGCCCAGTCGTCCTCGAACAGCGGGTCCTCGATGGAGACCAGCGGGTACGCCTCGACGAGCTCGGCGTAGTAGTCCGTCATCTCGGCGGCCGAGCGGGACTGGCCCTCGAACTCGTACTTGCCGTCCTTGTAGAACTCGGACGCGGCGACGTCGAGCGCGAGCGCGATGTCCTTGCCCGGGGTGTAGCCGGCCTGCTTGATGGCCTCGATGATGAGGTCGAGCGCGGCGCGGTTGGACTCCAGGTTCGGGGCGAAGCCGCCCTCGTCGCCCAGGCCGGTGGACAGGCCCTTGGTGTGCAGGACCTTCTTGAGGGTGTGGTAGACCTCGGCGCCCCAGCGAAGGGCCTCGGAGAAGGACTCCGCACCGATCGGGGCGATCATGAACTCCTGGATGTCCACGTTGGAGTCGGCGTGCGACCCACCGTTGAGGATGTTCATCATCGGAACGGGCAGCAGGTGCGCGTTCGGGCCGCCGAGGTAGCGGAAGAGCGGGAGGTCCGAGGCCTCGGACGCGGCGTGCGCGACGGCGAGGGACACGCCGAGGATGGCGTTGGCGCCGAGCGAGCCCTTGTTGTCGGTGGCGTCCAGGTCGAACATGGCCTGGTCGATCAGGCGCTGCTCGGTGGCGTCGTAGCCGACGAGCTCCGGGCCGATCTGCTCGATGACCGCGAGGACGGCCTTCTCGACACCCTTGCCCATGTAACGGTTGGGGTCACCGTCACGGAGCTCAATGGCCTCGAAGGCACCGGTGGAGGCGCCGGACGGAACTGCAGCACGGCCGGTGCTGCCATCGTCGAGGCCCACCTCGACCTCGACCGTGGGGTTGCCTCGGGAGTCCAGGATTTCCCGGGCTACGACGACGTCGATGGACGGCACGAGCATCTCCTTCTGGGATGTGACGCTGGGTGTGCGGTGGCATGTCGGGCCGTGGGATGGCCCCGCCGACTAGAGCCTAACCGGATCCGGGCTCTCGGCCCGCCGACCGCCCGCCTCCTGGGACGAAAAAGGGCCCGAATACCTTCTTTCCTGGACATAGGGCTCTCGATCGCCGGCGTTCCGGCCGGGTCGGGCGCGCACAACGCACCACCGCCCGGCGCGTGAGGGGAGACGCGCCGGGCGGTGGGGATGCCGCGTGCTGCACACGCTGCCGCGGTTGTTACCGCAGGATTCAGCTGAGCTTCAGCTTCTGACCCGGGAAGATCAGGTCGGCGTCCGAGACGATGTCCTTGTTGAGCTCGAAGAGCTTCTCCCAGCCGCCCTTGACGCCGTTGACCTCGGCGATGGTGCCCAGGGTGTCGCCGGACTTGACCTCGTACGAGCCGTTGCCGGTCTTCGGGGCCGGGGCCTCGGAGCGCTCGGAGCGGGTGGTCGGGGCGGCCTCGGAGCGCGTGGTCTCCTTCTTCGGCGCCGCCTTCGTCTCGACCTTCTTCGTCTCGGTCTTCTTGGCCTCGGTCTTCGGGGCCTGCTTCGGGGTGTCGGTCGAACCGCCGCCCGAGTACGAGGAGTTGGACAGGCCCTTGCCGCAGACCGGCCAGGCGCCCTTGCCCTGGCCCTTGAGGACCTTCTCGGCGATGGCTATCTGCTGGCCCTTGGAGGCCTGGTTGGCCTGGGAGGCGTACGCCTTGCCGCCGTAGGCGGCCCAGGTGGAGGACGAGAACTGCAGGCCGCCGTAGTAGCCGTTGCCCGTGTTGATGGCCCAGTTGCCGCCGGACTCGCACTGGGCGACGCGGTCCCACTCGGAGGAGGTGGCGGCGGAAGCCGAGCCGGCCGCCATCAGGGGCGCGGCGACGGCGACACCGGCGACACCGGCGAGCGTGACGATGCGGGTGGTCCGCTGGATGGCCGTGGCGCGGCGGTGCTTGCCCTTGCCGGAAAGCAGCATGGAGTTCTCCTCACCGACGCCTACGAGGTGAGCTGTCGGGTTCGGGCGGATGAGTGCCCGGCCGTGCAATGTGGCGCACGACTTAACCCCTAGCCGTTTCCGTGACCATCTCTCAATGGCCGGTCCCGGCGCCTACCTTGGTTCCCCCGCTCCTGCCTTCGGCGCTTGACGCGACGACTGTTCCCCCCGTCCGCCGGCAGGACTCGGCGATGCGGTCGAAGGAGCCCGCGGTGACGGGCGACTCAGAAGGTAGGCAGGTCTCTCCCCGATGTTCAACGAGGAACATCGGGGAGAAACGGCCCCTACTTGCGCTCTTCTTTGGGGCATTTGCGCAGGTGAGGGCGGGGTTTGCGGAAGGCTCCGGGCGGGACACGCCAGTTGACCGGAAGAGACACATGTCTCACTTGCCGATAACGGACATTCAGGTCTTTCTGGGTGTCCGAAGTGTCGCTATTTCTGGCTTAGATCCAGATTCTGGCCGGGCTTGATCAGATCGGCGTCATTGCCGATGACCTGCGCGTTGGCGTGGTAGAGCGCGTTCCAGCCGCCCTTGACCCCCTTGGCGGACGCAATGGTGGCCAGGCTGTCGCCCGCCTGGACGGTGTACGAGGGGTTCGACACCGCGCCGGTCGTGACGGGCACCTCGGTGGCGGGCGTACCACGGTGCTTGCCGTTGCCGGAGGTGTCCGGGATGGCGGCCGGGTCGGTGGAGGCACCCGGGGCCGAGGGGGCACCGGGAGCGCCCCGGGTGACCGGAGCGGTCGGGTCCGCCGGGTTCCCAGGGGTTCCCGGGGTTCCCGGGGTTCCCGGGGTTCCCGGGGTGGTCGGCGCGGTGGGCGTCGTCGGGACCGTGGGGGCGCCGGGGGTCGCGGTCGGGTCGCCGGGGAGCCCCGGGACGGTCGGCGACGTGGACGGAGCGTCCGGGTCGGGCATGACGGGCAGTCCGCTGCTCGGCGCGAGCGGCGCCGGCGGAAGCGTGAAGACCGGGGCCGGAGTCGCGGTCGGGGCGCCGAAGTCCTTCGCCTTCTCGCCGGAGCCGCCCTTCGGGACCGACTTGTCGGGGCGCGAGGGGCTCGGGGCTACGGGTGTGAGCGTGCCGGGCAGGCCCGGGTCCACGGTTGCGGCGGGGGCCTGGCGGGTCAGCCCGGCCGACTCCGAGCACTGCCCCCACGCCTGCGGGCCCTGGGTGCCCAGTACGCGTTCGGCGACGGCGATCTGCTGCGACCGGCTGGCGAGGTCGGGGCGCTCGGCGAAGTCGAGGCCGCCCGACGCGTTCCACTGCTCCTGCGTGAACGACAGTCCGCCGTACGAACCGCTGCCGGCGTTGGCGCTCCAGGAGCCGCCGCTCTCACACTCGGCGACCTTGTCCCACGTGGAGGTGTCGGCCGCACTCGCGTTTGTGGCGGCGAGCAGCGGCAGCGCCAACGCCGAACCGGTGACTCCGGCGGTGACGACTATCGCGGGTACCTGGCGGGGCCGTCTGTGGCGGCCGTTCCCGGAACGCATGAGCTGCACCTTTCGCATAACGACTGGGTAACGGCAGAACCTAGCCGTCTTAGCACGTTCGTCACAACTCCGGTCGGGGGCTGACGTGTGGTCAGGAGGCCTTCAGATGTTTCGGGCTGTGAAGCGGACGGGAAGGGTTCGCAGGCCACGCATGATCAGACCCCCGCGCCAGCGAAGGGTGTTGGGCGGAACAGCAAGTTCCAGATCCGGCAGACGCGTCAGCAAAGTCGCAAGCGCCGTTTGTCCTTCAAGTCGCGCGAGCGGAGCACCCAGGCAGTAGTGGATGCCGTGGCCGTATCCGAGGTGCTGGTTGTCGGTGCGGGAGAGGTCGAGGGTGTCCGGGTCGGCGAACCGCGCAGGGTCCCGGTCGGCCGCGGCGAGGACGACGAGAACCGGATCGCCCGCCGCGACGTCCTTGCCTCCGAGGGTCAGCGGCTCGGTGGCGAACCGCCAGGTGGCCAGCTCCACGGGGCCGTCGTAGCGGAGCAGCTCCTCGATGCCGGTCTCCAGCAGGCCGCTCTCGCCGGCGGCGAGGGAATCCTGGAGGCGGGTGCGCTGGTCAGGGTTCATGAAGAGGGAGTGGACGCCGTTGCCGATGAGGTTGACCGTCGTCTCGAAGCCGGCGAAGAGCAGGATGAAGGCCATCGCGGTGGCCTCGGCCTCCGTCAGATGGTCGCCGTGGTCACTCGCGCGGATCAGGTCGGAAATCAGATCATTGCCCAGATCATCCCTTTTGCGGTGGATGAGTTCACCGAGGTAGGTCCGCATCTGCTTCACGGAGCGGGCGACCCCGCCCCGCGGGCCTCCGCCGTGCCGGATCATCATCCCCGCCCAGTCGCGGAAGTCGTCCTGGTCCTCGCGCGGTACGCCGAGCATCTCGCAGATGGCGTAGATGGGGAGCGGGAAGGCGAACTCGTGGATGAGGTCCGCTTCACCCCGGGCCGCGAACCGGTCGATGAGGTGGTCGGTCAGCTCCTGCACCCGCGGGGTGAACTCGGCGACCCGGCGCGGGGTGAACGCCTTCGACACCAGCCGCCGCAGCCGGGTGTGGTCCGGCGGGTCGATGTTGAGCAGATGCGTCATCAGCTCCGCCTTGCGCTCCCCCGGGATCCCGGTCTTGCCCTTGGCGTGCGCCGGCTCCGCGTGGTGCGCCGGGTTCTTGCTGAGCCGCTGGTCGGCGAGGGCCTGACGGGCGTCGGCGTACCGGGTGACCAGCCAGGCCTCGACCCCGCTCGGAAGCTTGGTGCGGTGCACCGGGGAGTGCTCGCGCAGCCAGGCGTACGCCGGGTACGGATCGGTCGCGAACTCCCAGTCGAACAGGGTCGGACCCTGGGGAGGAACGCTGTCTGCGGGGGCTGCGGAGGTCGGCTCGTGCACCCGCTGACCGTATCCCGTACGCCGGCCGCCATCCCATATGGGCCGTTCGCCGCGGCTGTCCGTAGATCCGCCATCGCTTGACCTCGCGTTCCCGGCCGTTCCTACTGTCGGATTTGTGGATGTGAGGATCTTGAAGAGCAGTTTCGCGGTGGTGGAGAGACGGGCCGAACACGCCGTCAAGTACTTCTACTCCCACCTCTTCTGGCACAACCCCGGGATCCGCGGCCTCTTCCCGGCCTCGGCCCAGGACATGGAACGCCAGCGCGACCGGCTCTTCGCCGCGCTGACCCACGTGGTCGCGCACCTCGACGAGGAGGACCTCCTCCCCTATCTCCACGACCTCGGCCGCGACCACCGCAAGTTCCTCGCCCGCCCCGAGCACTACGCGGCCGTCGGCTCCAGCCTGCTCGCAGCGCTCGCCCGGACCTCCGGCGAGGCCTGGACCCCGACCGTGGAGAAGGCCTGGTCCGAGGCCTACCAGGTGATCGCCGACGCCATGATGGCCGGGGCCGCCGCGAGCGAGGACCCCGCATGGTGGGACGCCGAGATCGTGCGCCACCTGCGTTACGGGCAGGACATAGGGGTGCTGACGCTGCGCCCGCACGCCCCCTTCCCCCATCTTCCCGGCCAGTACCTGAGCGTGAGCAGCGACCGGTTCCCAACGGTCTGGCGCACCTACTCCATCGGCAACGCCCCACGCCGGGACGGCACCCTCGACCTGCACGTCAGCCGTATCGAGCGCGGCCGGCTCAGCACCGCGCTGGTCCGCGAGGCCGGGCCCGGCGAGATGCTGCGGCTCGGCGCGGCCGGCGGGCGGCTGACCTTCCGCCGCGCCGACCGGCCGGTCAGCTTCATCGCGGCGGGCACCGGCTGGGCGCCGATCCGGGCCATGCTGGAGGAGCTCGCCGGGCATCCTCCCGATCAGGACGTGCGGCTGTTCGTCGTCGCCCGGGACGCCGCGCACCTCTACGACCGCCCGCTGATCGACGGGTACGCCGCCGCCTTCGGCTGGCTCGGCGTCACCTACATCACGCCCGCCCCCGGCCGGCACCGCAACCAGGCCACCGGACGGCTCGCGACCGCGCTCGGCCACCGGGCCCTGTGGCCGGAGCAGGACGTCTACCTCAGCGGCCCGGCGCCGTTCGTCGAGGAGACCGCGAAGCTGCTCGCGGAGCTGGGCGCCCGCCCCGACCGGATCTTCCACGACTCCGTGCCCGCCGCCGGCACCGGCCACGGCCCGAACGGCCGGCCCCTGGGCTTCGGGGAGTGGTTCCTGAGCCGCCCCGCACCGCACTGGCTCGACCCGTCGGGCCGCGCGCCCGGCCCCCGGTAGGACCCTGCCGCCGCCGGCTACCCGCCGACGCCCTCGGCGGCCCGGATCGCGTCCCGGTAGACGCGGGCCGCAGCGCGCAGCGCGGTCTCGGGGTCGACCCCCGCCGCCTCGGCGCGCGCCGCCAGTTCCAGCAGCTCGTACCCGATGCCTTCGCCGCGGGGCAGCTCCACGGCCACGCCGCCCGCGCGGACCCGGCCGGCGAGCTTGGCCGCGAGCGCGAGACCGGGCTGGCCCAGCGGGATCCCGTCGGTGACCGACTCCCGCTGCTTCTCGACCGCCTTGGTCCGCTGCCAGTGCGCGCTGACGTCTGCCGGGGTCTGCGCGTCCGCGTCCCCGAAGACGTGCGGGTGCCGGTGGATCAGCTTCTCGACGAGGCTGCCGGCGACGTCGTCGACGGAGAAGGGCTCATCGGGATGCTCCTCGGCGATGCGCGCGTGGAAGACCACCTGGAGGAGTACGTCGCCGAGTTCCTCGCGCAGCGCCTCCCGGTCCCCGTCCTCGATGGCCTCGACCAGTTCGTACGCCTCCTCCGTGGCGTACTTGACCAGTCCCTCGTGGGTCTGGCGCGAGGTCCAGGGGCATTCCCGGCGGACCCGGTCCATCACCTGGACGAGGTCGAGCAGGCGAGCGCCGGGCAGATCGTACGAGCCGGGCAGCAGTTCGAGGTCGGGCATGTCGACCCGGCCGGAGCCGGCGAGCCGGGCCAGCCCGTCGGTGAGCCGCTGGTCGCCCTCGCCGCCCGGGATCACCACGACCGTGCGGCCGCCGGCGCAGGCCTCGACGAGCTCGTGCGCGTCCGGGGTCTCGTGCGCCACCTCGACGCCCGCCTCGCGCAGGTACGGCAGCTGCGGGTGGCCCGGGTCGGCGCACAGCACCCGGTCCGCGGCGTGCAGGGTCTGCCAGGCCGGCCAGGACAGCAGTCCGGGGGCGACCCGGTGGCTGGCGGTCAGCAGGACGATCCGGCCGGCGGCCGTTCCGCCGGCGGCAGCGGGTTCGGCGGACGCGGCGGACGCGGACGCGGCGGGGGCGGGTTCGGCGGCGTGGTCGTTCACCCTCCGAACCTACCTCCTCCCCCAGCCTGCGGCCGGGGGTGCCCCCAGGCCGGTCAGGCTCCGGCGGGGGCCTGCTCGGGCCGGGTCCGCTGGACGATCCACGGGGTGTCCTGGTCGCCGAGCACGATCTGCTGCGCGTCCCAGACGCCGTAGCGCGGGTTCACCTCGATGTGCAGTGCCTTCGCGGCGGACGCGAGCTTCTCGACGGCCTTGTCCTGGCTGCCGTAGTGCTCGAAGAGCTTGTCGCGCAACAGCTTGAAGCGGGCGTCGGCGTCGAGCTGACCGGGCGCCAGGTGGGCCTGCTCCAGGGCCGCCGCGGCCAGCTTCTCGCTGCCGCCCGCCTTCTCCAGCTGCGCCTTGCGGAAGTCCTGGACCTCCTTGTCGCTGACACTCACGCCCGCGTCCTCGGCGGCATGCTCCAGGACCACGGTCTGGATCATCTTGTTGAGCTTGACCCGCTCCAGGCCGGGCGAGGCCTGGATCAGCTGGGCGGCGGTCGGCCCGGACTCGTTCTGCGCCGCACGGACGTCGCCCACCTGGGCCTGGAGCGCGGAGGTGGTGATCCGTTCGCCGCCGACGACGGCCGCGGTGCCGGGGCGGGCCTGGCCCGAGCAGGCGGACAGCAGGGGGGCCGCCGCGAGCAGGGCGGCGGAGACGGAGAGCGCTGTGCGACGGTGCAAAGGAGCCTCCAGGGCCGGAAGATTGTGCGTCGGTGCACAAGGGCCGTGCGGTGATCGATGGTATGCAGTCAAGGTGATCCGGGCCACCGGTTCGACCAACGATTCCCGGGGTGTAGGGGTACGCCTCTGTTGATGTCGCGGCCGCCCCGTGGCCACCCTCCGGTCGACCGGCACTGCCAAGGTCGGCCCACCATGTCGACACCGCACCGCTCGCCGCGCCGCCGGAGCCTGCACGGCTCGGCCCTCGCCGCCCTGATCACGGTGGTTGCCGTGTGCGCCGGGGACGCGGTCGCCCGCGTCTTCCCGTACGGGCACCGCCACCGCAGCATCAACGACCTCGGCAACCAGTTCGTCCCCTTCCACGCCCACCTCTGGGACCTGCTGCACGGGCGGGCGGAGGGCGGGCTGCTGC
Organism: Streptomyces sp. NPDC097981; assembly: GCF_040302565.1. Lineage (NCBI taxonomy): Bacteria > Bacillati > Actinomycetota > Actinomycetes > Kitasatosporales > Streptomycetaceae > Streptomyces > Streptomyces sp. NPDC097981. Next base: position 14,408 of record NZ_JBEORW010000071.1, read on the forward strand.
TCAACTGGCAGTCCGGCTACGGCACGAGCTTCCTGCCCGACTTCGGGACGTACCTCTCCAGCCCCTTCGCGGTGCTCGTCGGCCTCTTCCCGCGCGCGGACATCGACCTCGCGGTGTACGTGGTCACCGTGCTCAAGACGGCCGCCGCGGCGGCGGCGATGGTCTGGCTGCTGCGCACCCAGCGCCGCGGGCCGTGGTGGGCGGCGGCGCTGCTGGGGGCCTCGTACGCGCTGTGCGGCTGGTCGGTGATCGAGGCCTCGTACAACCCGATGTGGCTGGACGGGCTGATCGCGTTCCCGCTCCTGTGCCTGACGGGTGAATGGGCGCTGCGGGGGCGCCGGACGGCGGCCGCCGTCCTCGTGCCGGCGCTCTGCTGGACGGCGAACTTCTACACGGCCTACATGGCGACACTCGGCGCGGCACTGGTACTCCTGGTGCGGGTGGTGCCGGAACGCGCCTGGGGGCACCTCCCAGCGGTAGCTGGGGGAGCGGTACGGGAGCGGCTGGCGGTGCTGGGGCGCGCGGCGGGGACGACCCTGCTGGGCATCGCGGTCTCCGCCCCGGTGCTGGTCCCGCTCTTCCTGAGCTCGAAGCAGGCGTACCCGGGGTGGACGCGGCAGTTCCGGCCGGTGTCCTGGCCGGACCTGTTCGCGCGGATCCTGCCCGCGACGTACTCCTTCTCCTCGCCGGCGCTCTTCGTGGGCACGGGGACGCTGCTGCTGGCTGCGGCCCTGCCGTTCCACGGGGCGGTCGCCCTGCGCACCCGCCTGTGGTGGGCGGGGCTGACGGTTGCCGTCCTCCTCTCCTTCCAGTGGACGCCGACGCATCTGGCCTGGCACGTGTTCGCGACCCCGAACGGGAGCCCGTACCGGCAGACGTTCGTGCTGGCCGGGGTGGCCGTGATCGCCGCGTGGACCGGGCTGGCGGCCGGGCTGCCGGGGCCGCGGGCGCTGGCGGCGGGGACCGCGGTGCTGGCCGCCGCGGCCGTGGCCGCGAGCGGCAGCCCGCTGGCGACGACGTGGGGATACGGGCTCTTCTGCGGCGGCCTGGCGTTCGCGGCCGCGGCGTGGTGGTGCCTGCGCCACCGCAGGCTGGTCCTCCCGGCGGCCGGGGTGCTGGTACTGGTGCTGGTCGGCCAGGCGGCGGCGACGACGGCGTACGGGCACCAGGGCAAGCTGGCGGGCCTGGACGACTACCCCTCGTGGGGCGCGGCACACACGGCGCGCGCCGAGGCCCTGGCCGGCGCCGCGGGCTGGCCGGCGTACCGCACCGACCCGAGCCGTCCCGCGCTGTCGGGCAACGACCCGATGCTGCTGGGCGGGGAGGGCGGCGCGTACTACAGCAGTCACACCCCGGACGTCTTCACCCGGACGATGGTGGCCCTCGGGGCGGGCTGGACCTCGCGCGGGCGCAACGTGCAGAGCATCGACAACCCGGTGACGGACGCGGTCTTCGCGGTCGGCGCCCGCCTGCGGCCCGACGGGACGATCGGCCGGGCGCAGGTCCCCCCGCTGGTCACGGTCCGCCCGCCGGGACCCGCCCCCGCCTACGGGGAGTCCCCCTTCCGCAACCAGGAACTCCTGCTGGGCGCCGCGGTGTACGAGGACCCGGTCTCCCCCGGTGTCTGCCGCGCGGGCACGGAGGCCTACCTCTGGGCGCCGGAGTACAACGCCACGGCCCGCCGCGCGGACGGCCCCGCCTTCCGCCTGAACGGCAACGCCCCCCGCAACCGGGCGGCCCTCCAGCCGCTCGGCGTCTCCCGGGGGGCCTCCTCGGCCTTGGTCTTCGACGCTCCCGCGCCCCCGCGCTGGACCCTGTCCTGCCTGGACCGCACCCGTCTGGAGCGCGCGGTGGCCGCCTTGCGCGCGGCGGCCCCGGCCTCCCTGCGGGTCGGCTCGTCGGCCGTCGATGCCACCTTCCCGGCGGGCACCACGGGCACGGCGGTCCTCTCGTCCCCGGCGATCGCGGGCTGGACCTGCAACGGCCGCCCGGCCACCGCCTACCTGGGCCTGGTCTCCGTCCCCGTGACCCCCGGCACCACCACGGTCGCCTGTACGTTCCGCCCTCCGGGCCTCGTCGCGGGCACGACGGTCGCGGCGACGGCCCTCCTGCTCCTGGCCGTGCTCCTCGCGGCAGGGCGGCGGCGCAGGACCCGGACCGGCCCGGCCGGCCCGATCACATCCGTCGCACCCCTCGCGCCCGCGCCGGCCCCGCCCGACCGCCTCGCCGCCGGGGAATCCGCCGCGGCTCCGTGAGCGGCGGCGGTCAGCGGACCTGGGAGAGCCACTGGAGGGTGCGGCGGACCTCCGACGAGAAGGGGTGCGTCGGGCCGTGGACGCGGTCCGCGTCGAAGAGGAGGCGGACCAGGGTGTCGTGGGCCGCGGGCCGGTCGCCCAGCGAGAGCAGCAGGTGGGCTATGCGGCGGCGGACGTCCAGCGGGAGGCCGGGGTCCGGATTGGCGTAGTGGTTCTCGAAGAGCGGGAGCAGGGAGCGGTATTCGGCCAGGGCCGCCCCGGGCTCGCCGAGCTGCTCCAGGCACTGGGCCGCGTCGTAGCGAAAGCGCAGGGACTGGGGGTCACCGGCTGGGAACTCGTCGGCGAGGCGCCGCAGTTCGGGCAGGGCGCGGCGGAACTGCCCGTCGTCCATCAGCGTGGCGGCGTACTGCTTGCGCAGGGAGCGGACCACCGTCGAGTGCTCGCCGTGCTCGGTCTCGGCGGCCGGGAGGATGCCGCCGAGGATGTCCACGGCCTGGGTCAGGCGCCCCTGGTCCAGGAGGCTGCGGACCTCGTCCACCGCGGCCGGGATGTCCGGCCGGGGCGGGGTCGGCGGCGCGGTCGGCTGCGGCGGGATGGCGGCGGCGCGGTCCGGCCAGGGGGCGTGCGGGCGCAGGAAGGGGCGGGTCGGGTCGAGCGCACCCGTCGGCGCGCCCTGCTTGGGCAGCAGCGGCACGAGGGCCTCGTACACCTGCTGCGCGGAGGAGGGCCGGTCCTGCGGGTCCTTCGCCAGGAGGTGGAGCAGGGTCGCTTCGAGCTGGTGCGGGATCTCCGGGCGCAGCCGGCGCACCGGGACCGGCGGCTCGTAGAGGTGGCGGTGCAGCACGCCGAGCGCGGTGGACCCGGCGAACGGGACGTTGCCGCTGAGGAGTTCGTACAGCAGGACGCCGAGGGCGTACAGGTCGGTGTAGGGGCCGACGGCGCCGCCCATCGCCTGCTCGGGGGCCATGTAGGCCGGGCTGCCGATCGGCGTGCCGGTGCTGGTGAGGCGGGTGGTGTCGGTGTCCATCACCGAGGCGACGCCGAGGTCGAGGACCAGCACGGTGCCGTCCGGGCGGATCATCACGTTGCGCGGCTTCAGGTCACGGTGCACGATCGGCACCGCGTGCACGGCGGACAGCACCCCGCACAGCTGCGCGACGACGGCTACCGCCCACGGCCAGGGGTACGGGTCGTGCTGGACGAGGTGGCTGGCGAGGTCGATGCCCTCCACGTAGCCCATGACGAGGAACAGTTCGTCGCCGTCGCTGCCCGCGTCGTGGACCGTGACCAGCCCGGGGTGGTCCACCTGCGCCGTGACGCGGCATTCGCGCACGAAGCGGCGGCGGAGCTCGTCGGCTACGGAGCCGGGGCCCGCCACCTTGTCGGGGCGCAGCAGCTTGACGGCGACGCGGCGGTCCAGCCGCTGGTCGTACGCCGTCCAGACCTGGCCCATGCCGCCCTGTCCGAGGACGGAGGCCAGCTGGTAGCGCTCGCCGATGATCCGGTCGTCGTCCGTCACCGGGCCGGGCCCTCACCCTCGTTGCCGCGCGGGCTCGGGTTCGGGTTCGGCGCGTTCGGGTTCGGGTTCGGGTGCGGCGTCTGCTTGCGCAGCAGTTCGCTCAGCTCGTCGAGCTCGGCGCGGACCTGCCCGATCCGGGGCGGGGTGGCCGGGCCGGGCCCCGGGGCGGGGGCCGGCGTCGGAGCGGGGGCCGGGGTCTGCTGCCGGGCCGCCGGGTACCCGTACGCCGGCCCGGCCTGCTGCGGCGGCACGTACGGCGCGGGCTGCGCCGGGTACCAGGGGGCGGTCCGGGCCGCCGCCGTCTTGGCCTCGTAGTGGCGGATGTCGGCGACCAGGAAGTACACGCAGGTCACGAAGCCGGTGATGATCACGCCGAAGGCGCCGGTGTTGCCCTGCCAGCCGTTGGTCTCGGGCGTGGGGTCGGCCCCGATCAGCGCGGTCCAGGCCACGGTCAGCACGACGTTGACGGCCAGCAGCCACCAGTCCCTGGGCTTGCGGGTGACGGCCGCGAGCCGCAGCATCGTGCCCCAGCCCAGGAAGCCGCAGCTCAGGACGGGCAGGAGGGCGAACAGCACGCGCAGTGCCACGACTCCCCCGGTACTGGGCTGGGGGCCTTGCTGCGGCGGGAGGCCGGGGCCGTGCATCGCTGCTCCTGACGGACCGTGTCGACGAAGTTTCAGGTCTGAGCGTATACAGCGTTTCCGGCCGCCAGTGAGGGGTTGCGCCCAACCGTTGCAGGGTCGCCGCACACCCCCGCCCGGCCGGGGCCGGGCGGGCCGGGCGGAAAACGCCGACGGCCCCTGACCGGCGGCGACTACCCTCGGCAGTCGAGTTGCTGTTCCAAGGGGGAATCCACATGCGGAGCCGGACCATCGGCATGTCCGTACTGGCCGCGACGGCCCTGTTCGGGCTGACGACGGCGTGCCTGCCCGGGGGCGGGGGCAAGGCCGTCGGCATCGGCAGGGCGGCCCGCGCCGCCGCGTCGGCGTCGGCCGGGGCCACGCCCGCACCGGCCGCGAAGGGCAAGGGGGCGGGCAAGGGCACCGGCATGCTCGCGGACCTGTCGGGCGCCGAGATCCTGAGCCAGTCGCAGGAGGCGATGCGCAAGGTCGAATCGACCCGTGTCGTCGCGAAGATGCACGAGGAGGGCAGCCCGGTCGAGTTCGACCTCACCCTCGACAGGAAGGGCAGCTGCAAGGGCTCGGTCCGATACAACGGGATGGGCAAGGTGGACCTGATCAAGTCCGCGGACCTGATCCACTTCAAGGGCGACGCCGACTACTGGCGGGCCACGGCCGCGAAGGAGCACGCACCCAAGAGGCAGGCGGACGCGATGGTCACGATGCTCGCCGACCGCTGGCTGAAGATGCCGGTCTCCGACGCCAAGGCGTCCGCGATGAAGCACCTGTGCGATCTGGACAAGCTGACGGACGGCCGCGGCCGGCCCAACCCGCTGGCCCGCAAGGGCGAGACGGTCACCGTCGACGGCAAGCAGGCGCTCGCCGTCATCACGGCCGCCAAGAACGGCACGGAGACCGACTACATCGCGACCCAGGGCACTCCGTACGTCCTTAAGTCCACCGTCTCCGGGGACGAGACCGGAGAGGTCCTCTTCTCCGCCTTCGGCGCTCAGGTCGACACGGCCCTGCCGGAGGGCGCGGACGTCCTGGACCTGTCGAAACTGGGCGACGGCGGACCGGCCGAAACGGTCTGAACCTTCGCGGCCCGCGCTGCGGCCGGGGCGCTCCGGTGAGGAGCGGCCCCGGCCGCGTACGCCTTACGACCCGAGGATCGTGGTGAGGAACTCCCCGGTCCAGGCCAGCAGCTCCCGCCCGACCAGCGGCTTCCCGCCCACCCGGGCGGTCTTCGGCCGCGGGACCAGCACCTGCGAGGTGGCCGGCTTGAGCACCGTGCCCGGGTAGAGCCGCTTGAGGCGCAGCTCCTGCGATTCCCGCAACTCCACCGGTCCGAAGCGGATGTTGGGGCCCTGGAGGGTGATGTCGCCGACCCCGCAGGCCCGCGCCAGCATCCGCAGCCCCGCCACCAGCAGCAGGTTCTCCACCGGCTCCGGCAGCTTGCCGTAGCGGTCGTGCAGCTCCTCCCGTACGGCCTTGATGTCCGCCTCGGAGCTCGCCGACGCGATGGACCGGTACGCCTGCAGGCGCAGCCGCTCGCCCGGCGCGTAGTCGTGCGGGACGTGCGCGTCGACCGGCAGCTCGATCTTGACCTCCAGCGGCGGCTCCTCCTCCACCCCGCCCTCGACCGCGGCCCGGTAGTCCGCCACCGCCTCGCCGACCATCCGGATGTACAGGTCGAAGCCGACGCCCGCGATGTGCCCGGACTGCTCGCCGCCGAGCAGGTTGCCCGCGCCGCGGATCTCCAGGTCCTTCATCGCCACGTACATGCCCGCGCCCATCTCGGTGTGCTGGGCGATCGTCGCGAGCCGCTCGTGCGCGGTCTCGGTCAGCGGCTTCTCCGGCGGGTACAGGAAGTACGCGTAGCCGCGCTCGCGGCCTCGGCCCACGCGGCCGCGCAGCTGGTGCAGCTGCGAGAGGCCGAAGTTGTCGCCGCGCTCGACGATCAGGGTGTTCGCGTTGGAGATGTCGATGCCGGACTCGACGATCGTCGTCGAGACGAGCACGTCGAACTTCTTCTCCCAGAAGTCCACGACGACCTGCTCCAGGGCCTGTTCGGACATCTGGCCGTGCGCCGTCGCGATCCGCGCCTCGGGCACGATCTCGCGCAGCTTGGCGGCGGCCCGGTCGATGGACTCGACCCGGTTGTGGATGTAGAAGCACTGGCCCTCGCGCAGCAGTTCGCGCCGGATCGCCGCGCCGATCTGCTTCTCCTCGTACGGGCCGACGAAGGTGAGCACCGGGTGGCGCTCCTCCGGCGGGGTGGTGATCGTCGACATCTCGCGGATGCCGGTCACCGCCATCTCCAGGGTGCGCGGGATCGGGGTCGCGGACATGGTGAGCACGTCCACGTTGGCGCGCAGCTTCTTCAGCTGCTCCTTGTGCTCGACGCCGAACCGCTGCTCCTCGTCGACGATGACCAGGCCCAGGTCCTTGAACTTCGTCTCCTGCGAGAACAGGCGGTGGGTGCCGATGACGATGTCGACGGACCCCTCCTTCAGGCCCTCCAGGGTGACCTTGGACTCGGTGTCGCTCTGGAAGCGGGACAGCGCCTTCACGTTGACCGGGAACTGGCTGTAGCGCTCGGAGAAGGTCCCGAAGTGCTGCTGCACCAGCAGGGTGGTGGGGACGAGGACGGCGACCTGCTTGCCGTCCTGGACCGCCTTGAAGGCCGCCCGGACCGCGATCTCGGTCTTGCCGTAGCCGACGTCGCCGCAGATCAGCCGGTCCATGGGGACCGACTTCTCCATGTCCTCCTTGACCTCGGCGATGGTGGTGAGCTGGTCGGGCGTCTCCGCGTACGGGAAGGCGTCCTCCAGCTCGCGCTGCCAGGGGGTGTCCGGGCCGAAGGTGTGGCCGGGGGCCGCCATGCGCGCGCTGTACAGCTTGATGAGGTCGGCGGCGATCTCCTTGACGGCCTTCTTGGCGCGCGCCTTGGTCTTGGTCCAGTCGGCGCCGCCGAGCCGGTGCAGGGTCGGGGCCTCGCCGCCGACGTACTTGGTGACCTGCTCCAGCTGGTCGGTGGGGATGTAGAGGCGGTCGCCGGGCTGGCCGCGCTTGGCGGGGGCGTACTCGACGAGGAGGTACTCGCGGGTGGCGCCCTGCACCGTGCGCTGCACCATCTCGATGTAGCGGCCGACGCCGTGCTGCTCGTGGACGATGTAGTCGCCGACCTCCAGGGTGAGGGGGTCGATGGACTTGCGGCGCCGGGTCGGCATCCGGCCCAGGTCCTTGGTGGCGGTGCGCTGGCCCGTCAGATCCGTCTCGGTGAGGACCGCGAGCCGCAGGGCCGGGTCGACGAAGCCGTTGTCGAGGGAGCCGCAGGCGACGTGGACGAGGCTGGGCTCCAGGGTGCGCAGGTCGGCTTCGAGCCGGGCCGCGATGCCCTCGCCGCCGAGCACCTCGACGGTGCGGGCGGCCGGGCCGTGGCCCTCGGTGAGGTAGACGGTGTGCCAGCCGTCGGCGATCCAGGCCTTGGTGTCGGCGAGCGCCCGGGCGGTGTCGCCGCGGTAGGCCTCGGGGGCGTGCATGCCCAGCTTGAGGGTGTCCCCGTTCAGGGCGGCGTCGTCCGCCGCGAAGGGGGACACCGACCACCACATCATGTTCAGCTCGCGGGCCCGGTCACGGACGTCGGCGATGCCGCGCAGCGAGGCCGCACCGACGTCGATCGGGGCCGCGCCGCCGCCGGCGGTCGCGGCCCAGGAGGCCATCAGGAACTCCTGCGAGGTCGCCACCAGGTCGGCGGCCCGGGTCCGCACCCGCTCCGGGTCGCAGACCACGGCCATGGACCCGGCCGGCAGGACGTCGATCAGCAGTTCCATGTCGTCGACGAGGACCGGGGCGAGGGATTCCATGCCCTCCACCGCGATCCCCTCGGCGATCTTGTTCAGCAGTTCGCCGAGCTCGGGGTGCTCCTCGGCGAGGGCCGCGGCCCGCTGCCGTACCTCGTCGGTCAGCAGCAGTTCCCGGCAGGGCGGGGCCCACAGCCCGTGCTCGGCGACTTCCAGGGACCGCTGGTCGGCGACCTTGAAGTAGCGGATCTCCTCGACCTCGTCGCCCCAGAACTCCACGCGCAGCGGGTGCTCCTCGGTGGGCGGGAACACGTCGAGGATGCCGCCGCGCACGGCGAACTCCCCGCGCTTCTCGACGAGCTCCACCCGGGCGTACGCGGCCGCGGCCAGTGCCTCGGTGACCTCCCCGAGGTCGGCGCTCTCGCGCTGGCGCAGGCTCACCGGGACCAGGTCCCCGAGCCCCTTGACCTGCGGCTGGAGCACGGAGCGGATCGGCGCGACGACGACGGAGACGGGCCCTGCGGACGGGTCGTCCTTGCTCGGGTGCACCAGGCGGCGCAGTACGGCGAGCCGCCGGCCCACGGTGTCGCTGCGCGGCGAGAGCCGCTCGTGCGGGAGGGTCTCCCAGGACGGGTACTCCGCCACCTCGTCGGGCGGCAGGAAGGACCGCAGCGCGGCGGCCAGGTCCTCGGCCTCGCGCCCGGTGGCGGTGACCGCGAGCACGGTCCGCTCGGTCCGGGCGGCCAGCGCGGCGATGGTGAAGGGCCGTGCGGCCGGCGGTCCGACGAGGTCCACGTGCATGCGGTTGCCGTCCCCGGCCGCGGTGACCGCCTCGGCGAGGGCCGGGTCCCGGGTGACGGCGTCGAGCAGTCCGTGCAGGCTCATGAAAGGAGGCTTCCGTCCGGTGAAGGGGCAACGCGAAGGGCCCGACACGTCTCACGGGCCGGGGGTTCCACCCTACGACGCGGGGGTGTCTCCCGCGCGAGGGATTGCGGCCACTGCGGGGAGTGACGGACCCGCCCGGGCCTCCGATCCCCGCGGTGCACCACCGGCCGCCGGACCGCCGTACGCCGCCGGCCCCGGTCCGCCCCGAGGGGCGGACCGGGGCCGGCGGGTTCCCCCGTTCCCCCGTACGACCGCGCGGCTAGTGCTGTGACCGGATAGGTTCGCCGGGTTGCTCAGGCTGCGGGTGCGAGGGGGCGTCCGCCCCAGCGGAGGCCCTTCTCGCTGCGGATGCGG
>NZ_JBEORW010000072.1:0-23039 GCF_040302565.1 Streptomyces sp. NPDC097981
GGCGGCATGGCCGTCGTCGAACGCGGCCATGAGTGGATCGGCGAACGCCTGGCCGGCACCGGCCTGTCGATCGCCGCGGTCAACACCCCCACGTCGACGGTGATCTCCGGTGACGCCCACGCCCTGGACACCCTGCTGGCGCAGCTGAAGACCGAGGAGGTGTTCGCCCGCCGGGTGCAGGTCGACTACGCCTCCCACAGCGCCCACATGGACCCCCTCCTGCCTGTTCTGGCCGAGGAGCTCGCCGGCCTTCAGCCGACGGCCGGACACATTCCGCTCTACTCCACCGTCCACGGCCGTCTGGTCCACGGCACCGAGATGGGCGCTGACTACTGGTGCGCCAACCTGCGCCGGCCGGTTCGGTTCGACCAGGCCGCCCGGGCGGCCACCGCCGACGGCCACCACACCTGGATCGAGATCAGCCCGCACCCCGTCATGGCCATGGCCCTCGACGAGATCACCCAGCACCACGGCGGGGTCGCCGTGGGCACCGCCCACCGGGACCAGGCCGACACCACCGACGTCCTGTCCTCATGGGTCCGCGCCGGCCTCGCCCACGCGGACGCATGGCCCTGGCAGCAACTCGTCCCCCGGGCACCGCTGGCGAGCGAGTTGCCCACGTACGCCTTCGACCGCCGGCGCCACTGGCTCCCCGCCCCCGGCACCAACCCCGTGGGCGCCTCCGGCCGGGGCGTGGACGGGGTGGACCACCCGTGGCTCACGCTGTCGACACCGCTGGCCTCCGGCGACGGACTGATCCTCGCCGGCACGATCGATGCCACCGACGGCGGGCAGGCCTGGCTGGGCGACCACCGCGTGTTCGGCACGACGCTGCTGCCCGGTACCGGGATCCTGGACATGGTCCTCACCGCCGCCGAACAGGTCGGCGCCGACACGGTGGAAACCCTGACCCTCGCCACCCCGCTGGTCCTGCCCGAGACCGGGCGGCTGCGCCTTCAGATCGCCGTCACCGGCATCGACGGCCACGGGCGCCGCCAGGCCACCGTCCACACCCACCCCGATTCCGACACCCACCCCGACACGCCCTGGACCACCCACGCCACCGCCCAGCTCACCCACGGCGCACCCCCGAACGACCCCGAACCCCTCGACTGGGCGGCGGCGGTCGAGTCCGCGCAGCACGTCTCCCTGGACGGGTTCTACGAGCGCTTCCGCGAGCGCGGACTCGACTACGGCCCCGCCTTCCAGGGCCTCAGTGCCCTGTGGCGGCACGGCGACGAGCTCTACGCCGTCCTCCGCCTCCCGGAGGACCTGCGGCCCGAAGGCTTCGGAATCCACCCGGCCCTCCTGGACGCCGCGCTCCACACGATCCTCACTGCCGAGGAAGCCGACGACGAGAACACGCGGCACTGCGACGGCAAGCGGGTCCTGCTGCCGTTCGAGTGGAACGACGCCCGGCTGTACGCGACCGGGGCCTCGGTCGTGCGGGTGCGCGTACGCCTCGACAGCACGCGCGAGCAGGCCGAGCTGTGCGTGACGGACGAGCACGGGGACCTGGTCGTCACGGCGGGCCTCCGCCTCCGGGAGGCCAGCGCGGAGGGCGTGCGGACGGCGGCGCAGCAGCACCTGTACCGGCTGGAGTTCCAGGAGTGCCCGTCGTCGCCCGCCGCCGCCGGGCCCGGGGACACCGTGATCACCGCCGGCCCCCTCGCGGCCGCGCTCGGACTGCCCGCGTTCGACACGGGAACCGTGACCGGACCGGCTCCTTCCCGCATCGTCGTGGATGCCACCCAGCCCTCCGGTACCCCGGAGGAGTTCACCGCGGCGGCCCTGGTCCGTGCGCGTGACCTGCTGGCCGATCCGCGGCCGGCCGGCACCGAACTGGTCTGGGTGACCCGCCGGGCGATCTCCGCGGACGAGGACGAGAGCGTCGACCTGACCTCGGCGCCCCTGTGGGGCCTGCTGCGTGCGGCACGCGCCGAGGGGCACCCGGTGCGGCTGCTGGACTTGGACGCCGGCGCCGATCCGGACGCGGTGCGGGCGGCACTGACCCTGCCCGAGCCGGAGCTGGTGGTCCGCGGCCGTACGGTACGGGTACCCCGGCTGGTCCGGTTCTCCCCGCACGACACGGCACCCGACGGCGGCGCCACCGCGTCCGCGGCCGAGGGCACGGTGCTGATCACCGGCGGTACCGGTGAACTGGGCCGGCAGGTCGCACTGCACCTGGTGAGCGCGTGGGGAGTGCGCAAGCTGGTCCTGGCCTCCCGCCGGGGCGACGCCGCGGCCGGCTCCGACGAGCTGGTCGCCGAGCTGACCGCCGCCGGGGCCGCAGGCGTGCGCGTAGTGGCCTGCGATGTCACCAGTCGCGAACAGCTGGCCGGACTCGTGGAGTCCGTCCCGGACCTCAGCGGCGTGTGGCACCTGGCCGGCGTACTCGACGACGGGCTGCTCACGGACCAGACTCCGGAGCGACTGGAACGCGTCTGGGCGCCTAAGGCACGCGCGGCGTGGTGGCTGCACGAGCTGACCGCGGACCGTCCACCGGCCTGGTTCGTGGTGTTCTCGTCCGCCGCGGGTGTCCTCGGAAGCGCCGGGCAGAGCGGTTACGCCGCGGCGAACGCGTTCGCGGACGCGGTCGTGCTCGAGCGCCGCCGGCAGGGACTTCCCGCACTGAGCCTGTCCTGGGGCCTGTGGGAGCAGGCCGGTACGGGCCTGACCGCGCACCTGGGACGGGCCGAACTGGCACGGATGCGCAGGCAGGGAGTGGCCGCGCTGACCGGCGCCCAGGCGCTGGGGGCTCTCGACACCGCGCTGACCGGCCGGCGGGCGCATCTCGTACCCCTGCGGATCGATCTGTCCGGGGCCGAGGACGACCGCTCGCCGCTGCTGCGCGGCAGGACCCGGATGCGCAGGCTCGCGGACACCCGTACGGACAGCGCCGACACCGGCTGGTCCGCCCTGCCGGAACCGCAGCGCATCCGCGCGCTGACCGACCTCGTACGGCGCGAAGCGGCCGCGGCACTGGGCCGCCCCGACGAGATCCGCCCCGACGCGGAGTTCACCGGACTCGGACTGGACTCCCTGATGGCCGTCGAACTGCGCCGCAGGCTGTCCGCCGAGACCGGACTGTCCCTGCCCGCGACGGCCGTTTTCGACCACCCGACGCCTGCCCGCCTGGCGGGGTACCTGAACGGCTGCCTGCGGGACCGGGGGGAGGACACGGTCCGTGCGCGCGTGGAACGCGTGGAGCGACGCGACGTCCATCCCGCGACCGAGGGGCAGCGCCGGCTGTGGTTCCTGGAGCAGATGAGCCCCGGCACGGCCGAGTACAACGTGACGATGCCGGTCCGGGTCCCCGAACCGCTGGACCGCGAGGCGTTCGCCTCCGCCGTCGAGCACGTGGTGCGGCGGCATGAGGCCCTGCGCACGGGCCTGGAGAGCCGCGACGGCGAACTGGTCCAGGTGGTGTACGAGGAGTTCGGCAGCCCCCTGCGCTTCGAGGAGGTCGCCGGCCCCGATGAGCTGGCCGACCGGATCCGCGTCGAGGCCGAGTCGCCCTTCGACCTGTCCGGCCCCGTGCTGCTGCGCTGCCTGGTGCTGACCGGCACCGACGAACAGGTGGTCTGCCTCACCCTGCACCACGCGATCGTCGACGCCTGGTCGCTGGTCATGACGCTGAATCAACTATTCGCCGCCTATGGGGAGTTCCGCGCCGGCCGTGTTCCCGACAGCGGCAGCGCGCCGCTCGTGCACCTCGGCGACTACGCCGGCTGGGAGCGGGACTCCATCGAGCGGGGAGCCTTCGAGACGGGACTCGGCTTCTTCCGGGACGAACTGTCCGGGGTCCCGCGTCTGAAACTGCCCCCGGGCGATGCGGACTCCGGCGCGGACAAGGTCGGATTCACCGTGTCCGACGCCCTTCGCGGCGAGCTGGAGGCCCTCGCCTCCGAGGCGGGGGTCACCCTGTACACGGTGCTGGCCAGCGCCTTCGCGGTGCTGCTCGCCCGGTACAGCGACCAGCGGGACTTCGGCATCGGCACGGTGTGGTCCGGGCGCGGACTGTCCGGGTCGGCGGAGATCGTCGGCTTCCTCGCCAACACCCTGCCGCTGCGCTGCGACCTCTCCGCCGACCCGGACGTGCCCGGTCTGCTGTCGGCGATGAAGTCCCGCGTGCTCGGCGTGATGGAGCACCAGAACGTGCCCCTGTCCGAAGTGGTCAAGGTCGTCGACGCCGAGCGCAACGGCGAAGAGAACCCGCTGTTCCGGGCGGTGTTCAACTACGGCCTGGGCGCGGAGCCCGATGACGACACGTGGCGGCCGTTCGCCGGGTTCTTCACCGGCAACGTCGCGGGAACCGCCAAGTTCGAGCTGACCATGAGCCTCGCACCCGCCGCGGAGGGACTGCGCGGGGAGCTGGAGTTCCGGACACACGTACTGGACCAGGGATCCGCACGGCGCATGGTCGCGAACTTCGAGACCCTGCTGACCTCCTTCGTCCGGGATGCCGGTCTGCCGGTCAGCCGGCTGTCCCTGCTCCACGCCGAGGAGGAGGGCCGGTTCCGGCGGCACGGCGACGGCGTCACGCCGGAGCCCGCCGCGCTGCCCGCGCCGCAGCCGGAGGCCGCGGAGTCGGCCGCCGGCGGTGACCGGGTGTGGGAGACGGTGCTCTCGGCCTGGTCGCAGGTGCTGGAGGTGGAGCCGGACGAGGTGGACCCGGACAGCGGGTTCTTCGATCTGGGCGGCACGTCGTTGACGGCGGTGCGGGTCCACGAGCTGGTCCGTGACGGCCTGGGCCGCGAGTTCCCGCTCGCGACGCTCTTCCGCCAATCTACGGTGCGGCAGCTGACCACGTTCCTGCGCGGCGACACCACGCCCGCGGCGCCCGCGGCGACGGCGCCGGCGGCGGCCGAGGAGCGTACGGGCACGGGCTCGGACTCGGGCCCGGACGAGGACGCGGTGGCGATCGTCGGCGTGGCCATGCGGCTGCCGGGCGCGCGCGACGCGGAGGAGTTCTGGGCGAACCTGCGCGGCGGGGTCGAGTCGATCCGCCGCTTCACGGACCAGGAGCTCCTGGACGCCGGTGTGCCCAGGAGCGTGCTGGACGATCCCGCGTTCGTCCCGGCCAAGGGGTACGTGGAGGACGCCGATCTCTTCGACGCCGAGTTCTTCGGGTACTCGCGGTCCGAAGCGGAGAACATGGATCCGCAGCACCGGCTCTTCCTGGAGACCGCCTGGCAGGGCCTGGAGGACGCGGGCATCCTGCCCGGCGCCGACCACGGCCGCATCGGAGTCTTCGCCGGCGCCGGATTCGGCGGCTACAACACCGGAACGGTCCGCGGCGACGAGATCACCGAACTCCACGAGTTCTACCGCAACCTCCTCGGCAACAAGTCCGACTTCGTGTCCACCAGGGTGGCGCACAAGCTGAACCTGCGCGGTCCCGCGCTGACCGTGCAGACGGCCTGCTCCACGGGTCTGGTCGTCGCCCACCTGGCCCGGCAGAGCCTGCTGCGCGGGGAGACCGACGTGGCCCTCGTCGGCGCCTCCGCGCTCACCTTCCCCCTGGAGTACGGCTACTACCACCAGGAAGGCTTCGTCTTCTCCCCGGACGGCTCCTGCCGTGCGTTCGACGCCGAGCGCCAGGGCACCGTGGTGGGCAACGGTGTGGTGGCGGTGGTGCTGCGGCGCCTGTCGGACGCGGTCGAGGCGGGGGACCGGATCTACGCGGTCATCCGCGGCAGCGCCATCAACAACGACGGCTCCGACAAGGTCGGGTTCACCGCGCCCAGCGTGAGCGGCCAGGCCGCCGTCATCACCGACGCGCTGGCCGACGCCGGACTGTCGTCCGCCGACATCGGCTACGTCGAAGCGCACGGCACGGCCACCGCCATGGGCGACCTCATCGAGGTCCAGGCCCTCCAGGAGGTCTTCACCGCCGACCGTGACGAGCCCTGCGCCGTCGGGTCGGTGAAGTCGAACATCGGCCACACCGACGTGGCCGCGGGCCTGGCGGGGCTGGTCAAGGCGGCGCTGTGCGTCTACCACGGCGAGCTGGTGCCCACGGTCAACTTCCAGCGCGTCAACCCCGAACTCGGCCTGGATCCGGCCGTCCTGCGGATCAGCGACGACACACGGGCCTGGTCGGGCACCCGACGGGCCGGAGTGTCCTCGTTCGGCATCGGCGGCACCAACGCCCACCTGGTCCTGGAACAGCCGCCCCAGCCGGCCACGCCACCCGCCCCGGCACGCGCCGCGGCGCCCGTGGTCGTCTCCGGACGGAACCCGCAGGCACTGCGGGACCAGGCCCGCCAATGGGCCGACTGGCTCACCCGGCACCCCGACACTTCCCTCACCGACCTCGTCCGGACCACCACCCGAAACCGCCGGCACTTCGACCACCGGGCCGCCGTACTCGCCCATGACCTGGACGAGGCGGTGCGCGGGCTGACCGCGCTCGGGGACGGACACGCCGACGACGCGGTGTGCACCGGCGTGGCCGAGGAACGCGGCAAGGTCGTGTTCGTCTTCGCCGGCCACGGTTCGCAGTGGCCGGGCATGGCCCGGCGCCTGCTCACCGAAAGCCCGGCCTTCGCCGACACGGTCGCCCGCTGCGACGAGGCACTGCGCCCCTGGACCGGCTGGTCGGTCCGCGAACTGCTGGCGGACCCCGAGGCGAGCGGGCTGAGCCTGGACGACGTCGAGGTGACCCAGCCCGCCCTGTTCACGGTCGCCCTCGGCCTGGCGGAGGTGTGGCGGTCCGTCGGCCTGGAGCCGGAGGCCGTGGTCGGGCACAGCCAGGGTGAGGTGCCCGCCGCCGTGGTCGCCGGAGCGCTGACCCTGGAGGAGGGTGCCAAGGTGGTCGCCGTCCGCAGCCAGGCGTTCGACCGCATCGAGAGCGGCTCGGGCGGCATGGCCGTGCTGGGACTGCCGCTGGCCGAGGTGGAGGAACTGCTCGCCGGATACGGCGGTGCGCTGTCGGTGGCCGTGGTGAACACCCCGGGTTCGGTGGTGGTGGCCGGCGCGGCGGACGCGGTGGGCGACCTGCTCGCGAGGCTGGCGGACCGTGACGTGTTCTCCCGCCGGATCAAGGCGGACCGCGCCGGACACTGCGGCCTGGTCGACCCCATGCTGCCCGAGGTCGAAGCGGCGCTGAGCGGACTGCGCCCCCGCGCGACGACGGTGCCGATGTACTCCACGGTGACCGGCGCGCGGATCGGCGGAGAGGCCCTGGACGCCCGGTACTGGTGCCGCAACCTGCGCGAGCCGGTGCGCATGGACCTGGCGCTCGACGCACTGAGCGCCGACGGCTTCGGCGTGTTCACCGAGATCAGCGCGCACCCGCTGCTGGCGATCCCGCTGACCGCCTTCACCGCCGACCGGGGCGGAGTGGTCCTGGGCAGCCTGCGCCGGGACCACGGCGGCCTCGACCAGATCGCGCGCGGCCTCGGCGAACTGCACGTCCACGGCCACCCGGTGGACTGGACCCGGGTCATCGACGGCCCCGGCCGCCTGGTCGGCCTGCCCGGCTACGCCTTCCAGCGGCAGAGCTACTGGATCGACGGCGGATCCCGTACCCGGCAGGAACGGCAGGCACCCCCCGCGGACCTGGCGGCCCGGCTGGCGGCACTGCCCGAGCCGGCCCGTGCCCCCGCCGTGCTGGAGGCCGTGCAGGAGGTCCTCCGCGGCGTCCTCGGACTCGGCGAACCCATGCCCGTGGACGAGCGGTTCCAGGAGCGCGGGCTGGATTCGATGATGGCCCTGCAACTGCGCAACCGGCTCAGCGAGGTGACCGGCACGCCGCTGCCGTCCACGCTCGCCTTCGAGCACCCCACGCCCCAGGCGGTCGTGGACCATCTGCTGGCCCACGCCTTCTCCGAGCTGCCGCCTTCCGGTCCGGTGATGGAACGCGCCGAGCGGCGCGACGTCCACCCGGCGACCGAGGGCCAGCGCCGGCTGTGGTTCCTGGAGCGGATGCATCCGGATTCCGCGCAGTACAACGCCGTTCTCCGGCTGGAGGTGGCGAGCCCCCTGTGCCCGGAGACGTTCGGCCGGGCCCTGCGCACGGTGATGGAACGTCACGAGGCGCTGCGCACCGGGTTGGAGCTGCGTGACGGCGAACTGGTCCAGGTGGTGCACCGGGAGTTCACCGTCCCGCTGCGGCACGAGCGGGTGGCCGATGCCGACGCGCTCGACCGGACGCTGTACGCGGAGGAACGGACCCCGTTCGAGCTGGATGCCGAGACCCTGTTCCGCTGCCTGCTGGTGGACTCCGGCGAGATGTGGACCCTGTGCCTCACCCTGCACCACGCCATCACCGACGGCTGGTCGCTGTCCCTGCTGCTGAACGAGCTGTACGAGACGTACCGGGCCCTCGCCGAGCAGCGGCCCCTCGAGCTGCCGGAGGTCCGCTACCACCTCGGCGACTACGCGCGGTGGGAGAAGCAGGCCGTCGAGCAGGGCGCCTTCGAGCGCTCGCTCGCGTACTTCGCGTCCGAACTGGAGGGAGCCCAGCGTCTGGAACTTCCCGCCCGGGACACCGCCGAGAACGACCGGGGCGACCAGGGTGACCGTGGCGACCGGGGCGACCAGGGCGACGCCGTGCACTTCACCGTGCCCGCGGAGCTCCGGGCCGCTCTGGACGAGCTGGCCGCACGCAATTCCGTCACCGGGTACACCGTGTACGTCAGCGCCTTCGCGGTGCTGCTCGCCCGGTACACCGACCAGTACGACTTCAGCATCGGCACGATCTGGTCGGCGAGGGAGCTGCCGCAGGTCGCGGAGACCTTCGGATTCCTGGCGAACACCCTGCCGCTGCGCTGCGACCTGACCGGGGCGGTGTCCTTCGAGGACGTCCTCGCCCGCACGCACACCCGTGTGCGCGGGGTGTTCGAGCACCAGAGCGTCCCGCTGACCGAGGTCGTGCGCGTCGCCGGCGGTGACCGGACCGGCGAGGAGAACCCGCTGTTCCGGGCGGTGTTCAACTACGGCGGCGCGGCCTTGCCCACGATCGGCACGGGCGAGGAGGCCTGGCGGCTTCCCACCACGGGCAGCGTGTCCGGCAACGTCCGGGGCGCGTCGAAGTTCGAGCTGGGCCTCACCCTGACCGCCGACGGCGAGGTGCTGCGCGGGGAGCTGGAGTTCCAGTCGCACGTGCTGGACCGGGACTCGGCCGACCGGATGGCCGCCAACTTCGAGACCCTGCTGGCCTCGCTGGCCGAGCGGCCCGCCCGTCCGGTCCGCGAGAGCGAACTGCTCTGCGGTGCGGAACGCCGCTGGCTCGCCGAGCACGGCGGCGACGTCGCGGCCCGGCCCGCCGGCGAGACCGCGTTCCAGCGGATCCTGGAACAGGCGGCACGGACCCCCGACGCGGTGGTCGTGGTGTCGGACGGACACGAGCTGACCTACCGGGAGGTGTCCGCGCGAGCCCGCGCGATCGCCCGGCGGCTCGCCGCACTGGGCGTGACCCGTGGCGACCTGGTCGGCCTCTGCCTTCCCCGCACGGCCGATCTGCCGGTGGCGATGCTCGGCACCTGGATGGCCGGGGCCGCCTACGTTCCGCTGGACCCGGCGTACCCGAAGGCGCGTCTGGACCATGTGGTGTCCGACAGCGGCCTCGGGGTGGTGATCTCGGCCGGCTCCCTCGCGGACGTCCTGCCGGAGGGCCCGCGCGTGCTGTCCGTCGAGGAGATCACCGAGGAGGCCGTCGAGGAGACCGCCGAGGACGGGCACCACGGACAGCAGCCGGACGCGGCTGTGCCGGTCCGACCGGAACCGTCCGACCCCGCCTACGTCATCTACACCTCGGGCTCGACGGGCACCCCGAAGGGCGTGGTGGTCGAACACGCGCAGTTCGCCGCCTTCTGCCTGGCCATGGACGACCGCGTCGGCGGTGGCGCCGACGGCACCTGGCTCGCCGTGACCAGCGTGTCCTTCGACATCTCCGGCCTCGAACTGCTGTGGACCCTGACCAGGGGCCACCGCGTGGTCGTCGCCGGCGGAGAACTCGGCGCCTGGGCCGGATACCGGCAGTACGGGCCGACGCACCTGCAGTGCACGCCGTCACTGGCCAGGATGCTGCTGGCGGACGCGGAAGGCCGTGAGCTGCTCGGCGGGCTGCGGCTGCTCCTGGTCGGCGGCGAAGCGCTCGACCGCGGCCTGGCCGACCGGCTGCTGCGGACCTGCGGCGGCGACGTACTCAACATGTACGGGCCCACGGAGACCACCGTCTGGTCGACGACCTGGCGCGTCGAGCCCGGCCCGGTTTCGCTGGGATCGCCCGTCCTCGACACCCGGCTGGCCGTGCTCGACCGGCACCGGCAGCCGGTACCGCGCGGCTGCCGCGGTGAGCTGTGGATCGGCGGGCGCGGTGTCGCGCGGGGCTACTGGGACCGGGCCGCGCTGACTGACGAGCGGTTCGTGGCGGACCCGTACGAGGGCGCGGGGCGGATGTACCGCACCGGGGACGTCGTCCGCTACTGCGAGGACGGCTCACTGGAGTACTGCGGCCGCGTGGACAGCCAGGTGAAGCTGGCCGGACACCGCATCGAGCTCGGCGAGATCGAGTCCGTGGTCGCCGGCTGCGCCGGCGTGCGGGAAGTCGCGGCGGTCGTACGCGAGGACGCCGGCCCGGCGGCCCTGTGGGTGTACTACTCCGGGGACGCCGGCCGGCAGGTCCTGGCCGAGCACGCCGCGGCGCGGCTGCCGGTGTCGATGCTGCCCGCGCGGTGGATCCGGCAGGACAGCCTGCCGCTGACACCGAACCGCAAGATCGACCGGCTGGCGCTGGCCGCACTGCCCGCGCCGCGGCCGGAGCCCGCGCAACCGGCCGCCGAGGGCGACCGGGTGTGGGACGCGGTGGTCTCGGCCTGGTCGCAGGTACTGGACCTGGCCGAAGTGGACCCGGACCGCGGCTTCTTCGAACTGGGCGGAACGTCGATGGCGGCGCTGCGGGTCCACGAGCGGCTCTGCGCCGCCCTGGACCGCGAGTTCCCGCTCGCGACGCTGTTCCGCTACTCCACGGTCCGGCAGCTCACCGCGTTCCTGCGCGGCGACACCACGCGCACGGTGACCGCGGCCGCGACGTACCGGCAGCGTCCGGACGAGGACGCGGTGGCGATCGTCGGCGTGGCCCTGCGCCTGCCCGGTGCCAATGACGCGGACGAGTTCTGGGCGAACCTGCGCGGCGGAGTCGAGTCGATCCGCCGCTTCACCGAGCGGGAACTGCTCGACGCCGGGATACCCAGGAGCGTGCTGGAGGACCCCGGCTTCGTCCCGGCCAAGGGGTACGTGCAGGACGCCGATCTCTTCGACGCCGAGTTCTTCCGATGCTCTCCGTCCGAAGCGGAGAACATGGATCCGCAGCACCGCCTCTTCCTGGAGACGGCCTGGCAGGGCCTGGAGGACGCCGGCATCCTGCCCGGCGCCGACCCCGGCCGCATCGGGGTCTTCGGCGGAGTCGGCTTCGGCGGCTATGACCAGGGCGATTCCGAGGACGCCTCGGAGGTCTTCCGCTCGGCGATCGGCAACAAGAACGACTTCCTCGCGACCCGCCTGGCTCACAAGCTGAACCTGCGCGGACCCGCGCTGACCGTGCAGACGGCGTGCTCCACGGGTCTGGTCGCCACGCACCTGGCCCGGCAGAGCCTGCTGCGCGGAGAGTCCGACGTGGCCCTCGTCGGCGCCTCCGCACTCACCTTCCCCCTGGAACAGGGCTACCAGTACCAGGAAGGCTTCGTGGCCTCGCCGGACGGACACTGCCGGCCCTTCGACGCCGACGGCGCGGGCACGGTCCTCGCCAACGGTGTGGTGGCGGTGGTGTTGCGTCGGCTGTCGGACGCGGTCGAGGCAGGAGACCGGATCTACGCGGTCATCCGCGGCAGCGCCATCAACAACGACGGCTCCGACAAGGTCGGATTCACCGCGCCCAGCGTGAACGGCCAGGCCGCCGTCATCACCGACGCGCTCGCCGACGCCGGACTGTCGTCCGCCGACATCGGCTACGTCGAAGCGCACGGCACGGCCACCGCCATGGGCGATCCCATCGAGGTCCAGGCCCTCCAGGAGGTCTTCACCGCCGACCGCGACGAGCCCTGCGCCGTCGGGTCGGTGAAGTCGAACATCGGCCACACCGACGTGGCCGCGGGCCTGGCGGGGCTGGTCAAGGCGGCGCTGTGCGTCTACCACGGCGAGCTGGTGCCCACGGTCAACTTCCAGCGCGTCAACCCCGAACTCGGCCTGGACCCGGCCGTCCTGCGGATCAGCGACGACACACGGGCCTGGTCGGGCACCCGACGGGCCGGAGTGTCCTCGTTCGGCATCGGCGGCACCAACGCCCACCTGGTCCTGGAACAGCCGCCCCAGCCGCCCCAGCCGGCCACGCCACCCGCCCCGGCACGCGCCGCGGCGCCCGTGGTCGTCTCCGGACGGAACCCGCAGGCACTCCGGGACCAGGCCGGCCGGTGGGCCCAGTGGCTCACCGAACACCCCGACACCACCCTCACCGACCTGGCCTGGACCACCACCCGGCACCGCGAACACTTCGCCGAACGCGCGTCGGTGGCCGGATCCGACCTGACCGCGGTCATCGAAGGACTGACCGCCATCGCCCACGACCGGCCGGACGCGTCGGTCACCCTCGCCACCGCACGGCCGGGCAAGGTCGTCTTCGTCTTCCCCGGCCAGGGTTCGCAGTGGCCGGGCATGGCCCGGCGCCTGCTCACCGAAAGCCCGGCCTTCGCCGACACGGTCGCCCGCTGCGACGAGGCACTGCGCCCCTGGACCGGCTGGTCGGTCCGCGAACTGCTCCAGGACGAGGACCGCATTGCCTGGGACCGCCTGGACATCGCCCAGCCGGTGCTGTTCACCATGTACCTCGGCCTGGCGGCGGCCATGCGGGAGCTGGGCCTGGAAGCCCAGGCCGTCGTCGGACACAGCCAGGGCGAGATCCCCGCGGCCGTGGTCTCCGGCGCCCTGACCCTGGACGAAGGCGCCAGGATCGTCGCCGCACGCAGCACGGCCCTCGCCGCGCTGGACTCGGACGGCGAGATGGCGACGGTGGAACTCCCCGTCTCCGAAGTCGAGACGGCACTGGCTCCGCACGGGGACGCCGTCTCGGTCGCCGTGGTGAACACACCGGGATCCACGGTCATCTCCGGAGACCGGGCGGTCGTCGAAGAGCTGCTCTACGCGTGGGACGACCAGGACGTGTGGTGCGGCAAGCTGAACACCTCCTGCGCGTCCCACAGTTCGCACATGGACGCACTGCTGCCGGGCCTGCGGGACCGCCTCGCCCCGCTGCGCCCCCGCCCGACCGGCATCCCGCTGTACTCCACCGTGCTGGGCCGGCGGGCCTCGGGCGAGGAACTGGATGCCGCCTACTGGTGCCGGAACCTGCGCGAACCCGTACGGCTCGACCTCGCCCAGCAACAGCTGCTCGCCGACGGGTACACGGTGTTCGTCGAGGTCAGCCCGCATCCCGTGCTGGCCATGCCACTGGCCGACGGCGGCGCGGACCGGGACGCGGTGGTCCTGGCGGCCATGGAACGAGACCAAGGCGGTCTGGACCGGCTCCAGCGCACCCTGGGCGCGCTGCACGCGCACGGTGTCGGGATCGACTGGCCGGCGGCCGTCCCCGACGGCCGCATGGTCGGCCTGCCCGGCTACGCGTTCCAGCGGCAGCGCCACTGGAAGGAACCCGCCCGCCGCAAGACGACCGACCAGCGGTTCTGGGACGCCGTCGGGGCGGGCGAGGCCGACGCGCTCGCCGAGCTGCTCGGCGCGTCCGGGCAGCACCGGGACAGCGTCATGGACCTGCTGCCGCTGCTCCGGCGCTGGCACCAGGGCCGCGACGACCACGCCGGGATCGCCGACTGGCTGTACGAGGAGACCTGGCAGCCCGCCGAACCCGCCCCGGCACCGGCGGACGGGGTCTGGGCCGTCCTCGGGGACCCCGCGTCACCCGCCGCGGAGCTGGTGGCGGCTCTCGGCGAAGCGGGCGCCGCCGCGCACCGGGCCGGCACGGACCCAGGTGACCTCGCCTCCCTGCCGGCGGAGCTCCAGGGCGTGATCGTCCTGACGCCGCCGGACGAGGACGGCACGCGGCACGGATTCCTCCGGACCGTACGACTGCTGCAGGAACTCGGAACGAGCCACCCCAGGACTCCGGTGTGGCTGGTCACCAGGGGCGCCGTCGGCGTGGACGCGGCCGATCCGGTCACGCGTCCCGAGCAGGCCCTGCTCCACGGACTGGGCCGGGTCGCGGCACTGGAACGCCCCGAAGCCTGGGGCGGCATCGCGGACCTGCCCGAACAGCCGCACCCGCACTGGGCCGGGCAGCTCGTCCGCGCCGTCCTCGCCGGCGACGACGAGGACCAGATCGCGCTGCGCGCCGACGGCCGGTACGTACGCAGGCTGCGCCGCACCACGCCCGCACCGGGCGTGCCGTGGACGACCAGCGGCACCGCCCTGATCACCGGTGGCACCGGCGCCCTCGGCCGGCGGCTCGCCCGCTGGCTCGCGGAACGCGGCACGCGGCGCGTCGTACTCGCCTCCCGCTCCGGCGAGGTCTCCGCGCGGTTCCGCGAGGAACTCGAGGCGACCGGGGCGGAGATCGTGACGGCGGCCTGCGACGTCGGTGACAGGAGGCAGGTCGCCGAACTGATCGACCGGATCGACGCCGGCGGCCCGCCGCTGACGGTCGTCGCCCACCTCGCCGGGATCGCCGGAATGGCACTCCTGGCCGAGCTCGACGGAGCCCGGGCCGCCGAGGAACTCTCCGCGAAGGTGTCCGGCGCCTGGCACCTGCACGAACTGCTCGGCGACCGGCCCCTGGACGCGTTCCTGCTGTACGGCAGCGGCGCCAGCCTGTGGGGTGCGGGCGGCGGGACGACCTACGCGGCCGGCAACGCCGCGTTGGACGCCCTCGCCCGGCACCGGGTGGCGGGCGGCCGCACGGCCACCGTCGTCCACTGGGGCGGCTGGGCCGACGGAGGCATGGTGACGGAGGAGGCCGAGGAGCAGCTCCGGGAACGGGGCCTGCGGATGATGGCCCCGGACCGGGCACTGGGCGCACTGGACCTGGTACTCGGAACGGACCGGGTGGCACTGGGCGTGGCCGACATCGACTGGTCCCGCTTCACCCCCACCTTCTGCGTAGCCCGGCGGCGTCCGCTGCTGCTGGGCATCCCGGAGGCACGCGCCGAGATGACGGGCACGCGCCAGGAGAGCGGACTCGGCGAGCGGCTGGCGGGCATGGGACGGGACGCACGGCTGCGTACGGTGCTCGAACTGGTCCGCGTCGAGGCCGCCGCCGCCCTCGGGGTGGCGGACGTCCCCGCCGAACAGCCCCTCCAGCAGCTCGGGATGGACTCGCTGATGGCGGTCGGCCTGCGCGCCAGGCTCGCCAGGCGGACCGGCCTGCCGCTCGGCACGGACGTACTGTTCCGGCACGGCAGTTGCGCCGGCATCGCGCGACACCTGGTCGACGAACTCACCGGGCACCCGCATGGCACCGAGGACTCGGCCACCGCCTCACCGACGGCCTCGGCCGACCAGCTGGTGCGGGTGCTCAAGCCGGCGCCGAACCCCAGGGCACGCATCCTGTGCATGGCCGGAATGGGCGGCACGACCACCGCCCACATCCCGCTCGTCCCGTACCTTCCCGAGGACGTGGAACTGCTCGGCATCCGGGTTCCCGGCCGTGAGGGCAGCGGCGGGGAGGCCCCGGTGAATGATGTGAACGTGCTCGTCGACCGGGTCGTGGCGGAGATGTCCGACCGTCTCGACGTGCCGGTCGTCCTGTACGGGCACAGCCAGGGCGCAAGCGGAGTCTGGGAGATCGCCCACCGGCTGGGCAGCAGGGCGGGCGGACCGGAACTGTCCCTCGTCGCCGCCTGCGCGCTGCCGCCGTTCACCGAGGCCCCGGAGGAGCTCCAGCAGTTCCAAGAGGTGTCGGCGCTGTGGGACACGGCGGAGCCGGGGACCCTGGCCGAGGCCTTCCGGGGGGTGCTGCCCGACGGGATCCTCGCCCACGACGAGGTCTTCGCCGGCTACCTGGAGAACCTGCGGAACGACTCCGCGATGTGGACCCGGTACCAGCGCATGCTGGACGCCGACCGCAGGGGTCCGCTGGACATCCCGGTCACGGCGGTGTCGGCCACGGCCGACCCGGTGCTGCCCGAGGGCACGATGAAGGGCTGGTCCGCGCTGACCAGGGGCACGTTCACGACCCGGAGCATCGAGGGCGCGCACTCGGCGCCGATGGAGAACCCCGAGGCCATGGCCCGGCTGCTGACCGCGGCCGTCCCCGCCGGGCCGACGCCCGGCGCATGAAACGCCCGTGGCGTCCGCCGTCTTCGGACGGCGGACGCCACGGGCGCGAGGAAGGGAAGGGAAGGGAAGGGAAGGGGGTGTCAGGCCCCGGGTCCGGCGTTCGCACCGGGAAGGGCCGGGTGGCCCTCCGGGCTGGCTCAGTGCATCAGTTCGTGCTCGCGCTGGGAGTGCGGGGCAGGAGCGTGGCTGGTGGCCGACCGGCGGTTCAGCTTCTCGCCCTCGACGTCCACGTTCGGCAGGATCCGGTCGAGCCACTTGGGCAGCCACCAGGCGGACTTGCCCAGCAGGGCGAACAGGGCCGGGACGATGGCCATGCGGACGACGAACGCGTCGAAGAGGACGGCCGATGCGAGGGCGAAACCGATCATCTTGATCAGGTCGTTCGACTCCGTGATGAAGCCGGAGAACACGCTGATCATGATGATCGCGGCCGCGCTGACCACGCGTCCGCCGAAGCGGAAGCCGGTGACGACCGCCTCACCGGGCTTCGCCCCGTGGACGTAGGCCTCGCGCATCCGGCTGACCAGGAACACCTCGTAGTCCATTGCGAGGCCGAACACCACACCGATCATGAAGATCGGCATCGTGCTCATGACCGGGCCGGCCGCCTTGACGCCGAAGACGTCGGCGAGCCAGCCCCACTGGAAGACGGCGACCACGGCGCCGAGGGCCGCGCTGACCGACAGCAGGAATCCGAGGGCCGCCTTGAGCGGGACCAGGATCGAGCGGAAAACGAGCACCAGGAGGAGGAAGGCGAGGCCGACGACGAGCGCGAGATAAGGGACCAGGGCGTCGTCGAGGGTCTTGGTGAAGTCGATGAACACCGCGGTCTGGCCGGTGACGAGGACCTCGCTCGCACCCGTGCCGGTCTCGATGCTGCCCACGCTGGTGCGGATGGTACGGACCAGTTCCTCGGTGGCGTGGTCGGTGGGTCCGGTGCTCGGTACGAGGCTCAGGATCGCGGTGTCGTTCCCCGCGTTGGGTGCGGCCGGCGAGACGGAGACGACCCCGTCGAGCTTGGCCAGCGCCTGGCCGACGCCGGCCGCCGCGGTCTTGGCGTCCTTGGCGCTGACCGTGATCATCAGCGGTCCGTTGAAGCCGGGTCCGAAGGACTCCGACAGCATGTCGTACGCCTTGCGCTGGGTGGTCTCGGGGGCCATGGTGCCCTCGCCGGGCAGGCCCAGCTCCAGGCTGGCGGCGGGCAGGGCCATCGCGCCGAGTCCGACCACGCCGACGAGCAGGACGGCCACCGGGTGGCGCAGCACGTAACCGGCCCAGCGCGTACCCAGGTTGGGCTTCGACCGGGCGGCCTCCTTGGCGGCCTTGCGCTGTTGGCGGGCGGTGAGCGGCTTGCCGGTGATCGCCTTGCGGTCGATGCGGCGCAGCACCTTGACCGGCGCGAAGCCGAGCAGGGCGGGAACGAGGGTGATCGCGATGAGGACGGCGACGGCGACGGTGCCCGCGGCGGACATGCCCATCTTGGTGAGCATGGGGATGTTCACGATGGCGAGGCCGGAGAGCGCGATGATGACGGTGAGACCCGCGAAGACGACCGCCGATCCGGCGGTGCCGACGGCGCGTCCGGCGGCCTCCTGGCGCTCATGGCCCTCGGCGATCTCGGAGCGGTAGCGGGAGATGATGAACAGGGCGTAGTCGATGCCGACGGCGAGGCCGATCATCATGGCCAGCGTGGAGGTGTTCGCCGACAGGCCGAACGTGCTGCCGAGCGCGGTGATGCCGCTGATGCCGACACCGACACCGATGAGGGCGGTCAGCAGGGGCATGCCGGCGGCGATCATCGAGCCGAAGGTGATCAGCAGGACGATGGCGGAGACGAGGATGCCGATGCCTTCGGCGCCGCCCATCGCAGCTTCGATCTTGATGGCGTCACCGCCGGCCTCGATGGTCAGGCCCTTGCCGCGGGCGCTGTCGAACGCCTGCGTCTGCGCGTCGTGTTCCTCGTCGGTCAGCTGGATGCCGGGGACCTTGTACGTCACGACCGCGTACGCGGTCGTGGAGTCCTTGCTGACCGCTCCGGGCATGTACGGGTCGCTGACCCCGACGACCCCCGGGGCCTTCTTCAGGTCGGAGATGAGTTCGGAGACCGCCGGCCTGCGCTCGGGGCCGGAGATGTCCTGACCCTTGGGCGCGCGGATGACCACCCGGGCGCTGCCTCCGTCGGCGCTCGCGGCCGGGAACTTCTCCTTGAGCAGGTCGAAGGCCTTCTGCGATTCGGTACCGGGCATGGAGAAGGTGTCGGCCGGGGGAGCCGGGGCCGAGGCGGCTGCGAATATGCCGCCCACGAGGACCAGCAGCCACAGCAATGCTGTCAGGCCACGCCTTCGGAACGCGAAATGGCCCAGTTTATGGAGGAACGTTGCCATGGTGGGGGGACTCCCGTCAGGATCAAGTGACACCAAGACCCGGGGAGATTAACAAACCGCACGTACGGTTTGCTATGAACGCGACGCTTCTCCGCCACCCTTAAAACTCTTCCTGAGGCACGGCAGAGCCAGGCACCACTCAACCGGGCCCATGTACGGACCCCAGCCCAGGGTGCGGAACGCGCGATTCCTGCACTCGAGCCCACCGGAAAATCGGCCCGTGGGAAGTCTGACGTGGCACGCTTGACCGGCGATTGGGTCCTGATTGACTCTTGCGGAGGCCTGGCGGGTGCGCTCGAGGCAGGCGCCCTGAAAGGCAACGGCCGCGCGGGCTCCGGATCCTCGCCAAGTTGGCTCAAATGAAACCATCGTGCCGGTTTTTGTCCGCGGTGAATGTCTCGTGCGCGGGGCCCTCACTCAGGCGTAGGACGAGCCGGTACACGGTCCCGTGCGGAACCCGGGTCAGGCTTGAGTGCCGCGACCGAACCTCGAGCATGCGGCACCGGCTCTTCCCGGTGCATCCGTGTCGAAAGGGTCCGCATGAGCATCGTCGGCGAACGACCGCTGGTCACCGATCCCACCCCGGCGCCCGTCTTCCGCGTCCCCGCCGTCCGCGTCACCCCCGTACGGGAGCGTCCCGCGGAAGCGCCCGCGCGTACGCAGGCTCCGCCGGCTCCGGCTGCCGCCGCGCCCTCGGCGGCCCTGGCCATGGCCTCGATCCGGATCTCCCGGGGCAACCCCACCGCGGAGGAGGCGGCCGCACTGGCCGTCCTCCTGACGGCCCGTCTGCGCCTGCTGCACAAGGCCCGGGAGGCCGAGGCCGCCGCCCCCCGGATCCGCAAGCTCCCGCACCGCCCCTGCCCGCCGTACCGTGCCCCGGGGCCTGGACCTCGTAACACGGCGGCCGGGCGGGCGATATGCGCTTCGTCCGCCCCCACCGGCGCGAGCGCCGTGCAGCGTGCTCCGGACCCCCCTACCGCTCCGGCGCGTCGCCCGGGCCGCCCCGCTCGATCAGCGCGGCGATGCCGTCCAGGATCCGCTCCAGCCCGAAATCGAGCGGATCACCGCCGCGCGGGGTGAAGGCCCCGCCCGCGATGGCCGCGGTCAGCGCGGGGAACCGGTCGCCGTGCCGGTTCCACACCTCTGCCGTGAGCCGGTTCCACTCCTGACGGCCTTCCTCGTCATCGTCGACCAGCTGCTGGGCCAGGCTGCGAATGTGTCCGATGAGCAGCAGGAAGGCCGCGTGCTGCTGCGCGAACGGCAGCCCCGTCCCGGACAGCGAGGCCAAGGCGGAGTCGAGCCAGGCCAGCTGACGGGGCCCCATGAGCTGCCGGCGCATCCCGGTGGCGGCCACCATCCACGGCCGGCGCCGGTACTGCTCCCAGCATGCGCGCGCCCACGCGCCCAGCTGCGCACGCCAGCCCCCCGGCACGTCCACGACGTCGGGTGCCGGGCCGAAGGCGGCGTCGACCATCAGGTCGAGCAGCTCCGCCTTGCCCGGGACGTAGCGGTACAGCGCCATGGTGGTCACGCCGAGGCGCGCGGCGACGCTCTGCATGGACAGCGCGTCCAGCCCCTCCGCATCGGCGATGGCGAGGGCGCTGTCCACGATGCGCTCGACGCTCAGCGTGGGCTTCGGGCCGCGTCTGGGCTGTCCCTGCTCACCCCACAGGAGCGCCAGGCTGACCGCCGGATCGCGCTTCTCGTCCCTGCTCCTGGCCATACGGCCCCGCTCCTCGGATCGCTGCGCGCCAGACCCGTTGACGGCACGCCTCGGAACTGTATATAACATAAACGTAATCGCTTACGGCATACACAGTTATCGGATCCGAGGGGTCACCATGCTCGCCACCGTTCTCGCCACCTCCGCCGCCCTCCTCGCCACGCCCATCACCGCCCTGCTGGGCCACCGCGCCCTGCGCCGTACCGCCAACGCCCGGCTCCTGCGCATCGACACCCCGCACGGCATCGACGAACAGCGGTTCGTCCGGATCGGCGGCATCGAGCAGTGGATCTCGATCCGCGGCGAGGACACGGCCAACCCGGTGATGGTCGAGATCCACGGCGGCCCCGGCGCCTCCCACTCGGTCTTCGGCGTGCGCACCCGGTCCTGGGAGAAGCACTTCACGGTCGTGCGCTGGGACATGCGCGGCGCGGGCAAGACCTTCGGCCGCTCCGGCCCGGAAGGCCAGGGCGAGATGAGCTTCGCCCGGCTGTACGAGGACGCCGTCGACGTCACCCGGTACGCCCGCGAGCGGCTCGGCGCCGACCGGGTCGTCCTCGTCGCCAGCTCGCTCGGCAGCGTCTTCGGCCTGCGCCTGGCCCGCAGCCACCCCGAGCTGTACTCCGCCTACGTCGGCACCGACCAGAACATCCTGGACGCGGGCCGCGACACCTCCGTCCACGAGGCCCTCCTGGCCCGGCTGCGCGCGGCCGGGAAGGACAAGGACGCCGCCGCCGTGGAGGAGATGGGCAGCGACCCGCGCCGGTTGACCGCCGACCAGCGGGCCGCGTACGACAAGCTGACCGCGTCCTCCGATCCGCTGACGCTCGACACCCTCAAGAGCGTGGTGCTGCGGTCGCTGTGGTTCTCGCCGCTGCACTCGCTGCGCGAGCTGGGCCAGTACTTCGCGGGCATGAAGTTCTCCGCGCAGCTCACCCCCGCCCTCGCCGGGTTCGACGACCGGGCCGACGGCACCCGCTTCGAGCTGCCGTTCTTCATCTTCCAGGGCGACCGGGACGTCATCACCCCCGCCGACCGCGCCCTGGCGTTCTTCGACGACGTCGAGGCCCCGGTCAAGGAGTTCGCACTGATCGAGGACGCGAGCCACTTCGCGTCGTTCCGCCACCCGGACCGGTTCCTGGACCTGATGCTGACCCGGGTCCGTCCCGCGGCGGTCATGGCATCCGGGGCCGCCACGGCTTCATAAGACGATCTACCTGCGCGATATCTGTACGACAATCGTGTCGGCGAACCGGCTGTGCACGGAAGGAACATGAGCAGGTGGACGTACGCTCTCGGCCCGTGGACCGCTTCGAAACGGAGCGGCCCCGGCTGCGCGCGGTCGCCTACCGGATGCTCGGCTCCCTCAGCGAAGCCGAGGACGCCGTCCAGGAAGCCTGGCTGCGCCTGGAGCGCACCGACACCTCCGAGATCGAGAACCTGGCCGGCTGGCTGACCACCG
The DNA here is from genome assembly GCF_040302565.1 of Streptomyces sp. NPDC097981. Taxonomy (NCBI): domain Bacteria; kingdom Bacillati; phylum Actinomycetota; class Actinomycetes; order Kitasatosporales; family Streptomycetaceae; genus Streptomyces; species Streptomyces sp. NPDC097981. The sequence goes on from NZ_JBEORW010000072.1 coordinate 21,860, forward strand.
TCGTGGCCCGCATCTGCCTGAACATGCTGCGCTCGCGCGAGACGCGCCGCGAGGAACCCCTCGAAACGCGCGTGCCCGACCCGATCGTCACGCGCGGCGAGGTGATCGACCCCGAACACGAGGTGATGCTGACCGACTCCGTGGGCCTGGCCCTGCTGGTGGTGCTGGAATCGCTCCAGCCGGCCGAGCGGCTCGCGTTCGTCCTGCACGACATGTTCGCCGTGCCCTTCGACGAGATCGCCCCGCTGATCGACAAGACCCCGGCCGCCACCCGCCAGCTCGCGAGCCGCGCCCGCCGCCGGGTCCAGGGCCAGGCCCCGGTGCCCGATCCCGATCTCACCCTCCAGCGCAAGGTCGTCGACGCCTTCTTCGAGGCCTCCCGCGACGGCCGCTTCGAAGCCCTTGTCGCCGTCCTCGACCCCGACGTCATCCTGCGCTCCGACGGCGGCACCGCCCGCGCACGCCAGACGGTCGTCCTGCGGGGCGCCGAGACGGTGGCCTCCCAGGCCGCCCTGTACAGGAGCCTCATCCCGTTCGTCCGGCCGGTACTGATCAACGGCGCGGCCGGAGTCGTGGTCGTCTCCGGAAACGGTCCCCTGTCCCTCATGGCCTTCACGGTCACGTCCGCGAGGATCGTCGCGATCGACGTGATCGTCGACCCGGAGCGCCTCCGCGCCCTCGGCCTCGACGACTTCAGCGCATGACCGCTCCCGCGTACGTGCGCCTGCTCAAGCCCGCGCTGGGCGACCGCACAAGCGCCTCTCTATCAGCGGTGCCTAATCTCCGGGGAGGTGTACGACCTTGCAACGCAACGCGTGTCCGCCGACGTTTCTGCTTGCACTCGCGGACCAGCACCGACGGGAGCCGACGCACGTATGTCCGTGGAAACCACTGCCCCTGGCGTGACAAGGGCGTGTGACAAAGAAGTCCGCCGCCTCGACCGGGTGGTCATCCGGTTCGCGGGTGACTCGGGTGACGGTATGCAGCTCACCGGTGACCGGTTCACCTCGGAGACGGCGTCCTTCGGGAACGATCTCTCCACGCTGCCGAACTTCCCGGCCGAGATCCGTGCCCCCGCCGGCACACTGCCCGGCGTGTCGTCGTTCCAGCTGCATTTCGCCGACCACGACATCCTGACGCCGGGTGACGCCCCGAACGTACTGGTCGCGATGAATCCGGC
>NZ_JBEORW010000073.1:0-22983 GCF_040302565.1 Streptomyces sp. NPDC097981
ATCAACGGCCCCCGGGCGGTGGTCGTCGCCGGGGACGAGGACGCGGCGGTCGCGGTCGCGGAGGCCTTCCCGGACCGCAAGTCCAAGCGGCTGACGGTCAGCCACGCGTTCCACTCGCCGCACATGGACGGCATGCTCGACGCCTTCCGCGAGGCCGTCGGCGGGCTTACCTTCGAGGCCCCGCGCATCCCGGTCGTCTCGAACCTCACCGGAGCGCTCGTCTCCGACGAGATGGGTTCGGCTGATTTCTGGGTCCGGCACGTTCGCGAGGCGGTGCGCTTCCTCGACGGTGTCCGCGCCCTGGAAGCCGCCGGCGTGACGACGTACGTCGAGCTCGGCCCCGCCGGCGTGCTGTCCGCGATGGCGCAGTCCTGCCTGACCGATGGCACCGGCCCGGTCGCCTTCGTTCCGGCCCTGCGCAAGGGCCGATCCGAGGCGGCGACCATCACCACCGCCCTCGCGGAGGTCCACGTACGCGGCATCGCCGTCGACTGGCACGCCTTCCACTCCGACACCGGCGCCGAGCACGTGGACCTGCCCACCTACGCCTTCCAGCGCGGGCACTACTGGCTCGATGCCGGAACCCTCGGCGGGGACGTGACCACAGTGGGCCTCAGGTCCGCAGATCACCCCCTGCTGGGCGCTTCGGTCTCTCTGGCGGACGCCGATGGGCTGCTCCTCACCGGGCGGCTTTCGTTGGCCACCCACCCCTGGCTCGGTGACCACCGGGTCATGGGGTCGGTCCTGCTGCCGGGTACGGCTTTCGTCGAGCTGGCTCTGCGGGCGGGTGAGCAGGTCGGTTGCGATCTGGTGGACGAGCTCACGCTCGCCGCTCCGCTGGTGCTTCCCGAGGAGGGGGGTGTCGAGCTCCAGATCTCCGTCGCGGCGCCCGACGCCTCGGGCCGCCGACCGGTCGTCTTCCACTCCCGCGACGATCGTGCGCCGGATGACGAGGCGTGGGTCAGGAACGCGACCGCGATCCTGGCCGAGGGGGCGGGCGACACCCCCGGCTTCGATCTCATCGAGTGGCCGCCGGCCGGGGCGGAGGCCGTTCCGGTGGAGGGTCTGTACGAGGGCCTCTCCGACTCTGGTTTCGGGTACGGGCCGGCCTTCCAGGGGCTGCGGGCCGCTTGGCGTCGGGGTGAGGACGTGTTCGCCGAGGTGAGCCTCGGCGGCGAGACCGAGCCGGGTGCGGAGCAGTTCACGATCCACCCGGCGCTGTTGGACGCGGTGTTGCATGCCATCGGCCTTGGCTCGCTGGTGGAGGACACCGGTCAGGGTCGGCTGCCGTTTTCCTGGTCGGGCGTGGCGGTGCATTCGGTCGGTGCCGACAGTGTGCGGGTGCGGCTCTCGCGGGCCGGCCGGGACGCGGTGCGGTTGGAGATCGCCGATGTCGAGGGTGCGCCCGTCGCGTCGGTGGACGGTCTGGCCCTGCGCGCGTTCTCGCCTGAGCAGCTCGGCCGGCAGGCCGGCGGCCACGGGGACTCCCTGTACCGCGTGGCCTGGTCCGAGGTGGCGTCCGGTGAGTCGTTCGGTGACTGGCTGATGCTGGGCGAGGGTTCGCAGGTGTTCGCGGATCTCGCCGGGCTGGCCGTGGCCGTGGCCGAGGGCGGTGAGATTCCGGCGGCGCTGGTGGTGCCGTGCGTCGAGTCGGCCGCCGAGGACGTCGCGGGCGCGGTCCACGCGCAGACGGGCCGGGTGCTGACGCTGGTCAAGGAGTGGCTGTCCGACGGGCGCTTCGCTGATGCGCGTCTGGTGTTCCTGACTCGGGGTGCGGTGGAGGCCGTACCGGGCGAGGGCGTGTCGGACCTGGCCCATGCCGGTGTGTGGGGTCTGGTGCGCTCGGCGCAGTCGGAGAACCCCGGCCGGATCGTCCTGGTCGACATCGACATCGACATCGACGCCGAGGGTGAGATCGAGGCCGGACTGTCGGCCGCGCTGGCTTCGGGCGAGTCCGAGCTGGCGGTACGGGGCGGCTCGCTGCTGGTGCCGAAGCTGGCCCGTGCGGCGGTCGCCGCAGACGCGGCCGTCGGGTGGCCCACTGAGGGCACGGTGCTCGTCACCGGCGCGAGTGGTTCGCTGGGCGGGCTGTTCGCGCGTCACCTGGTCGCTGAGCACGGTGTGCGGCGTCTGCTGCTGGTGAGCCGGCGTGGTGAGGCGGCCGAGGGTGCTGCGGAGCTGTCGGCTCAGCTCGCCGGTCTGGGTGCTGAGGTGTCGTGGGCGGCGTGTGATGTGGCCGACCGTGAGGCCCTGGCGGCCGTACTGGCCGGCATACCGGCTGAGTATCCGTTGACGGCGGTCGTGCACACGGCTGGTGTCCTGGATGACGGTGTGGTCGGTTCGCTGACGGCCGGGCGTCTGTCGGCGGTGCTGCGTCCGAAGGTGGATGCGGCGTGGAACCTGCACGAACTCACCCGGGACCTGGACCTTTCCGCGTTCGTGCTGTTCTCGTCGGCCGCCGGTGTCTTCGGTGGCGCGGGTCAGGCCAACTACGCGGCGGGCAACACCTTCCTGGACGCCCTGGCCGCCCACCGTCGGGCGCAGGGTCTGGCGGCTGCCTCCCTCGCCTGGGGTTTGTGGACCAGCGTCGGCGGCATGGGCGGTGACCTGGACGACGGTGACCGCGACCGCATGAACCGCGGCGGCGTGGGTGCCCTCACGCCGGAGACGGGTCTCGCCCTGTTCGACGCGGCCCTCAGCACGGACGACCCGCTGCTCGTGCCGGTGAAGCTGGACCTGGCGGCGCTGCGCGCCCAGGCCGGCAGTGGGATGCTCCCGCCGCTGCTGTCGGGCCTGGTCCGCATGCCCACCCGTCGCGCCACCGCCAGGGGCGGTACCTTCGCCCGGCAGCTGGCCGCGCTGGCGAAGGAGCAGCAGCCGGGTGCCGTGGTGGACCTCGTCCGTGGCCAGGTCGCCGCGGTCCTCGGCTTCGTCGGGCCTGAAGTGGTCGACCCGGCACGGTCGTTCAACGAGGTCGGGTTCGACTCGCTGACCGCCGTCGAACTCCGCAACCGCCTGGGCGCCGCGACCGGTGTACGGCTGCCCGCCACGCTGGTCTTCGACTACCCGACCCCCGCCGTCCTGTCGGAGTTCCTGTACGCCGAGCTGCTCGGCAGCCAGGCGGCGGCCACGGGCCCTGTCGCGGCGACGGCTCACGACGACGAGCCGATCGCGATCGTGGCGATGGCCTGCCGTTTCCCGGGCGGCGTGCGGTCTCCCGAGGACCTGTGGGGGCTCGTGCTGGAGGGCCGGGACGCGATCTCGGACATGCCCGACGACCGCGGCTGGGACCTGGAGTCGCTCTACGACCCGGACCCGGACGGCAAGGGCACCAGCTACAGCACCGCTGGTGGGTTCCTGCACGACGCCCACCACTTCGACCCGGTGTTCTTCGGGATCTCGCCGCGCGAGGCACTGGCCACGGACCCGCAGCAACGGCTCCTGCTGGAGACGTCGTGGGAGGCGTTCGAGCGCGCGGGCATCGACCCGGCCACCATGCGGGGCAGCCGTACGGGCGTCTTCGCGGGCGTCATGTACAACGACTACGGCACCCTGCTCCACCGGGCCCCCGAGGGACTTGAGGGCTACATGGGCACCTCCAGCTCGGGCAGCGTCGCCTCGGGCCGCGTCTCGTACACCTTCGGCCTCGAAGGCCCGGCCGTCACCGTCGACACAGCTTGCTCCTCCTCCCTCGTCACCCTGCACCTCGCTGCTCAGGCGCTGCGCAACGGAGAGTGCGACCTCGCGCTCGCCGGCGGTGTGACCGTCATGGCCACGCCCGGCACCTTCATCGCCTTCAGCCGTCAGCGCGGCCTCGCGACCGACGGCCGCTGCAAGCCGTTCGCCGCCGCGGCCGACGGCACGGCGTGGGGCGAGGGCGTCGGCATGCTGCTCGTCGAGCGGCTGTCGGACGCGCGGCGCAACGGGAATCCGGTGCTGGCCGTGGTCCGCGGCTCCGCGATCAACCAGGACGGCGCCAGCAACGGCCTCACGGCCCCGAACGGGCCCTCGCAGCAGCGCGTCATCCGGCAGGCCCTGGCCAATGCGGGCCTGTCCGCCGCCGATGTGGACGTCGTGGAGGCGCACGGCACGGGCACGACCCTGGGCGACCCGATCGAGGCACAGGCGCTGCTGGCCACGTACGGCCAGGACCGGCCGGCGGACCGGCCGCTGCTGCTCGGCTCGATCAAGTCCAACATGGGCCACACGCAGGCCGCCGCCGGTGTCGCGGGCATCATCAAGATGGTCCAGGCCATGCACCACGGTGTGCTGCCCCAGACCCTGCACGTCGACCAGCCCACCCCGCACGTCGACTGGGCCGACGGCGCCGTCACGCTGCTGACGGAGTCGGTGGAATGGCCGGAGACCGGTCGCCCGCGCCGTGCCGCCGTGTCGTCGTTCGGCATCAGCGGCACCAACGCCCACACCATCATCGAGCAGGCCCCGGACGAGGAGACTGAGACCGCCGCCTACGGCGACGCGGTGCCGGTGCTGCCGTACGTACTGTCCGCGAAGTCGGCGGACGCGCTGCGCGACCAGGCCTCCCGCCTGCTGGACCACCTGGAGGACGCGGCCGGGTTCAGGGCTGCCGACGTGGCCCACTCCCTGGCCACCACCCGCGCCGCCTTCGACCACCGTGCGGTGGTCGTGGCCGGCGACAGGGAGGAGCTGCTGCGCGGCCTGACCGCACTGCGGGACGAGGTCGCGGCGTCCGGCGTGGCACGCGGCATCGTGAGCACCGCGAAGACAGCGTTCGTCTTCCCCGGTCAGGGCTCGCAGTGGGTGGGCATGGCGGCAGGCCTGCTGGAGTCGTCCTCGGCGTTCGCCTGGCGGATGGACGAGTGTGCGAAGGCGCTGGAGCCGTTCACCGACTGGTCGTTGATTGATGTCCTGCGCGGTGTCGATGGTGCGCCTTCGCTCGACCGGGTGGATGTGGTGCAGCCGGCGCTGTTCGCGGTGATGGTGTCGCTGGCCGAGGTGTGGCGTTCGGCGGGTGTGCGGCCGGGTGCGGTGATCGGGCATTCGCAGGGTGAGATCGCGGCCGCGTGCGTGGCCGGGATCCTCTCCCTGGAAGACGCGGCCCGGGTTGTGGCTCTGCGGAGCCAGGCCATCGGCCGCGTGCTGGCCGGGCTGGGCGGGATGGTCTCCGTACCCCTGCCGGCCGCCGTGGTCCGTGAGCGCATCGCCCCCTGGGGCGAGGAGCGGATCTCGGTCGCCGCCGTCAACGGCCCCTCCTCGGTGGTCGTGTCCGGTGAGGGCCAGGCCCTGGACGAGCTGCTCGCCGCGTGCGAGGCCGACGGGATCCGTGCCAAGCGGATCGCCGTCGACTACGCCTCCCACTCCGCTCAGGTCGAGCTGCTGAGGGACGAGCTTGCTGAACTCCTCGCCCCGATCGTCCCGCGGGCCGCCGAAGTTCCCTTCCTGTCGACTGTCACCGGTGAGTGGGTCGAGGGCCCGGAGCTGGACGCCGGCTACTGGTTCCGCAACCTTCGCCAGACCGTCGAGCTGGAGCAGGCCACCCGCACCCTCCTCGACCAGGGCTTCGGCGTCTTCGTCGAGTCGAGCCCGCACCCGGTGCTGACCGTCGGCATGCAGGAGACCGCCGAGGACGCCGGCCGCGAAGCCGCCGTCCTGGGCTCCCTGCGACGCAACGAGGGCGGCCTGGAGCGCTTCTGGCTCTCCCTCGGCGAGGCCCATGTACGAGGTGTGACGGTCGACTGGGACGCCGTTTTCGCCGGTACCGGAGCCCAGCGCGTGGAGCTGCCCACCTACGCCTTCCAGCGCGACCGCTACTGGATCGAGGTCCCGGTCGCCCAGGTCGGCGATGTGGCCTCCGCCGGGCTCGGCTCGGCCGGGCATCCGCTGCTGGGTGCGGCCGTGGAACTGCCCGACTCGGAAGGGTTCCTGTTCACGGGGCGCCTGTCGCTCCAGAGCCACCCCTGGCTGGCCGATCACCGGGCGGCGGACACCGTCATGCTGCCCGGTACCGCCTTCGTGGAGCTCGCGCTGCACGCCGCCCAGCGGGCCGGCACCGACTTCGTCGAGGAGCTGACCCTTGAGGCGCCGCTGGTACTGCCCGAGCAGGGTGCGCTCCAGCTCCGCGTGTCGGTGGCAGCCCCCGACGAAGCGGGACGGCGCGTGCTGCACGTCCACTCACGCCCGGAGACCGGGATCGACGACGGCGGTCGGGGCCAGGAGGAGCCGTGGACGCGGCACGCGGGCGGTGTGCTCGGCGCGGGTGGCGCGGAGGCCGCGCCGCGGGTGTCGGGCCCCGAGGTCTGGCCTCCCGTAGGGGCCGAACAGCTCGACGTGGCTGATCTGTACGAGCAGTTCGCCGCCATCGGGTACGCGTACGGCCCGGCGTTCCGCAACCTGCGGGCCGCTTGGCGCAGCGGTGACGAACTGTTCGCCGAACTCTCGCTGTCCGAAGGCCCGCAGGCCGACGCCGCGCACTTCGGTGTGCACCCGGCGCTCCTCGACGCGGGGCTGCACGGCCTCGCGCTCGGTTCCTTCCTCGCCACAGTGGACGAGGAGGCGAGCGGGGGCGACCGGATCCGGCTGCCGTTCTCCTTCACCGGTGTCGGCCTGCACGCCGTCGGGGCGGGCGCGCTGCGCGTGCGGCTGGCTCCCGCAGGACCCGGAGCCGTGTCCCTCGCGGCCTTCGACGAGCAGGGCGAACCGGTCGTGTCGGTGGAGTGCCTGCTGCTGAGGGAGCTCGACCCGGCCCGGCTGCGGTCGGCCCGGCCCGCCTTCCACGAGTCGCTCTTCCGGCTGGAGTGGCCCGCACTGACCGGGACCCCCGCCGCCACGAGCGGACGCTGGGCCGTGGTCGGGACCGACACCCTGGGGCTGGAAGCGACGCTGCGGGACGCCGGCGTCACCGCCGACGTCTACGCGGACCTGGACGTGCTCGCGGGAGTGGTGGCCGCCGGCAAGCCGCGGCCGGACACCGTGCTCGTCTCGTACGCCGCGACCGACCCGGACGGTACGGCGGACATCACCGCCGACGTCGCCGGAGCCACCAGGCAGGCGGCGCATGACGCCCTGAACCTCGTCCAGACCTGGCTGGCCGACGAGGCCCTCGTCGGGGCCCGCCTGGCGGTCGTCACTCGTGGCGCGGTCGAGGTACGGCCGGGCGAGGGCGTGGCGGATCCGGCGCACGCGTCGGTGTGGGGACTGCTGCGCTCCGCGCAGTCGGAGAACCCCGGCCGGTTCTTGCTGCTCGACCTCGACGCGGAGGGGGCGGCGGAACCCGCCCCGCCGCTCACGGCCGCGCTGACGAGCGGGGAACCCCAGGTCGCGGTCCGCGACGGGTCCCTGCACGCCGCCCGGCTGGCGCGGGTCCCGGCGGCCCGCCCCGAGACGGACGACGCCGCCCAACAGGCCCCGGACCGCGCACCAGTCCCCGCGCTCGACCCGGACGGCACCGTCCTCATCACCGGCGGTACCGGAGTGCTCGGCAGCCTGCTCGCCCGGCACCTCGTGACCGAGCGGGGCGTACGCCACCTGCTGCTGACCAGCCGGCGCGGTCCCGCCGCCGCCGGCGCCGCGGAGCTGGTCGCGGAACTCGCCGCGCTGGGCGCGGAGGCGGCGGTCGTCGCCTGTGACGCGTCCGACCGGGAGGAGCTGGCCGCGCTGCTGGCAGGCATCGCGGCCGAGCACCCGCTCACCGCCGTCGTCCACACGGCGGGCCACCTCGACGACGGACTCGTACCGTCCCTGACCCCGGAGCGCATCGACGCGGTCATGCGGCCGAAGGCCGACGCGGCCCTCCACCTGCACGAGCTGACCCGTGACCTGGACCTCGCCGCGTTCGTCCTGTTCTCCTCGGCCGCCGGTACGCTCGGCAGCCCCGGGCAGGCCAACTACGCGGCGGCGAACGCCTTCCTCGACGCCCTGGCCCAGCGCCGACGCGCGGCGGGGCTGCCCGCGGTGTCGCTGGCCTGGGGGCTGTGGGAACAGCGCAGCGAGATGACCGGCGCCCTCACGGACGCCGACGTCCAGCGGATGGCGCGCGCCGGACTGGCCCCGCTCTCCTCCGAGGAGGGCCTGGCCCTCTTCGACACGGCGAGCGCCCTGACCGGGGCCGGAACCGTCTTCGTCGCCATGCGGCTGGACACCGCGCCGCTGCGGGCCCAGGCGGACGCCGGAGGCCTCCCGCCGCTCTTCCGCGGGCTGGTACGCGGGGGCCTGCGCAGGGCCGCCGCCCGCGGTGTCGCCGACGCGGCGGTGTCCGCCGCGGCGCGACGGCTCGCGGGCCTGTCGGCGCTGCCGGAGGAGGAGCAGGAACGGGTGCTGCTGGAGGTGGTGCGTGCCACGGCTGCCGCGGTGCTCGCCTATCCCTCGCCCGACGCGGTGGGGGAGTCCCAGGAGTTCCTTGAGCTCGGCCTGGACTCGCTGACCGCCGTCGAGCTGCGCAACCAGCTGAACGCGGCGACCGGCCTGCGGCTGCCGGCCACCCTGCTCTTCGACCACCCGACCCCGCTCCTCGTCGCCGCCCGGCTGCGCGCCGAGCTCGCCGGGGCCCCGGGCGGCCCGGCCGGGCCCGACGGTGCGGCCGGGCAGGACGGGGAGGAGGGCGCCGGAGTCTTCGGCGCCATGCTCCAGGAGGCGGGGACGCAGGGTGCGTCCGGTCAGTTCATGGAACTGCTCATGCAGGCGTCGCGGTTCCGGCCGTCGTTCGCCTCGTCGGCCGAGCTGCGCAAGGCGCCGAGCCTGGTGCGGCTCTCGCGCGGCGGGACGCGGCCCGGACTGGTCTGCTTCTCCTCGATCCTGTCGATCTCGGGTCCGCACCAGTACGCCCGGTTCGCCTCCGCGTTCCGCGGCCGGCGGGACGTCCACGCGATGGCCGCGCCGGGCTTCCTGCGCGGGGAGCAGCTGCCCTCGACGGCCGAGGCGGTGATCGAGGCGCAGGCCGAGGCCGTCCTGCGGCACGCGCAGGGAGAACCGTTCGTCCTGCTCGGGCACTCCTCGGGCGGCATGCTCGCCCACGCGGTGGCGGGTCGGCTGGAGAGCGCCGGGGTGTTCCCGGAGGCCGTGGTCCTCGTCGACATCTACTCGCACGACGACGACGCCATCATCGGCGTCCAGCCCGGGCTGTCTGTGGGGGTGGACGAGCGGCAGGGCAGCTACGTCCCGGTCGACGACAGCCGGCTGCTCGCGATGGGCGCCTACTTCCGGCTGTTCGGCGGCTGGAAGCCGGAAGCCGTGAAGGCGCCGACGCTGCTGGTCCGGGCCGAGGAGCAGTTCTTCGACTGGAAGCGCTCGACGAACGGCGACTGGCGTTCGTACTGGGACCTGGAGCACACGGCCGTGGACGTGGCAGGCAACCACTTCACCATGATGGAGCAGCACGCCACGACGACCGCGGGAGCCGTCGAGCAGTGGCTGGACGCCACTGTCTGAGGCAGGCCGGTCCGGTGACGTGAAAGGGGCCGGGCCCCATCCCTCAGGGGATGGGGCCCGGCCCGTGTTCGCTTCCTCAGGCGGTCACGGGCCCCGAGGTGGCGCGCCGGGCCCGGGTCGCCCGGGACCGCTCCAGCGCCTGCTCCCGCTCGCGTTCGCGGACCCGCTTCTTCGGCAGGCCCACGGGGACGACCTCGAAGTTCTGCTTGGTGACGTCCAGCCGGTGGAACAGGTTGTCGGGGCCGGTCACGTACAGCGTGCCGACACCGAGCCCCTTGAGGGACTCCACCATGGCCGGCCAGTGGATCGGCCGGTCGAAGGTGTCCAGCATCATCTCGCGCATCCCGGCGGCGTCCCGCACGACCGTGCCGTCGTGGTCGACGACCACCGGGAGGGCGGGGTCGGCCAGTTCGTACGCGCCGAAGACCTCCTCCTCGGCCTTCCGCCGCAGCGCCGAGAAGGCCGCCGCGTGCACGGGCGGCCGCATCGAGTACATGGAGTAGCCGCCCGCCGCGCTGATGCCGGCGTTCAGGGCGTCGAGCTCCTTCTCCCGTACGGAGAGCATGTGGAAACCCGCGTCGAGGCGGCCGGAGAGGTCGTACCAGGCGCCCCGGTCATCGAAGCCCGCGAGGATCTCGTCCAGGCGCTCCTGCGGGGTGCGGACGAAGCAGTGGGTGACCACGTCCTCGTACGCTCCGGAGAAGTACTCCTCCTCACAGCGGGCCAGTTCGGCGGTCAGCCGGACGACGTCGGGGAAGGAGAGCGACCCGGTGAAAGCGGCGGTCGCCTTCTGGCCGAAACTCGGCCCCGCGCAGACGGTGGGGGAGACGCCGAGGGCGTCCACGGCCCGGTCCGCCAGCGCCATGGAGTTCACCAGGAAGGCGATCTGGAAATCGACGGAATAGTCTTCCTCGGAGTCACGGAAACGGTCGAACACCGAATATCCGAGCGCTTCGTCGGCCTCCGCTAGCCGGGCCCTCGCATACGGGTCCAGCATCAGGAACTTGCCGACCTCGGCGAACGACGCGGGGCCCATGCCGGGGAATACGATGGCGGTCCCGGTCCGGGAATCGGAGGAGTCTGGCGTAGGCGCCGCGGCAATCGCATCGGAATGAGTCATGGTCCGTGAATACCTTTGCTTCCGTGATGGTGGAGATGGTGTGGAGGGTGCGGACGGATTTGGTGACGAGAAAAAGCCTCGCACCCGGCCGGGCGCGGGTGCGCCGGTCCGGGCACGAGGCCGGAGGAGAAGCGGACGAACAGGGTCAGTCCTGGGCCCTGCGGTGGAAGCCCTTGATGCCGATCGCGCCGAAGATCAGGATCGCCGCCGTCAGCGCCGGCAGGTCCACCCGCAGTGGGATCGAGCCGGGACCACCGGGCGGCAGCAGCAGGGCGCGGATCCCCTCGCTGACGTAGGTCAGCGGGTTGAAGGCGCACAGCACCTGGAACCAGCGGATGTCCGCCAGGCCGTGCCACGGGAACTGGGTGCAGCCCGTGAACATCAGCGGGGTCAGCGTCACCGCGAAGACGATGCTGATGTGCCGCGCCGGGGCCAGGGTGCCGATGGTCAGGCCCACCGTGCTGCCGGCCAGCGCGCCCATCAGCAGCACGCCCAGGGTGGCCGGGAACCGGTCCATCGGCCAGGACACGTGGTCCAGGACCATGAAGCCCATCGGGATCATCAGCAGCGAGGCGACGACGCCGCGCAGCATGCCGAAGACCAGCTTCTCGACCGCCACCAGGGTGGTGGGGATCGGGGCCAGCAGCCGGTCCTCGATCTCCTTGCTCCAGGAGAAGTCGATGATCAGCGGCAGCGCCGTGTTCTGCAGGCTCACCAGGAAGGCGTTGAGCGCCACCACACCGGGCAGCAGGACCGCTTGGAAGCTGCCGCCGGTGAAGCCGAGTTCGCCGAGGACCTTGCCGAAGACGAACAGGATGAAGAACGGTTCCACGAGGATCTGGGCGAGGAAGGTGCCCAGTTCGCGGCCAGTGACGAAGACGTCCCGCCACAGGATGAAGAAGAACGTACGGGTCACCGAGCGGACGCCGGCCGGAGCGGGCTTCAGCTCCTGGGGGAAGCCGGCGACCGGGTCGGGTGCGGTGGCGGTGCTCATCGCAGCTCCCGGCCGGTCAGCGCGATGAAGACGTCCTCCAGTGTCGCGGTGCCCACTTTGATGTCCTTGATGTCGCAGTTCGCCGCCGTCAGGGTGGTGATGGCGGCCGGAAGCACCGCACCGGACGGCGCGTCGCTGTAGAGGCGGAGCCGTACGGGCGCGTCCGCGGCCAGGTCCTCGGCGTCCGGCGCCGTGCCGTCCGCGGAGTCGACGGAGTCGTTGGAACCCTCCGGGCGGCCGGGCTCGATCCGTTCGACCCGCGTCACCGCCTCGATCTTCTCCAGCAGGCGGATTACCTCGACGGCGCCGGATTCCGCCGGCCGCACGGTGAGGGTGAGGGCGGTGCCGCTCAGGCTCTGCATGAGTGCCTGTGGGGTGTCCAGGGCGAGCAGCCGCCCGTGGTCCACGATCCCGACGCGGTCGCAGAGCCGGGCGGCCTCGTCCATGTCGTGGGTGGTGAGCACGGTGGTCACACCGCGCCCGCTCAGCTCGGCCACCCGCTCGTGGATGAACAGCCGCGCCTGGGGGTCGAGTCCGTTGGCCGGCTCGTCCAGGAAGAGCACGTCGGGCCGGTGCATCAGGGCCCGGGCGATCATCACGCGCTGGGCCTGGCCGCCGGAGAGCTGGTCGCCGCGGTCCTTGCCGCGGTCGCCGAGCCCCACCCACTCCAGGCACTCGTCGGCGAGCCGACGCCGTTCGGCCCGGCGCATGCCGTGGTAGCCGGCATGGAAGGTCAGGTTCTGCCGCAGTGTGAGCGACTGGTCGAGGTTGTTGCGCTGCGGGACGACGGCGAAGGCCCGGCGGGCCTGCGCGGGGTGGGCCACGACGTCGACGCCCTGTACGAAGGCGCGCCCCGCCGTGGGGGCCACGCGGGTGGTGAGGATGCCGATGGTCGTGGTCTTTCCGGCTCCGTTGGGACCCAGGAAGCCGAACACCTCACCCCGGCGCACCGAGAAACTCAAGCCGTCCACCGCCGGCCGGTCACGGTCCCGGTACTTCTTGACCAGTCCATCGACCACGACAGCGGAATCCACGGGTCGTTCAGATTTCATTTATGCCTGCGAATCAAGCGGGACGCGGAAACGGCGGTCCGGGGGGTCCGCGCGGGGAATATCGCGTAACCGGCCGCGCGTCGGGCGCCGACTGAATGGGACGCGGAAAAGATATGTGCACGCCATGTCTAACACACCGGACTCCTCCGTGGTCCGCCCGGCTCCGGGCCTAGGGGGAAGAGGAAAGGCATAGGGGGGGGTGTAGGGGTGACCACGTATTGCGGTCCCGGCAAATATCCTCATAGCATCGCCAGGTGACTGCGCCGGATCAGATCCGCTCGCCTCACCATTCCGCGAGGAGACCGTGAAAGCACTCGTCTTGTCGGGGGGATCCGGCACGCCTCTGCGCCCCCCGCCCACCACTTCCGCCGAGCAGCACCAGCACTCGGCCGACCAGTCCGTCCTCTTCCGCGCCATCGAGGGCATCGCCGACGCGGGCATCACCGATGTCGGCATCGTCCTCGGCGACACCGCCGACGAGGTCCGGGCGGCCGTCGGCGACGGCGCCCGCTTCGGCGTCAGCGTCACCTACCTCCCCCAGCACCGGCCGCCGGGCCTGGCCCACGCCGTGCGTACCGCGCGCCACTGGCTGGGGGACGACGACTTCGTGACGCACCCGGGGGACACCCTCGTCCCCGGCGGGATCGGCGAACAACTGGAGGAGTTCCGCATCCGCCGCCCGGCGGCGCAGGCCGTGCCCGGCCGGGCCGGGGTGTACTTCTTCACGGACGCCGTGCACCGGGCCGTCGAGGCCGTCCAGCCCTCCGCCCGCGGCGGGTTGGAGATCACCGACGTCCTGCGGTGGCTGGCCGGCCAGGGCCTGGAGGTCGTCTCCGGCACCGCCGGCGACCACGACGAGGCGCAGATCCCTTCATGAAGGCACTCCGCTCAGGAGGAGCCGGCCGTACACCCGACCTACGAGTCAGAGGCACCATCCGAGGCGGAGTCCCAGGGAGCATGACCCATGCGTACAACCGGTCCCCCGCCGAGGAGACCACCCCCGACGAGGTCGGCCTGATCCAGATCCGGCAGCCCGCGCTCCCGAGCAGCTACCGCATGATCTGCTTCCCGAGCTCACGCAACTCCCCGCTCTGCTACCTCGCCATGGCCGAGCTGTTGCTGCCCACCGTGGAACTGGTCATCGTGCAGTACCCCTCCCTGTCGGCCGAGGAGGAACTCGACCCCGCGGCGGTCGAGTTACTGGCGGACAAGGTCTTCGAGGCGGTACGGGGCTGGACCGACCGCCCGTTCGCCCTCTTCGGGCACCGCATGGGCGCCGATCTGGCCTACGCGGTGGGATGCAGGCTGGAGCGGGAGGCGTACGGTGCCCCGCTGACCTTGTTCGTCTCCGGGCGGACGAATCCCGGACACCGCGGCAGCCTCGGCCCGCCCGCCCTCAGCTGCCGGGTCGTCGCGCTGACGGCCCAGCACGATCCGCGCGCCGCGCTGGCCGGCGTCCGCGGCTGGCGGCGGTGCACGTCCGGCCGCTTCGACCTGGAGGTCTTCCCCGGCGCCCAGGGGTACCTGAAGTCGCATCGCCGGGAGGTGGTCAACATCGTGCACGACCAGCTGATCTCGCTCGGTGAACCGGACCCCGACTGAGGGGCCCCAAGGGGTCGTTCAGGGGTACCCGCTCCGCGGCCCGCTGCCTAGCGTGCGGGCGTGGAGACCCGTGCCCAGGGCGGCCCCACCGCACGAACCCAACGGGGCGGCACCGGCCGAATCCCCATCCCTTGTGAAGCTCGCGATTCCCGCGATCCACCCCTGAACGGGCCCCGAACCACCGCCGGCCCGGCGCACCGCACGCCGCCCGGCCGTGTCACGGCCCAGAGGAAGGACATTGTGCGACCGATGACCGCGAAGATATTTTCAGCCGACTCGGTACGGCCCGTCGACGAGTTCGAACAGGACGCCCTCCGGGTGGCCGAGGCGATCCGCGAACGCGGCGTCGGCCTCGGCGACCGGGTCATGCTCAAGGCCGGCAACTCGGCGAGCTACGTGTGCGTCCTGTACGCGCTCATGCACGTCGGCGCCTCGATCGTCCTCGTCGACCAGCAGGAACACGCGGAGGAGACCCGCCGGATCGCCCTCCGCACCGGCGTCAAGGTCACCTTCGTCGACGACGAGACCCCTGTCTACCCCGACGCCGACCCCATCCACCTGTACGAGCTCATGGTCGCCGTCGCAGACCACGAGCCCGCCGCCGCGGCCCTGTCCTTCGACGCCTGGGGTGAGCTTCCCGACGGCCTCATCATGTGGACCTCCGGCTCCACCGGGTCCCCCAAGGGCGTGGTGAAGTCAGGTGCCTCGTTCCTGCGCAACCTCCAGCGCAACGCCGACCAGGTCGGGCACCGGGCCGACGACGTCCTGATGCCGCTGCTGCCGTTCGCCCACCAGTACGGCCTGTCGATGGTGCTCATCGCCTGGCTCACCCGCTGCTCCCTGGTGATCGCCCCCTACCGCCGCCTCGACCGTGCCCTGCGCATGGCCCGCGACGCAGGGGTCACGGTCATCGACGCGACCCCGTCCAGCTACCGCAGCATTCTCAGCCTGGTCACCCGCAAGGCGGCGCTGCGCGCCCACCTGGCCGGCACCCGTATGTTCTGCGTCGGTGCGGCGCCCCTGGACGCACCGCTGGTGGAGCGGTACGTGGCCGAGTTCGGGCTGCCGCTGCTCGACAGCTACGGATCCACGGAACTCGGCAACATCTCCTTCGCCACCCTCGACAACCCGGTCGCGTGCGGCCGTGCCATGGAGGGCATCCGGCTGCGCATCGTCGACGAGGACGGCCGCGAACTGCCGGCGGGGGAGACGGGCGAGATCCAGGTCGACACCCCCGACGCCCTCGAAGGGCAGGTGGCCGACGACGGCGCCATTGTCCCGGCCCACGCCACCGGCTGGCAGGCCACCGGCGACCTCGGCCACCTCGACGCCGGCGGCAACCTGCACGTTCTGGGCCGGAAGTTCGCCGTGCACCGCATGGGCTACACGCTCTACCCCGAGCTCATCGAGCGGAAGGTGGCCGCCCAGGGCTGCCCCACGCGGATCGTGCCCCTGCCCGACGAACTGCGCGGCTCGCAGCTGGTCTTCTTCGTCGAGGACGAGGAGCTGCGGGACACTGCCCACTGGCGGGAGCGGCTGTGCGCCCTGCTGCCCGCCTTCGAACAGCCCAACAAGGTCGTGGTGCTGGAGCAGTTCCCGCTCAACCGCAACGGCAAGCCCGACAAGAAGGCACTGACGGCGCTCGCCGCCGACCAGGCCTGACCGGCCGTCCCGACGGCACGGCGAAAGGCGCCCCCGCCCTGCGGCGGGGGCGCCCACGCGCGTGGTGACCGTCAGTCCTCGTAGGGCAGTTCGACGGGCGCCAGCTCCTCGAAGAGGTCACCGGGGCCGGGATTGTCCGGGTGGGTCGCCCCGCCCAGGTGGTCCAGCACGCCCCACACCGCGTTCAGGGCCGTCGTGACGGCGCCCTCCGCGAAACCGGCGGTCCACGACACGTCGTCGCCGCACAGGAAGAAGCCCCGCTGCGCCTGCGGCAGCCCGCGCTGCATGAACTGCGTGAACAGCCGGCGCTGGTAGCGGTACTGACCCGGCAGGTTCGACTTGAACGCGCCCATGAAGTGCGGCTCGGTCTCCCACGTGATGGTCAGCGGCTCACCGACCACGTGCGAGCGGATGTCCAGCCCCGGATAGATGTCCGCGAGCTTCCCCAGCAGGACGTCCAGCCGCTCCCCGGCGCTGAGCGTCGCCATCTTCAGGGAGTCGTCGTTCCACGTGTACGACAGGCACATCACGCCCGGGCGGTCCGGGCCGTCATCGAACAGGTAGACGCCGCGCGGCATCCGGTCGGTGAGCGTCATGCTCATCACCGGCAGCCCGGTGTCAGGATCGACATCCCGCCAGAACGGCCGGTCCGTCAGCACGAACAGCTTGGACGAGCCCATGTAGTGGGTCCGCTCCACCGCCGTCCAGAGCGGCGCGCCCAGCAGCGCCGGATCGGTCTCCACGCGGTTCAGCAGCGTCCACACATGCGGCGTGTAGACCACGGCGGCGAACCGGTCCCGGCGCCCGTCGGCGTCGGTGACGGTGAACCCTGCGCCGTCGCGCCGCACGGAGCGGACCCCGGGCCGGGCCGCCCCGCCGTGCAGGGAGGCCAGCGAGGTACCCGCCGGCCAGTGCGCGCAGTCCCCCGGCCGGTGTTCCCACAGCCCGCGCGGCACCTGCTGGGAGCCGCCGAGGACGGCCACCTGGTGGTCGTCGGCCTCGGTGTAGACGACGCGCAGGATCTCCAGCAGCGAGTTGGGAAAATCGGTGTCCCAGCCGCCGGTGCCGAAGCCCACCTGCCCGAAGATCTCCCGGTGCCGGAAGGACCGGAATGCCGCACTGGTGGCGAGGAACCCGTAGAAGGACTGGTCGTCGAACTCCCGGACCAGCCGGTTCCAGACGTGCTTGAGCGTCTCCACGTCACGCCGCCGGACGGCGTCGCGCATCGTGGACAGCTCCGCCCGCTCCTGGAGCGCCTTCTCCCATGCCGCGGCCACCTCCTGGTAGACGTCCGGGAGTTGCTCCGTGGTGCGCGCGGTGTGGCGTACGCCGCCCAGGTCGATGACGGTGCTCGGGGTGTGCTCCGCCAGCGGGTTGGGGAAGGGGCGGGTACGCAGCCCCAGCAGGTCGATGTAGTGGAACAGCGCGCGGGCCGACACCGGGAAGCGCATCGCGCCCATCTCCGCCACACAGCCGGGCTGCCCCGGGAAGGGCACCGAGCGCATCCGGCCGCCCAGCTGGTCGGCCTCGTACACGACCGGGCGCAGGCCCAGCCGCATCAGCTCGTGGGCGGCGGTCAGTCCGGCCATCCCGCCGCCCACCACGGCCACGGGCGTGCCGGCGCGCCCGGGCGGCAGGGAGCCCAGGCCCGCCGGGTGGCGCAGCCAGCCGTCGTAGGAGAACGGGAAGTCCGGCACGAGCATGGTGGTCGGGGCCGGGCTTGCTGATGTCATCTGGAGTACCTCTCGGGCCGGTTCGACATCGCTTCCAGGGGAACCGGAGACGAGCCGGGCGCGGCCGGCGACGCGGCGACGCAGCGGGCCCGGAGGGCGGGGAGTGCCACGCGCCCCGGTACGCCGTGCACAGTCGGTCCGGTCCTCGCACGCTACGCAGCGGCGCCGGAGCCCGACAACCCCTACCGACCCGGGTGCCCCACCCCGCCCCCGGCGCCGTACGCGGTGGTGTGCCCGCCGGCCGACGCCGCCCGGCGGGCGGGCAAGGCGATCGCGGTGACGACCAGACCGCGTTCCGCGAGCCAGCGGCCGGTGAACTCCGTCACCGGCCGTCCGTCGGGGGCCGTCCCCGGGCGCAGAAGGCGTGCCCGGAACGCGCCGCGCCGCGGGCTCCCGGCCGGGAGGTGCTGGTCGGTACGGAAGGACAGGGCGGCGTCGTCGAAGTCCAGCTCGGTGCCCACCAGCGGGTACCAGGTCTTGTACACGGCCTCCTTGGCGCTGAACAGCAGCCGGTCCCGGCACAGCCGGGCCGCCCCGGTCACCGGGGTGCGGGCCCAGACGAGCTCCTGGGGGAGGGCGATCGACTCCAGGACTCCCCGGGGCAGCGGCAGGTCGGGCTCGGCGTCGATGCCGACCGCCATCAGATCGGTGTCGCGGGCGAGGACGGCGGCCCGGTAGCCGCCGGCGCAGTGGGTCATGCTGCCCACCACCCCGGCGGGCCACTGCGGCACGTTGCGCTTCCCGGGCAGGACGGGCGTCGGCGGCAGCCCGAGCGCCGCCAGCGCGCGGCGGGCGCAGCCGCGTACGGTGGTGAACTCCTCGCGCCGCTCATTCGGCGCCGCGGCGACCAGAACGGCCTCCTCGGGATGGAGCACCGCGGAGCCGTCCGGCCCGAAGGCCTCGCTCGTGCGCACCTCTTCGGGCAGCAGGGTCTCTATCACGTCCGGGGCTCTTCCTCCGTGTAGGGCAGGATCTGCCGCAGCAGGCCCTTGGGGTGACCGCGCCGTCGCCACTCGCGCGGGTAGCCGATCGACACCTCCTCGAACCGCACCCCGTCGTACCAGGTGGTCCGGGGGATGTGCAGGTGGCCGTAGACCACGGCGGCCGTACGGAACCTGCGGTGCCAGTCGGCGGTGAGAACGGTGCCGCACCACTGGGCGAACTCCGGGTGCCACAGCACGTCGGTGGGCTCCCGGACCAGCGGGAAGTGGTTGACCAGGACCAGCGGCACCGCCGGGTCGTGCGCCTCCAGCCGACGCAGGGTGAGCTCGACCCGGGCCCGGCACCAGGCGTCCCGGCCCGGGTGCGGGTCGGGGTGCAGGAGGTACTCGTCCGTGCAGACGACGCCGGCCTCGTGCGCCCGGGCCAGCGACTCCTCCTTGGTCGTGGTGCCCGCCACCCGGAACGTGTAGTCGTACAGCAGGAACAGCGGGGCGACGGCGACCGGGCCGCCGGGTCCCCGCCACACCGGCCAGGGGTCCTCGGGCGTGACCACGCCCAGCCCGCGGCACAGCTCCACCAGGTACCGGTAGCGCTGCTCGCCGCGGGACTGGACCGGGTCCTCGTACGGGGTCCACAGCTCGTGGTTGCCCGGAGCCCACACCACCTTGGCGAAGCGTCCGGCCAGCAGGCGCAGCGCCCACTCGATGTCCTCGGTCAGCTCGCCGACGTCGCCGGCGACGATCAGCCAGTCCTCCGGGTGGGTGGGTTTCAGGGACTCGGTGATGGGCCTGTTGTCGGCCATCCCGATGTGCAGGTCGCTCACCGCGAGCAACCGGGGACCGGCCGCCGAGGTGGCGGGCGCGGCTCCGGCGGCGGTGGGCGCGGGCTGGGCGGCGGGATCAGGCAGTATGCGCGACATCGATGTCCCAACTGACCGGCAGGTCTTGACGACGAGTGATATTGATCTTCCTGTAAACCCGCGTCAGATGCTGCTCCACGGTGCTGACCGTGATGAACAGCTTGGCGCCGATCTCCCGGTTCGTGTACCCGTGCGCGGCGAGCGCCGCCACCCGGCGCTCGGCGTCCGTCAGGATGGACGCCGCGGCCTGCTGCGGCCGCGCGGGGCCCGGCGCCGGTGCGGCCAAGGGCTGCGGCGGTGCGCTCTGCGAGGGCTGCTCGGCCTGGAGCTGGGACAGGTCCCGGGCCCCGCCCGCCTCGGCGATCCGCCCCGCCCGCCGGGTGCAGGTCTTGCCCTGCGCCGTGTCACCGAGCCGCTCGTACGCGGTTCCGAGGTCGGTCAGTGCCCGGGCCAGCTCGTACGAGTTACCCTCCTCCTGGAGCAGGGCCACGGCTCGGTCCAGCAGGGCGGGCCGTTCCGGCAGCGGCCGGGTACCCGCCAGGACGCGCAGGGCCAGGCCGCGCACCCGCGGTCCGGCGTCCTCGGCGAGCTGATCCCTCGCGAACCGCTCCGCCATATCGCGGTTGCCGAGGGCCAGCGAGGCCTCCGCGACCCCGACCCGCCAGGGCGCCAGGCCCGCCCGGTCCATTTTCCACTCGCGCATCAGCCGCCCGCAGGTCATGAAGTCCGTGAGCGCCGCCTGGTGCCGCCCTGTGGCGAGCTGGTGCCTGCCACGCGCGTAGACAAAGTGCAGGCCGTAGCGGGTCAGCAGCATCTGCTCGGGCACCGGGTGGTCCACCAGCGCCGCCGCCGCCTCGTGGTCGCCCATCGCGGTCCGCGCCTCGATGAGGGCGGACAGCGGCATGCCGATACCCACGCCCCAGCCGTGCGGCGGGAGTTGCTCCAGTGCCTCCTCGGCCAGCCGGAGCGCCTGTGCCGGCTCGCCGCGGCGCAGCGCCATGTGCGCGCGCATCGCCTGCATGACGGCGGTCCACCCGGGCGCGCCGCGCTCGGCGGCCTCCTCCAGCAGCCGGTCCGTCCACAGGATCGCCGCGCCCAGCCGCTCCGCGTACAGCAGGGCCAGCAGGCACGCCCGTACGGTGACGTGCGTCTCCTCCGTGAGGCGGGTCCCGGACAGGATCCGCTCGGCGTTCTCGGCGAGCCGCTCGTCCGCCGCGGCCCGGTCCCGTACGCCCGGGGCCGTGCCGTCGGCGGCCGCCGGGGCGCCGGTGCCCGCGCTCAGGACGCCGTGCAACGCCCCCATCGCGGCCAGGATGCCGTCCTCCGCGGCGCCCGCCGGATGCGCCGCGCCGTCCCAGGCCGGGACGAGCGCGCCGTCCAGCCGGTCCAGCAGCGTGGGGTACGTGGAGGCCAGCACCAGCCGTACGCTGCGCAGCTCCGTGGTCATCGCGGGATCGGGGGTCCCCGGCCAGCCCTCCAGAGCGTGCTGGATCGCCGTCGCCGCGTCGTCGATCCAGCCGTTCCACAGCAAGTCGTCGACCAGCCGCAGGGATTCCGTGACCGGGAGCGAACCCTCGTGCAACGCCGCGTTGAGCGGCCGCAGTTCGCGGGCCCAGGCGGAGGGGTTGACCCGCCATATGAACTTGGCCATGCTCGCCCGGAGCCGGATCCGCTCCCGCTGGTCTGAGGAGCACTCCTCGGCCAGCCGCAGGCAGCGCACCGCGAACCCGACGCGCTGGGAGGCCAGCGCCGTGTGCGCGGCGTCGCTCAGCACCCGAGGCACCCACTCCTCGTCGGGAACGCCCGGCCCGAGGCCCAGCAGGTGCGCGGCGACGACCATCGGCGCCGCCCCGGCCCCGTACAGCAGCCGCGCGGCGCGCCGGCGCAGCCGGGCCACGTCGTCGTCGTCCGGGCTCTCCAGCACCGCCGTCCGTACCGCGCCGTGCCAGAAGCGAGAGCCTCGGAGGATGCCCGCGTCACCGAGAGCGGCCACCACCTCCTCCACCGTCCGCTCCTCGGCCTCCACCAGCCGGGCCAGCAGCGGCAGCGGACCGGCGATGCCGAGCAGCGCGATGCCCTGGGCGACCCGCAGGCCGTCGGCGCCCGTCCGGTGGATGCAGATCAGCGCGTCCCGGAGGAACCGGTCGCCCGGCTGGAACGATCCGTCGGCCGCTTCCTCGCCCCGCCGCCGGGGGTCGTGGTCGTCCAGGAGGCTGCGCACGAGCAGCGGGTTGCCTCCGGTGGCCCCGTGCAGGGCTGCGGCCAGACGGGCGGTGAGCGCGGGGGCGCTCGCGTGGGCGGCCGAACGGTCCGTCTCCGCGGCCCGGTGGGCCAGCAGGGCCTCGACTCCCTGGACGCTGAGCGGGCGCAGCCGCAGGCGCGGCCCTTCGATCCGACGGAGCAGTTCCTCCAGGACCCGCGGCGGGGTCGCGCCCGCGTCGGGGCCCCGGGTGACCATCAGCGAGAGGCCCGCCCCCGCGGTGCGTGCGCGGCCCAGGGCGTACAACAGGCAGTGCAGGGACTGCGGATCGGCGTACTGCACGTCGTCGATCGCGATGAGGACGGGCCCGCGCGCCGCGAGGCCGGCGAGCCGGGCGTAGAACGCCATGAGCGTCTGGGTGGGGACGAGGTCCTCGGTGCCGGCCGGCCCGCGGAGCGGGAGGGGGCCCGCGGCGTCCGCGGTGTCGCGCAGCAGTTCCTCCACCACGCCGAAGGGGATGTCCTGTTCGGCGGCGGAGGTCACGGCGCTGAGGAGCCGGACGCCCGAGTCTGCCGTCCGCTCCAGCACGCGGTGCAGCAGAGCCGTCTTGCCCGAGGCGACCGGGCCGCTGATCACGGCGGTCCGGCCGGGCGTGGTGAGGTCGTCAGGAGCACCGGCGACTGTGATTCCGTACGTGGCTCCGTGTTCGGTTCCGTGGGACCGGGCGGCGCCGGTCACCCAGGAGGTCAGCTTGGCGATCTGTTCATCCCGCTCCACCAACATGGCTGTGGAAGCCTCCCCGATGAGATAAGAAACGTCGCATGTCGGTCTCATGGCATGACATGGCTATTCACTTCGAGTTACCGCGCGTAACAGGAAGGCGGTGTCCGAGGAGCGCCTGGAATTCAGGGCTCACCGTTGGTCAAACGGCAGGCCCGTACTTCCCGTTCGGCAGGTTGATTGAACTGTACCAACTTTAGTCCGGTCTCCCGCCTGCGCTCCTTTCCCGTGGCACGCGGAACCAAGCCGCGGCCGGTTCAACGAAATCCTCCACCTTCCGTTTCGTCACGATCGGAAACCTCAAGGAAACCTCAAATGCGTGCGGATTCGCCTGTTTCCGCTCTAGGGGTGGTCGCGCGGAGGATAGGGGTAGGAGGCGGTGGAGAAGCCGCGTCGGCCGCTCGTTTAATGGCGGGGGCGCGGCCCTTTGGAGGTCCGCGCGAACCGATGACGCCCGCTTCCGCGGGGCCGGGCTCGAGAGGGCACATGACGACGAACCTCACCGGGAAAGTGGCCGAGTTGAGCGAGCTCCGTGAGCTGGCGCGGCGTGGACCGAGTGACCGGGCGACCGAGGCGCAGCACGCCAAGGGCAAGCTGACCGCACGCGAGCGCATCGCGCTGCTGCTCGACGAGG
>NZ_JBEORW010000074.1:0-22151 GCF_040302565.1 Streptomyces sp. NPDC097981
CTCAAAACCCGCACCCGCTACGACGAAGCGACCGCCTGGTCCCACCACGCTTAACCCCATGCCGCTTGACACCGAACGACATGGGGTGTCTGACCTGGTCTGACTTGGTCTGACCGGGCCAGCCTTTGGTGTCGCCGATGACCGCGTACGTGGCCACCGGGCGGCGTCGGAGCGGGCCCGCCGGACGCGAACCTCACGACGTCGCCACCACTTGCGCCGGGGAACCGATCGCCACATGACCACAGCAGAAGTGTTGGCCGGAGCGATGGAGCGATGGAGCGACGAGACGGATTCGGGCCGGTCGCGTATCCGCACCCATACCACGCATGAGCAGGGAAGTAAGCTCTCCGTTTATTCGGACTGGCTGGATATGATCGATCTGTACCCTCACCCCACAGGGCCGCGTCGGCAGTTCCCCCATGTCCTCTCCCGAGGACTGTGCTCGGCCGTCCGTGGGCCCCTCCCTGTGCCACCGCTCCCGAGGACCGATGTCTCCGATGGAACCCGAAGGTCCACCAAGCCCGCCTCCCCTTCGGCGCCGCCGCACCGTGCGCCTGCGTACGATGCTGGTCTGCCTGGCCGTCGTCCCGACCGTGGCGATGGCCGCCCAGGTGACCGTGACCGCCCAGCAGTTGCTGGCCCAGTCCGAGCACCTGCGCACCGATGTGGAAGCCGGCGAGCGGATCGGCGTACCGCTGGCCGGGCTCATGACCCAGCTGCAGGCAGAGCGGGTGATGACGGCGGCGCGGTGGGCGGGCACCGCCGTCGCCGACGACGACCTCCGCGAGAAGCGGGCGGCAACGGACCGTGCGGTGGCGGAGATCCGGCATGCCTCCGGCAGCAGCGGCGCTGCGCAGCCTTCAGGGCAGAGCGGCAGCCACCTCGACGAGGTGGGCGCCCGGCTTGACCAACTGGCTGCTTTCCGCAAGCGCGCGGACGCCCACAACGGCAGCGCCGAACAGGTGGTCGACTACTACACCGACGTGATCGGCGACATTCTCCGTGCGTACCAGTATGAATTCAGCCACGCGGAGGACGCGGAACTCGACCAGGAGAGCAGGCCCGCCGTCGCTCTGTTCTCCGCGGGAGAGATGGTGGCGCGCGAGGATACCCTCCTCGCTCTGGCCGGGCCGTCCAGGGAGCTGGCGTCCACCGGTTTCTCCGAGTTGCTCGATGCTCTCGGCACCCACCGGTACCTCTACGACACCTGGATCGTGCCGTACCTGTCGCCCGCGGAACAGGCTTCGTACGACAGGCTCACCGCCTCGGACGCCTGGCGCACCAAGATCCGCATCGAGAGTGCGGTCGTCAGCAACCACCAGGACACCGCGTCCGGAGTGAAGCTGCCGGTCGATGTCGGCGGCTGGCGTGCCGCGCACGACGCGTTCGCGCCGCAGCTGGCCGCGCTCAACGCGGACCGGTCGCGGAGCGTGCTCGCGCACGCCGATGCGAAGGCCTCCGAGCTGGAGACCGAGGTGTACTGGCTGGTCGGGGGCAGCGGCGGCACCCTCCTGCTGGTCACCGGGGTCGTCGTCCTCACCACGCGGTCGGTGCTGCGCAGGCTGAACCGCCTGCACACCCGTACGGTGGCCATCGCAGAGGAGACACTGCCCCACGTGGTGGCCCGGCTCCAGCGCGGGCAGGCCGTCGACACCGAGGCGTTGCCCGCCGTGGGCGGGCACCAGGACGAGGTCGGGCGGATCAGCGACGCCTTCGCCCGCGTCGTCGCCGTGTCCGTCGACGGACACCGGCAGCTCGCCGCCGAGCGGCACGGGTTCGGCCTGTTCGCCTCGGGCATCGCCTCACGCACCGGAAACCTCGTCAGCCGCCAGCTGAGCCTGACCGAGGACCTCCAAGACGCGTTCGGCCACGACGAGGCGCTCCTGGCCGAGTTGATGCGGTCCGATCAGCTGACGGTGGGGATGCGGCGCCAGGTCGAGAACCTCCTCATCCTCGCCGGTGGCGAGATCCCGGACCCGCACACCGAGCCCATGCGCCTGGCCGACCTGCTGCGAGAAGCCGCCGCGGAGGTCGAGGACTTCCGGCGGATCGAACGCCATGCGCTGGACGAGGCGAGCGTGCAGCCGCACGTGATCAGTCAGATCAGCCACCTGCTGGCCGAGCTGCTGGACAATGCGACCCGCTTCTCGCCCCCGCGCTCGAAGGTGGTCGTACGCGCCGAACTGGCGGCGGACGGGCTGTCGATCGAGATCGAGGACCGCGGACCGCGCGTGGCGGCTGCGGGGTACGAGGAGATGAACCGGCGACTGCACACGGCGCCGCCGTACTCCGTCCTCGCAGAGAACGCGCACCGGCTGGGCCTCTTCGTGGTGGGCCACCTGGCCGACCAGCTCCAGGCCCGGGTCACGCTGCGGCGCTCGGTGTACGGGGGGACGGCGGCCGTGGTGATCCTGCCGGGTGAGCTGCTCGTGCCGACCGAGGCAAAGGGCGAGCGGGTGCCGGTGCCTGCGGCGGAGCCCGGGCCGGCACCCGACCGGGATCCGGAGCCCGCCACCGTACTCACCCCCGTACGAGCCCCCGTCCCCATGTCCGTACGGCAGCGATCCGAGCGTGCGCTGCCCGCTCGCTCCGGACCCGGTGACGGCACGCGCCCGCCCCTGCCCGAGCGCGTCCCGCAGACCCATCTCACCCGGCAGCTCCGCGGGCCCCGCGCCCCGGAGCCGGACGCCGGCCAGGACGCGGCGACACCCGAAGAGGTGGCCGACGCCTGGGCGGACTACGAAGAGGGGACCCAGAAAGTGGAAGCAGAGCTCAGACAGGATCAGCCATGACCACCACAGCCAACGACATGATCTACAGCGTCCTGGACAACAACCTGAGCAGGATCGCCGGCATCCAGGGAGCCGTGCTCCTGTCCAACGACGGGCTCAAGCTCAGCGCCTACCTGCTTGAGCGGGACCAGGCAGAGCGCATCGCGGCCGCGTCCTCCGGGATCGCCGCCACGATGAAGGCGATATCGAGGGAGGTCGGCGGCGGCGGGGTCATCCGCCAACTGGTGGAGATGAACGACCGGTACCTCTGCATCGTCGGGTGCGGGGAGGGCAGCACGCTCATCGTGGTGACGTCCCGCAAGGCACGGCTCGGCGAGCTGGGAGGCGAGGCGGTACGAACTGCCCAGGCGCTCGGCGAGTGGCTGGGCACCCCCGAGCGCACCCCGCTGCCGACGTCAACACCGGCGTCGACGTCGTAATGCCGGACGAGCCGCAGCGTCGCCGAAGCCTCCGCCGGACCCGGCTGTACGCGTTGACCGACGGACGTACAGCCGCCGCTCCGCAGACCGTCCTCACCATGGACACCACGATCGTGGCGGCGGTCACCGAGGACGACGCCCTCAGCGGCCTGCCCACCGAATGGCGTGCCATCCTTGCCATGTGCGCGCCATCGGGCGGACTGGCGGTCGCCGAGATCGCCGCGCGGATGCACATGCGCCTCACTCCGATGACGCTTCTCCTCGGCGAACTCGCGGACCGCGGGCTCATCGGCCATCGGCCGCCACTGGAGAGGGCCGAAACCACCAATGTCCACCTGCTCATGAAAATCAGGGACAACCTTGCCCGGATATGACACCTCCGATGCTCCTGTCCAGGAAGCATCCCCTGTCAAGATCCTCATTGCCGGCGGATTCGGCGTCGGCAAGACGACTCTGGTCGAGGCGGTCTCCGAGATCGAGCCGCTGCGTACGGAGGAGCGCCTCACGAGCGCAGGAGTCGGTGTCGACGACCTTGACGGCATCGAGTCCAAGACATTGACCACCGTCGCAATGGACTTCGGCCGGATCACCCTCCTCGACGCGGGAGTCGTCCTCTACCTGTTCGGCACACCCGGCCAGGAGCGGTTCTGGTTCATGTGGGACGACCTGCTGAACGGGGCCCTCGGGGCACTCGTACTCGTCGACACGCGGCGCCTGGACCGCGGCTTCCCGGCCATCGACTTCTTCGAGAGCCGGGGGCTGCCGTTCGTCGTCGGCGCGAACTGCTTCCACGGCGAGCAGCCCTACACCGCCGAGGAGATCGCCGCCGCACTGCACCTGCGCGACCCGGCCACGCCCGTTCTCCTGCTCGACGCCCGCTCCCGTACGGACGCCCGCGACGCCCTGCTGACCCTGCTCGACGTGGTCATCGCCGAGGCGCAAACCGCGGCGAGCGCCTGATCGGGCGTCAGGAGGGGCGCGCTCCGAGTTCGGCGCAATCTCATGCCGGTAGCGGACCGCCGCAGCGCTCCCCCGGGCCTCACGACGCCGGGCTCGCCCCGAGATGGCGCTCCAGCCAGCGGGCGGCGGCGCGTCGGTAGATGCGGCGGTTGTCCGCCCGCAGGAATTCGTGGCCTTCGTTGCGGAGCACCAGCAGTTCCGCGGGCAGCCCGTGGTCGCGGGCGGCGCGGACGAACTGCTCCGATTCGGTCGGCGGGACGTTGGTGTCGTGCTCGCCGTGGACCGTCAGCACGGGAACACGCAACTCGTGGACGCGGCTCATCGGGGACAGGGCGCGCAGCAGCTCCCGGTCGCGTTCGGGATGCCCGTACTTGGCGGCCGCGGACTGTGCGATCCACGGTTCCGTGCCGGCGAAGAACGTGTCGAAGTCCGACATCCCGCACACGGCCACTCCGGTGCGGAACAGCTCCGGATGCCAGACCAGCGAGGCCATCGTCAGGTAGCCGCCGTACGAGCGCCCCATGACCCCCAGCCGCAGGGGGTCGGCGTACCCGAGCGACACCACGTGGGCAGCGCAGTCGGCGACGTCGTCGATCGCCGCGAACCGGCCGGCGCCGAGGTCGGCGTCGACGAAGGACCGTCCCCAGCCGGACGAGCCTCGGACATCGGGGGCGAAGACGTCCAGACCACGGCTGAGGAGTTCGTGGTAGAGCGGGTTGAACACCGGCCGCTCCTGTTCCTCCGGACCGCCGTGGAGGTGGATCACGCACGGGGCCGGCCGGCTCGGGTCCCGGTCCGGCGTCCGGTAGTACCAGCCGCCCAGCATCAGCCCGTCCCGGGCCCGGCAGCGCAGCGGCACCGGGCGTACGGGGGGCCGGCCGGGCGGGGCCGCCTCCTCGTCGCGCGCCGACCAGGGGGCGCGTACGGGGGTGCCGCCACCGTCCAGTTCCCAGATGCCGGGCCTCCGGAGCGAGCCCGACAGGGCCGCGAACACAGCGCCGCGGCCCACGGCCATGCGGGTCACCACCTCGTGGGGCAGGTCCGGGCGATGGTGCGGTCCGGAGTCGCCCTCGCCGTCCGCGTCCGCGGCGGGCAGGGCGATGCTCTGCAGTTCGCTGGCGCCGTGGACGTTCCAGGCGACCAGGCCCCACCGCCCGTGGTCGGGGATGGTCAGCAGGTCGAGGGCGGACCCTTCGCGCTCGGACGCGACGAAGGTGCCATCACAGGCGCCGTCCTCGTCCAGCCGGACCCGCAGGAGGGCCGCGTACTCCCGTTCCCAGTCGCTGCGCAGCCACAGGGTGCGCGCGTCGGGAGAGAACCGGCCGATCCACGGGTCCCCGTCGGCGACCCGCAGGGCGCAGGTGGTGCGGCCCGACGCGGTGTCCAGTACGAGGCCCTCGCGGTGGCCGCGTGGGCCTCGGCGCAGCAGCGCGAACCGGCCGTCCGCGCTCATGTCGCAGACGCGCAGGGAGGCGGCCCCCGGTTCACTGAACAGCAGGACCGGGGCGTTCGTGCCGTCCGGGTCGACGAGGTAGGCGGCCAGCCCGCCGCCCAGCGCCGGTCCGGCATCCGCTCGGCTGCCGGCGCCCGGGGCCAAGGGCCCCGTACGGGGGGCGGATGCCGGTCGGCCGGACCGAGGTGACGCGCCGCCACCGGCGCCGCCACCAAGGAGGGTCGCGGATCCGCCGCGTTCGGTCCAGGCCGCCCCGGGGCCCCCCACCGGGGCCGTGGCCTCGGACATCGCGAGCCGTGCCGATTCGTCCTGCGACAGGTGCCCGGGCCCGCTGTGCTCGGCGACCGGCTCCGACGACCAGGCGATCGTGACGGCGAGGGCGGAGCCGTCGCGGGTCCAGGATCCGAGGTGAGCGGTGCCGCCCGCCCCGGCGCCGGCGAGCAGGCGGCGGCCGGTCCCATCGGGGCGCACCACCAGGACCCGGGTGTGCTCGCCGCCACCCGGGGCCGAGGTGTACGCGATCCAGCGCCCGTCGGGGGACCACGACACCTCGGTCACCGGGGCGGGGTCGGCGTCGAGGACGTGGGCCTCGGCGCTCCGGGCCGGCCCGCTCCACAGTTGCGGGACCCCTGCCCGGTCGCAGATGAACGCCACGTACTCGCCGGTGGGGTCGGCCGCGGGATACCAGCATCCGTGGGCGGTGAGGAGGGCCGGCGGATCGCCGTGGTGGTCGTCCGGCACCTGTACGGGCGCGGGTGCCGGTACGGGGACCTCCGGCGCGCCGGAGGACGGGGCCGTCGGCTTCGTACGATCCAGGGGCATGGCCGTCTCTCTCCGCCTCTCTCCGCTTCGCCGGGGCTGCGCCTCCGACAGGCCGTCGCGGATCAGTGAATGCCGTGCACCTGCAACCAGATCTCCAGCGAAGCCACCTGCCACAGCGTGCCGGCTCCCCGCTTGGCACGGTGGCGGTCGGGTTCCGCCAGCAGTGCGGCCACGTGCCGCTGGTCGAAGATCCCGCGCCGGCGCGCCTCCGGTGCGGTCAGGGCGTCCCGTACGCGGGCCAGCACCGGCCCGGCCATCTGCCGGACCCCTGGCACGGGGAAGTAGCCCTTGGTGCGGTCCACGATCTCCGGGGGCAGGACCTTGCGGCCGATGTCCTTGAGCACGGCCTTGCCGCCCTGGTCCAGTTTGAGCTCAGGGGGGCAGGCGGCGGCGAGTTCGACGAGCTCGTGGTCCAGGAACGGCACGCGTGCCTCCAGGCCCCAGGCCATCGTCATGTTGTCGACCCGCTTGACCGGGTCATCGGGCATGAGCGCGTGGACGTCCATCCGCAAGGCCGCGTCGAGGGAGGTTTCGGCGCCGGGGACGGCCATGTGGGCACGGACGAACTCCATGGAGGCGTCGCGGGCCGCGGCCGCGGCCGGGTGCAGCATGGCGGTGATCTCGTCGTGCGTCCGGTCGAAGTACGCGTCTGCGTACGCTGCGGGCGCGCCGTCCCGAGTGGCCGAGGCGATCGGCGGGTACCAGTGGTAGCCGGCGAACACCTCGTCCGCCCCCTGGCCGCAGAGCACCACCTTGACGTCCTTGGCGACCTGCTCGGACAGCAGGTGGAACGCCACCGCGTCATGACTGACCATCGGCTCGCTCATGGCTCCGATCGCGCCTTCCAGCGCGGTGGGGAGCTGGCTGGTGGGGATCAGGAACTTGTGGTGGTCGGTCGAGAACGTGCAGGCGATGAGGTCGGAGAACCGGAATTCGTCGCCGTCCTCCCCGTTCTCCGCTTCGAATCCCATCGCGAAGGTGGGGAGGTCGGGACCCTCCAGCCCTTCCTCCGCCAGCAGGGCCACGATCAGGCTGGAGTCCAGGCCTCCCGAGAGCAGCACGCCGACGGGGACGTCGGCGACCGTGCGCCGCCGCACCGCCGTGCGCAGCGCGTCGTACACCGCCTCGCGCCACAGCGCCGGGTCCGTGCCGAATGCGGAGTGCCGGGTGTAGGAGGGCTGCCAGTAGCAGTGGTCGTGGTGGGTGCCGTCCCGCTCCACGACGCGGACGGTGGCCGGCGGGATCTTGCGCACTCCGGCCAGTACGGTCCTGGGCGCCGGTACCGTGCCGTGCCAGCTCAGGTACTGGTGGAGCGCCACCGGGTCGAGGGAGGTGTCGACTCCCCCGCCCGCCAGCAGGGCCGGCAAGGTGGAGGCGAAGCGGAGCCGGTGGGCGTCCTGGGTGACGTACAGGGGCTTGATGCCCAGGCGGTCACGGCCGAGCACGACGCGGCCCGTGTGGTGCTCCACGATGGCGAAGGCGAACATGCCGACGAGGAGGTCCACACATTCCAGGCCCCACTGTGCGTACGCCTTGACGAGCACCTCGGTGTCGGAGTCGGAGAAGAACCGGTGTCCGATGTCTTCGAGCCGGCCGCGCACCTCGCGGTGGTTGTAGATGCAGCCGTTGAAGACCACCGTCAGACCCAGCCGGGCGTCGGTCATGGGCTGGGCACCCCGCTCAGAGAGGTCGATGATCTTCAACCGCCGGTGCCCCAGGGCGACCGCCCCGTGCGACCAGGCGCCTCGGCCGTCCGGTCCGCGCGATTCCAGGGTATCGGCCATGCGTTCGACCGCGGCGAGGTCGGGACGGCCGCCGTCGAAGCGCACCTCCCCACTCAAGCCGCACATCGGGCACCTGCCGATCCGTTGCCACGCAGAAGCGTTCCCCGTACTGCTCTCATTCCCGAGCGCTCGGCCACGTCCGCCATATGTTCCTTCGCTCCTGTGCCGTTCAGCCCGCACGTGCGGGCTCATGGGGTCTGCCCGACCGTCCGCTCCCCAAGCCCAGGGTCTGCGTCCCCGATAGGGCGGGACCGGTTTATGCGGGCCGCGGAGGCCCCGCGCCGGCGGCCGGTACGCCCACGGCCCTGTCCGCGACGACATCCCACTTATGCCCCGCCTGCTCACGGATCCACACGGCCTCCGATGGACCACCCGACCGGCGCACCGAGCCGGCGCTCACGTCCGCGCCCGGTACCCGGGGCGCGTCGGAAGACCACGTCTACGTGCTCCCAGGGTGACGAGCCGCGAGCGGAATGCCCACGGCCCTTTTCGAAGCCCCTGCCCGCCGGGCGGGAACCTGAGCCCCCGTGTTCTCCCTGAGCCGGCGTCTCCACGCTCTGGCCCATCCGGGTGAATCGACTCCCGGTCCCCGACAGGCCCACGGAACTCCCTGGCCCAGTGCCCCCGGCAAAATCCAGGGCACCACACCCACGCTCGCCAACCACACGGAACGAGTCCTCGTTTGCCCGGGAACCAACGGCTTCCCAAGGATGTCCCTGCCGCTCACCCACCAGGGCAGAACCCCAGGAAGGAACCCAACCGTGCCCGCTACGCTCTCCGAGGACCTGAAGAGGATCATCGACGACTCGCCGGTCTTCGCCTCCATCGCCACGATCCAGCCCGACGGCAGCCCGCAGGTCTCCGTCACCTGGCTCGCCCGAGACGGCAACGACCTGCTCATCTCCACCACCGTCGGACGCCGCAAGGAAGAAAACCTGCGCCGCGACCCGCGCATCACCGTCCTCATCAACCCCCACGACGCCCCCTACACCTACGCCGAGGTCCGCGGCACCGCAGAGCTCACCACCGAAGGCGGCCAAGACCTGATCAACCAGCTCTCCCGCAAGTACACCGGCAAGGACTACGCCGACTTCAACCCCGCGTACGGGGACGACAACACACGCGTCGTCGTCCGCGTCACCCCCCACAAGATCGTCGGCTCCATCTGAACCCCAGGGACCAGGCCCCGGCCGGGCCTCAGGTCCGGGACGACCGGGTCCACAACGGTGTCGATACGCACGTCGGCTGTGCGGTGCCCCTCGCCGGTGGGCACGGCGACCGCATACGCAAAGCGCTCGGCCGGGAAATTCCGGCCGAGCGCCTTCGTGATGAAGTTCGCCAGAAATCCACGAGCCGTCCTCATCGGCAAAATGACGGGGTACCCGACCCACTTCCACTTCGACGAACTGAGTGAGGTCGTGCGGCCGGATCTGCTTGACCAGGAGGGCCGGGCAGATCAGCGCAAAATCCGCGAAGCCCTGTCCGCGGCCCGTGGAATCCTGGACTCAGGAGTGCGCATAGCGCCGGGTTACGACGTCTGGTGACCAGGCCCGTCCGCTCCCCATCGGCTGCCGCGAAGTACGACCGCAAGGCCGAGTACTTCCCCGCCTTCACCGGCATCGCCTGCACCCTCATCTGCTGCGCTGGTTCGAGATGCCGCGCCGGCTTCGCGGAGTCAGCAGGAAAGCGACACCCCTCGATCCTCAGCTGTCCGCACCCTTGAGTGCCCGGGCGGCCCGGGCCGCCCGGAGCGCCTGCCTGTGCGGCCGGGCGGCCCGTACTCTCGGCTCAGTGCAGCGCGGCATCCGCATGCTCTACGCGGTTCACTGACCAGGGGAGCGAATCCGGGCCTCGACACGCCGGATCCGGTCGACGAGAGCCGCAGCCAACCGTGGTCGCGGGCGTCTCTACCCGAGCCAGACGATGTCCAGGACGTCGACGGCCGGAGCCGTGGCGACGCGCAACTGCCAGGCGCGGACGACGTCGTGCAGCGGGGTGAGGCTGTAGCTGTGGCGGGAGTCCTCCAGGGCCTTGGCCCAGTCCCGCTCGAAGGCTGGCACCCAGGTGTCGGCGCGACGGTCGGCGCGCAGCCGGGGTGCGGGGTGAGGGGTTCGGCACTCACCATGTCGGCCGAGCAGCGCGCGGAACTGACGACGTTGCTCATCGACAGCAGCCAGGGCACCGCAATACCCGCCTCCTGGGGACCTCACCTCGGCACTCCGGTGGGGCCCGCAGCCGCGTCAGAGTCCGGGCGCGAGCAGGGTCAGGCGCAGGATCCCAGCAAGGGCCGGCATCGCTGGGGCGGTAAACCACCATCGGCTCAGCCACTCGTCCTTCACGAAAACCCACGAGAGCAGTGCCGTCACGACGGCCAGAGCCAGGCCCAGGCCAGCCGCGGAACCGGAGTGAGCGATGGCCTCGCTGTCCCAGGGGCCGGCCGGTTCCGCCGTATACGCCAGCAGCGCGAGGTAGCCGGCCACCACGTTGCCCAGGGTGAGGACGAGGGCGCACACGACGGCGCCCGTCCGACGGGACACGTCTCCGGAGCCCTGCCGGGCCGGGTTCCTCGTCTCGTTCACTGCAACGCGTCCACCACGACCGCACGCTGTGCTTCCGTGAGGTGGTGCGGGTTGCACCTGAGGACTTCGGCCGCACGGCGGACCTTGACGGGCATCGGGCCCATCGGCGTCCGGTCGGGTCCTCGCTCCCTGGCAGGGCGCTGCGTCCCACGCGGGCGAGCCTCCCCGGCGAGAAGCCGGCCGCCAGATGGTGGTCCGCCTCGCGAAGGCGTGGGATGCAGGCCAGGCCGTGGACCTCGAACTCGCCAAGCCCGGCGATGTCCAGCCGGGCCGGCCGGCTTCTCAAGCCGATCGGGCAGGGCGGGTAGGACGGGCATGAGCGCGTCAAGCTGTACGAGCGGCGGACCCGCGATGACACGCTCAGCGCTGATAGATCCCCACCAAGGTGCCGGAGGCCAGCTCCCTGCCCTTCAGAGCACGGTGTACGTCCTCGACGCCCGGACGGTCATGCAGCGGCAGCGGCTCGGACAGGGCGTACAGGCGGAAGAAGTACCGGTGCGGCCCGAGCCCCGGTGGAGGCATCGGCCCTCCCCAGCCCACGCGCCCGAAACCGTTGGGCCACGGCAGGCTGCCCTGGGGCTTCTGGCCTTCCGCCACCCCGGTCGTCCCCGGGTCGATGCCGGTCACCAGCCAGTGCAGGAAGGTCGTCCCCGGCGCGTCCGGGTCCTCACACAGGAGCACCAGCTCCGTGGCCTCGTGGGGCACCCCCGACCAGGTCAGAGGCGGTGAGATGTTCTCTCCTTCCCCGCTGTACCGGCGGGGGATCACCGTTTTGTCGTCG
Source organism: Streptomyces sp. NPDC097981 (assembly GCF_040302565.1). NCBI lineage: Bacteria > Bacillati > Actinomycetota > Actinomycetes > Kitasatosporales > Streptomycetaceae > Streptomyces > Streptomyces sp. NPDC097981. The sequence goes on from NZ_JBEORW010000074.1 coordinate 11,591, forward strand.
AACGCGGTGCTGCCGAGTTCAATTCCGCTCATGCGCAGCGCCATACCCGCGGGCGGCGGCGTCGGCACTGATCCGCACGCCAAAACCCCCGTTCGGTCCAGCCCGTCCGGCCGCAATCGGGAGCGGGGGTGAAGATGGCACTGTGCCGACGAGGATCCTGCTTGAGGGCCGCCCGGGCGCAGGCAAGACGACCGCCCTCCGCCGGCTGGCCGCACTGCTGCCAGCCCGCGCGGCCACCGGCTTCACCACGGAGGAGATCCGGCAATCCGGCCAACGGGTCGGATTCGCCCTGGAGACCCTGACAGGCCGACGGGAGGTACTTGCCCATGTCGACGTCCCTGGTCCTCCGCACGTAGGGAAATACGGCGTCGACCTCGGCGTCATGGAACGACTGGCGCTGCCGTCGCTACGGCCGGCAGCAACCGGGGAAGCGACGGGGCGGCTGGTGCTCATCGACGAGCTGGGGCGGATGGAGCTGGCGTGCACGGCGTTCCGGGACGCGGTCACCACTCTGTTCGCGGCAGACATCGACGTCGTCGCCACGGTCCATGCGCACCGCGATCCGTTCACCGATGCCCTCAAGCAGCGCGCCGACATCGAGGTCGTCCACCTCACTCAGGCAAACCGGGACAGCCTGCCCGGGGAGCTCGCGGCTCGGCTGCAGGGGCCCCGGACACACGAAAGGCCGTCCTCTCACTTCTGAGAAGACGGCCTCCGACCTGTGAAAAGCAAAGTTGAGGCGCCCAAAGGCAGATGCCCGGATTCCGGAGACGATGCGGGCCTGGGTCGTCTCTGCCGTCCGCCCTGGTACGACCGAATGCGTGGAGCTGCCTGTCCCGGAGCCCGACGCCGACCGAACTTCTGGTCCGGGTCCGCGACGCGGTCGCCGCCGCGACCGCCCGGCGCGCGAAGCGCCGGCCCTCCCAGTCTCGTCCGCGCCGGGGACAGCGCCGTGCAGCGCCGCAGGTCACCGTGGGTGACACCCCGATCCCGGGCTGGGTCCAACTACCGGGATCGTGCGCCGATTTCTTAGCATCAGAGGCCAACTATTCGCGCAGCCGCCACCAGGACGACTACAAATGACCGGACCGGTCCGAACCCCTGCGATAGGGATGATGCAGAAGGCGGTGGATGCGCATGCGTGAATACAGCAGGATCGAACTGATCGCGGTCAGATCATTTCAGGGAAGGTCGATTTCCGGCGGCCTGCCCTGATGTGGGAGGCCATGCTGAAACCTGTTTCGTTTTCCCCGGCGGGCGCATCAGCGGACGAGTATCAGCACTTGACGTCGACCATCCGGTCGAGAGCTGAGGATGCTCAGGGCTTTTTCGGCGGGGCCTCGCGACGGCCGGGGGAAATGGCTTGCCTGCCCCTGCATATTCAGCTGCAAGGTTTTTCCATCGAGCTCTACATCGAGCTCCGCTTGCAGAATGCGGGCATGCGCATCGTCGGATTCCGCAACACCCTCGAGAACGGACAGGCCCCGCCGGAAGCGTGCGTCCGCCGAGTGCGGGACACGATCGCACCACCGGGGATCCGCCGAACTGAAGTCCTGCCGTTCGGCGGAGGCCGATCCGACCTGGAGACGGCTGCCGCCGTGCGGCGTTTGGGGATCTTCCTGGGGCGTCGGCCTCTGGGCAATGCCGTTGTCTGGCTGCACCGGAACCAAGATCCGAAGTACACCGCACACGGAATGCTTGTGCTCTCGGAAATGATCTGCGAGGCCGCCCGATACCCCGCCCTGGCCGATGCGATGTCGCGTATCTGGATGACCGGCGGACGACTGTCGGCCGCGGCCTCCGCCTGAAATTTTCTCATCTGGGCGCCAATCCACAGGAATTGAGGCACCGAGGAATGATCGAGCCCCTCGCCAGGGGCTCGATCATTCCCGCACGCCGCCCCGGACGGCGGGGAGGCAGTGGGCATCGCCGGTCGGACTGTCTTCGGCTCCTGGCCCTGGACGCTTCACCCAGCCTGGCCTGCCAGATCATGGGCGCCGGGTCCGATCAGCTCGGGCATCCCGTCATCCTGCCGCCCTCCTGTCCTGGTCCCGGCTCTTCGGCAGACCCCCGGGTCCGCGCAGAAGGCCTGCCGCAGCCGCATGCCTTCACCCGCGCGGCTTCGCTCCCCCTACGCCACCGTGTGCGGCACCCAGACGGCGGCGTGGAAAGGACCGTTGGCAGTGGACGGGTCAGCGGACGGAAGTGCCGCGCTGCCTGCGACGACGCCGTGGCGGTTGACCTGCGTCGCGAAGGAGTTGAGGCCGCCGAGGGAGGTCAGGTAGGTGAAGTCGCCGCTGTCGACGCGGGAGACGAAAGCGAAGGAGTTGGGGGCGAAGTTGTCACCGACCATGACGTTCCCGGTGATCTGCTTGACTTCGGTGACACCACGCCCGGAGCCGATGACGGCACTCGTGTGCGTCATGAGGTCGAACGAGCTGGAGAGCAAGCCGTCGCCGCCGACCACGGTGCTCCCGCTGATCAGCTGCGCGGTCAGGAAGTGGGACCCCAGGTCCGTGCGGATGCCGGTACGGAGGTCGTAGGCGTATCCGGTGAGGCCGTTGCCGGCCGTTCGAGACTGACCGACCACGGTTGAACCGCTGATGTCGTTGGCTGTGCTGGAGCTCCCGCCGAGGGTGCCGAGATCGGTCATGGTCCGGGTGCGCAGGTTGTACGCGAACCCGTGCTTTGTAGCGGCAGGCGTGTCCGGCAGGGAGGAGCTGCCCACGACGATCGCACCGCTGACGGCCGCCGCCGTGCTGTTGCCCGACGGACCGGCGAGGCTGCCGAGATCGGTCATGGTCCGGGTGCGCAGGCTGTACGCGAACGCGTGGGTAACCACGTCGCCGGACAGCGAAGACGTCCCCACCACGGTGTCACCGCTGAGGCCGGTGATGTTGGTGCTGCTGCCGCCGAGAGTGCCGATGTCGACGAGCCGGCGGGTCCGGACGTTGTAGGCGAATCCATGAGTCGGGCCGTGGGCGGAGAGGTCCGACTCCCCCACGACGTAATCCCCCTCCACGCCGGTCGCCCGGCTGGAGTCCCCCAGCGTGCCGATATCGGTCATGGTGTGCCTGCGCAGGTCGTAAGTGAAGCCGTGTTCGGCGGCGTCGCCGCTCGTCAGTGAGCTCCCGACGACCGTGTTGCCGTCGATGGCGGTCGCCTTGCTGCGGGTACCGCCCAGGGTGCCAAGGTCCAGCACGGTGTACTTTTCGGACCCCGCCGCCGACTCGGCCGACGACGTGTCAGCCCCGTACGCCGGACCGGCGCCCACCGCGAGCAGGCCCGCGCCCACCAGAATCCAGGCACGTAAACGTATGCGCATGATGCCCCCTGAAGTGATCGATCGAAGCGAGCACGGTTCGGCAGACCGCCATGCCCTCCCCAAGCACGGGCCGACCGGATGGTGCGGCCTTCACTTGTACGTCACTTCCGATCGGCCAAACAGTGGGCGGTCGGCCACAAAAAGAGACCTTCGTAACCACCGCCAGGACACGGGACGCCAATCTCGCGCCTGCCCGGGCTGGGCTGGGCTGGGCTGTCCAAGTCGTGATCAAAGAAGCGAGGAGTACCGCTGACCTGGGACGATGAGACTTGGCTAGGGGCCATGTCGTCGTCAGGGAAGCTGCACGGGAGGTGCTGACGAACCAGATGCTCAGGAATAGGGAGTTGCGGGTGGCGGACCCGCTGACCGAGGGCACTTGGGACTGGGACCCGTTGCCGCGTCGCAGGCCGTTAGCCTGTCGGTATGTCAGAGCGTGTCATGCCCGGTCGCACGGACGGCCTGATCACCCTGGTTGCCGCGGACGCTCTGTGGGTTGATTTGACGGCCGACAGTGCTGTGCCGACGGCTTCTGGGGCATTCACCTGTTCTCCTGCCCGCGCCCAGGTGAGGTACGTCCTGCTCGGCAGCCATGTCGTGGCGACAGTGAGGGCGAGCTACGGTCAGTGGAGTGTTCCGGAGGTTGAGGTGCGCCGGGCGGCCGCGGAACTGAACGCGGTTGGGATGGACCGGCAGGACCTGGTCCGCATCGGTCCGTTCCGTGGGGCGCCGAGGCAGGAGTGCAACGAGGAAGGGCCGCTGCGTTGGCGCCAGCGCATCGCGGGGGAACTGCAGGAGCTGGGCGGCCCCGAGCGGGCAGCACGACATGAAGTCGGCCGGCCGTACCATCTGGCGGGGATCGACTGGCGACAGATACTCGTGGAGCAGACCCGCGACGGGACGCAGCGCACGTGGTGGCTGCCGCGCGCTGTGGTCAAGCTGCTGGACGCGGCCGAGCACGCCGAGACGCAGTGGGTGCAAGCCGCGCGGACCCGCCAGGCAAGGGCAGCGGTCACCGAGCCGCCCTCCCACCCCCAGCAGACCCGAGACGCCGGCGGTCGGCAGAAGACGAGCCCCGAGGGCCCCACCGCCTCACTGCGTCCGTACAACAAAGAGCTGGAAGGCCAGCTGTACTCGGTGCTCAGCAGGAAGCCCGGTACCTCCCGCAAGGTCGCCGTGTGGGCGTGCGCCGTCTGCCGCACGGCGCCCGCCACCGTGCTCGACCACTGCCACGAACACGGCTACGTCCGCGCCCCCGTCTGCCAGTCCTGCAACACACAGGAACGCCCTGACCACCTGTACAGCAACGACATCCGCGTGGCGAACCGCTACACACGCCTCTTCCACACCGACACCGACGACTGGCTCCGCCACTGGCACCGCTGCCCCGGCTGCCGCGCACGCAACACCCTTCCCCTGCCGCACCTCGCCGCATGGACCGCCCACATAGCCTGCCGATCGCTGCGCCCGACCCACCGCGCCCCCCGCGGGCGCAAGCCCTGCGGTGTCCTGCGCGTGTCCTGGACGGGCAGTCAGAACGCACCCCGTTCCTGCCTGCTCACCGTCGCCGTCGACTTCTGCCCCTCCGGCGAGCACCGTGTCCTGGCGCGAGTCCCCTACCGCGAAGCCGCCGAGCGGTTTCGTGCCTGGTTGGCCGAGACGGCCCCTGCCGTGGCCGCCGCGGCCGGTCCTGACCGCCTGGACGGCCTCCCTGCCCAGTTCCGGCCAGTCATCGCGGACACCAGCGGCGAGGACCTGGAACTGTTTTGAGCGGGCACCGGGAGACCTGACACCCCACCGTCACCTCGCAGCTGCCGGCCCCCGACACGGTCACCCCGCACGCCCCGGCGAAATGCGCAGCAGGCCGTGAGCCGGCGGACGCGCTGCTTGAGGGCGGTGTTCTCGGCGGTGATCCGTTGGATGGTCTCCTCGGTCCATTCGGCTTCCAAGCCGCGAACCTGACCGCGGAGTTCACCGATGCGAAGCTTCACGTGCCCGAGGAACGAACGGCGCAGGTCCACCCGCGACGGCAGCCGGGACTTGCCGAGCTTCTTGCCGAGCTCCCCGTTCACGCCGAGGGAGGATTGGTGCAGGTGGAAGCCCTTCAGACAAGCCGCCGCGGTCGACAGCGCGGAGCGGCCGCAGGGGTGCTTGCCTACCCGCCACGGCTCGCTGAGCGGCATGCGGACCTCGGCTCCGACGATGCCCGTATACCGCTCAAAGTCCCGTAGTTGGACCGCGGCGAAGCCCAGGCACCCCCGTTCCAGCCACCGCAGGTGATCCACCAGCAGATACGCGTACGTCCTCTGCGTTCCCGAACCATCATGGAGACGCAGGAACCGGTCCGCCTCCGCATGGACCATCCCCTCGGGCCACACGGTCGTCCACGACCGCAGCCCGTCCTTCCGCTCGGTCTGCTGGACCCGCAAGTCCCCGACCAACCCGACGGCGTCGATGTCGTGGCACCGGCACCGCACCCGAGTAGGCGTACCCAGCGGCCAGGTCGGACGTGGGACTCATCCGAGGGCGCGGTCGAGGTTGAAGGCGGCGCTGATCAGCGAGAGGTGGGTGAACGCCTGGGGGAAGTTGCCGAGTTGTTCTCCGGTCCGGCCGATCTCCTCGGCGTAGAGGCCGAGGTGGTTGCCGTAGGTGAGCATCTTCTCGAAGGCCAGCCGGGCCTCCTCCAGGCGTCCGGCGCGCGTGAGCGCCTCGACGTACCAGAAGGAGCAGATCGAGAACGTGCCCTCGGAGCTCCGCAGGCCGTCCGGGCTGGCCTCCGGGTCGTAGCGGTAGACCAACGAGTCGGAGACCAGGTCCGTGGTGAGCGCGTCCAGGGTCGAGAGCCACTTGGGGTCGGTGGGCGAGATGAACTTGGCCATCGGCATCATCAGCACGGAGGCGTCGAGTACGTCGTCCCCCAGCCCTTGGACGAACGCTCCGCGCTCGGCCGACCAGCCCTGTCGCATGATCTGCCGGTAGATCGCGTCCCGGCTCTGCTGCCAGCGCGGAAGATCGGCCGGCAGGCCGCGCCGGTTGGCCATCCGGATGGCCCGTTCGATCGCCACCCAGCACATCAGCCGCGAGTAGACGAAGTTCCTCCGGCCGCCCCGGGTCTCCCAGACTCCCTCGTCGGGCTGGTCCCAGTGTTCGCAGAGCCAGTCCACCACTGCGCCGACCTCGTCCCAGTGATCACTGCTGATGGGCTGGCCCCATTTGTCGTACAGGTAGACCGAATCGATCAGCGCGCCGTAGATGTCCAGCTGGAGCTGCTTGGTGGCGGCGTTGCCCACCCGCACCGGAGCGGATCCCAGGTGCCCTTCGAGGTGAGGCAGCTCGGATTCGGGTAGGTCAGTGCGCCCGTCGATGCCGTACATGATCTGCAGCGGACCGCTGGGGCCGGCGCCCCGCATGATGCCCCGGTCGGACAGGAAGCCCATGAATGCCTCGGCCTCCGAGGTGAAGCCCAGGCGGAGCATGGCATAGACGCAGAAGGCGGCGTCGCGGACCCACACGTAGCGGTAGTCCCAGTTGCGCTCACCACCGACCCGCTCGGGCAGGCTGGTCGTCGGCGCGGCCACGATGGCACCGGTCGGCACGTAGGTGAGCAGCTTCAGCACCAGCGCGGAGCGGTGCACCATCTCCCGCCACCGGCCGCGGTAGCGCGAGCGGCCCACCCAGTGGCGCCAGAACCGGACCGTCGCCTCGAATGCCTCCTCCGCTTCGGCGTGCGGACAGGCCCGCGGGCGGACGTGATCGCTGATCTGGTCGAGGGCGAACACCACGGACTCGCCTTCGAGGAGCTTGAATTGCGACCACACGTCGGTGCCGTCGCTCTCGAGCGGCGCGGTGGAGGTCAGCGCGAGTGAGATCGACGGGGACTCGAAGACGGCCTCGTGGGCCTGCGCGCGTACGGTGTGCGCTTCGGCGCCGTAACCGAAGCGGGGAGCTATTCGCGCTCTGAACGGAAGGGTTCCCCGAACGCAGATCACCCGCCGGATCAGCCGGTGCCGGGCCGCCTCGCGCGACTCGTCGACGACCGGCATGAAGTCCTGGGTCTCCGCCACCCCGTCGGCGGCGTAGAACCGCGTGATCAGCACGTTGGTGTCGGGGAAGTAGAACTGCCGCGTGCGTGTCGGCACGTCGGCGGCCAGTTCGAACGATCCGCCCCGGTCTGCGTCGAGGATGGACGCGAACACGCTCGGTGCATCGAAGCGCGGGCAGCAGTACCAGTCGATCGTTCCGTTGGTCCCGACCAGCGCGGCGGTGCGAAGATCACCGATCAGGCCGTGCTCGGAAATCGGCAGATAGCGTGAGCCGTCCACTCGCCCGGATCCGTTCCCGAACTCCATTCCGGCCTCCCTACCGTCTCGCCGTGAGCAGGTACGGGGATCAAAAAGACCTTGCCTTTCATGGTAAAACGCCTTTGGATTCCGGCACGGCGATCCGGAGAGCAGTGGCAAACAATTGTTTGCACCCGGTCTGCCGCTCCGCACGAGCACGGGCGGAACACCGCCAGAGGGATGACTGCACCTTGCCGGGAGCCCACCTGGACCTGGCGCCACAGGTCGAGATCGAATCCCTCCCACGGCCCGAAGGCCACCATGGCCGCAGAGTGGACCAGAACATCACGCACCTGCCGTAGCAGCCCAGCACCAGCTGCGCGGCCGCTTGACAATGAAGTCAAGCAATCGCTTGACTTCTTGTGTGAGGCCAGAAAAGACGGACCTTCGCCGCGAGGCAGGTCAGCGAACCCGGAATGATCTGCTGACAGCCGCTCTTGAGCTGCTCGCACAACGGGGGCAGGAGGGGGTGACCCTCCGCGAGATCACCCAGAACGCCGGGGCCAACGTCGCCGCGGTGAGCTATCACTTCGGATCGCTGAAATCCTTGTGCGACGTGGCGATCGAGCACGCCCTGGAGTGCTGTCTGGACGCGCAGATCCGGGAACTCGACACCCTGGCGGGCGCTGCCACGCTGAGCGAGTTGGCCGAGGCGTTCGCCCGGCCGATGATGAGCGCGCTCACGGCCGGGGGGCGGGACCTGGCCGTGATACAGACCGTGGCACGGGTCGGGATCGATCCGCCGACGGGGTGGGACCGGCTGGCCGGGAAGTTCGAGCAGGCCCGACGGCACGCGGTACGGATCCTGGCGGCGAACCTCCCCGAAGCCGACGAGAGCGAGCTCGTCTTCCGGGTCCGCTGCGCGGCCGGGATGCTGAATTGGCTGGCCCTTGCCCCCATCGGGGCCGAGCTGGCGGCCGAGCCGGCCGAGCGGGTGGAGCGGATGCTCGTCCCCGTGGTGGCCGGCGCGTTCCGGGGAACCCCGTAAGCGGCCGAAACGGCCGAAAGTCGTGCGCCGTCAGCACGCGATGAAATCAATCGCTTGCTTGACAACACCGCCGTCCGCTGCCCACAATTTTAATCAAGCATTTGAATGGATTCTCTCGTACGGGAGGGCACCATGAACACCGACGCGGAGACCGTGGTCCGGGCGGCGTACCGGGCGGCCGAGCGAAGCGTCCTGGACGTGCGGGGCTTCGTTGACCTGTTCGCCGAGGACGTCGACTTCCCCAACGTCGTCGCCCGCGAGATCTACCGCGGTGAACACCTCGGCGACCAGGTCGCCTTCATGGGCGCGCCCGCCCCCGACGTGCACCGGGAATTGCACCGTTTCGGCGTGCGACCCGACTTCGCCTCCGCCGTGACGGCGTCGGCCGGCTGCCCGAGCTGACCGAACCGCCCCGTGCACCCCCGCACCATGCTGCCGGACACCGCGCCCGCCAGGTCACCGACCTTCCGGGCAGTTCGTGGCCCGCAGACGCAAGGCGCTACGAAAAGGCAGGCACGACCATGCCCACCATCGGCATCATCCTCGGCAGCACCCGGCCCAACCGCGTCGGAGACCAGGTGGCGCGCTGGGTCCTCGACCACGCCACGGGCCGGACCGACGCCGACTTCGAGCTGATCGATCTCCGCGACCGCCCCCTCCCCCACCTCGACGAACCGATGCCGCCCTCCCTCGGCCAGTACCAGAACGAACACACCCTGCACTGGGCCGCGACCATCGCCGCCTACGACGGCTTCGTCATCGTCACCCCCGAGTACAACCACGGCACCCCCGGCGTGCTGAAGAACGCCCTGGACTACCTCTACGCCGAATGGAACAACAAGGCCCTCGGCCTGGTCTCCTACGGCGCCGGCGGCGGCGTACGGTCCGCCGAACAGCTGCGCCTGGTCGCCGCCGAACTCCAGATGGCCGACGTACGCCAGCAGGTCACGCTCTCCCTTCACACCGAATTCGAGAACCTCAGCGTCTTCAAACCCAGCGACCACAACCTCCATGCGCTGAACACCATGCTCGACCAGGTCATCGCCTGGACCTCGGCCCTCGCCCCGCTGCGGACGGCCCCGGCTGTCGCGTCCTGACCCATTCGGCCGCGCGAGCCGGTGAACGTCCGCTCCACCGGCCGGCCGGCCGGCCGGCCCACGAGCCCGGCATGCTGATGGGCGCCTGGGCGACGGTCCGCCTCTGGACCTAGGACCTGCGCCGCATGCGCACCGTGAACCCGCTGGCTAAGGTCGGCGCCTATGCAAACTACGGAGATCATTCGACGCAACACCGCGGAGCGCAGGCGGGACACCCTGGAACGGCTCGGCTCAGAACGCGACATATGGGTGTCGACGTCCCACCCCGACCACGGCCCGCATCAGGTGCCACTGTGGTTTCTGTGGGACGGACAGGCAGCGTGGATGTGTACCGGCGCGAACTCCGCGACCGCGCGCAATGTACGCAAGGAACCGCGCGTACGACTGGCACTGCCGGATACCGTCGACGTGGTGATGCTGCAAGGAGAGGCGAAGTGCTATCCCACGCGGGAAGTGCCGAAGGATGCCGCAGATGCGTTCGCGGGCAAGTTCGGCTGGGATCCGCGTATGGAAGAGACTCCCCATCTGTACCTGTGCGTGGCACCGCAGACCGTGCGCGCCTGGCGCGCAGTAGCGGAACTGCGTGGCCGGGTTGTGATGCGTGATGGGGCGTGGCTTGGGTAGCACGGGCGGAGTCGAAGGTGCTAGTCACAGCCACTCGTTGATGGCCGCTACGAGGACGGTCGCCTCGTAGCGGACCGCGAGTTTGTCGTATCGGGTGGGTGCGCCACGAGGCGCCATGGAATCGAGTGAGGTGAGAGACCTTCACCACCGGGTTGTCGTAGCAATCCGGTTGAAGCTGGGGGCAGTTCGG
>NZ_JBEORW010000075.1:0-21636 GCF_040302565.1 Streptomyces sp. NPDC097981
GCACAACCTCACCCTCGCCGGATAAGCGAGCAGGCCGCACGGCAGCCCGCCATGCCCGAGGCCACTCGAAGATCATTTACGGGACAACCCTTAGGGAGCACCTTGATCTCGCAGTACCAGGAACGTTTGCGTGAGCGGTTCCTCTCCGTCCCTGAGACCCCTCCGCCAGCTCCCTGGCATCCAGTCTGGAGCCAGCGAAATCCCATAGGCGGTCTGCTCGGCATCGGCTTCGCCGCCGCTCCCGACACCGGCAACGACCTGGTCATGGTGGTCTCACATGAGGGGCACGGACTCTTCGACACCCTCACCGGAGAGAAGATGGCCCGCAACCGCGACCCTGACCCCGACGACAGCACTCCGGACGCAGTGGCTGACCTCGCATGTCCCGGACTCGGACCGGTCGCCGGGACCCGAGTACGCATCGCCGGACTCTTCGGAGGCGGCCTCCACACCACCACTTCCGACAGCTGGACCCTGGAGGTCGTCAGCCCCGAATGGCCCGACCACCGCGTTCTGCTCTCCACAGACGGAGGGATACCCCACAACGGACCACACGGTGAGCATTGGTGGCACATCTTCGATTCCAACTACTCAGAACTGCGAACCGCCGGCTTCTCACCGTCCGGAAACACCCTGGCGATCGCCACAAGCAGCGACCTCGCTCTCTGGAGCCGTCAAACCACCGAAGCAGGCCCGCCAGTCAAGGCGAATGCATGAGGCGCGAGGACCTCGCCGCGATGCTCAACGAGCAAACGCCGGCATGCGGACCCGCTCGCGACGCCTTGATCGCCGGAGGTGCCTTCGCCGTCTGGGACGGCCTGCCCCCTGCCAACCGGCACACAGGTACCTTCCAGATTCGGCTGCGCCACACCTCGGGCCATGCCTCCACCGACGACATCCTCAAGCACTCCGGGGAAGAGCTTCTCCCCACCGGCCGCATCGACGCGGTGGACATGTCGTCGGTGTTCACAATCTTTCTGAACTCCTCAGCGACAGCAGTGGTGGCCTGCGCTGGCGGGCGTCGTCCCACCACCCCGCAAACGTGAGCCGACGCCTCCGAGTGACAACTGGCCTGCTTTTGTGTCAACTACCACGCTTCGGCTCAGTCACCCGGCTGTGACTGATTCCCAATGATGGTTGTCAAGCAGCTGGCCGTAGGATGCGGCCCATGGAATCGTTGATCGCTGCCATCCATAAGCAGGAAGAAGCTGCCTGTTTTCTCGCTTGGCCGGGCGACTTCGACCTGGACCGAGGCGACCATGTCGAGGAAGTGCACCTCGCCTCGGGTGCCGCGCTTGAGGGGTTCGCAGGCGACGCTGCTGGCGGCACGTACTTCTTCTGCGGTGAAGGCGGCGAGGAACGTCCCATCCTCTACGCCGACTCCGAGGGAGGTGCGGCGCTGCTCGCCATCGGCCTTCACGAGCTGGTGCGGCTTCTGCTGGTCGTCCCATGGTGGCGCGACTGCCAGGCGTTCACAGGCGAGGAGAGTCGCGAGCTTGAGGCCGAGTATCTGGAGGACATGCCGGACCTCGTGGCCCGGAGAGACCGCGCTGCCACAGCCCTTGGCCTCAACCTTCCGGGCCAGGCCGAGGTCCTGGCTCGTTTGAGGGAGGTAGCCATTCGGCTGGGGGAAGACTTCGTTTTGATCTTCACGCCGGAGGGAAACCGCTACAAGCCGCTCATCACAGCCTGAGGCTCAGGCCGCGGTGAGACCCCGCAGGGGAGGCTGAGTCTCGAAGGTTCACTGATCGCGTATGAGGGCCCATAGGACGTCGAGGTGGCGGCGGGCGAGGGCGAGGATCGCCTCGCCTGTTTGTGGCTCTTGCCCTCGGCCCGTTTGCGGTCGTAGAAGGTCTTCGAGGTGGGCAGAAGCGGGCCGCGATCCGGGCGGGGAGGTAGAAAACGCGCAGGAGCCGGCGGTGGTAGCGGTGTGGCCGGCGCATGTTGCCGCTGATCCGACCGGAGTCCCGTGGGACAGGTGCGAGACCGGCGACGCCGGCGAGTCGGCCCGCGGTCCCGAAGGCGTGCATGTCCCCGCCGGTGCAAGCGATGGACTCCGCCCCCAACAGAGGGCTCGTGCCAGGCATGCTGAGGATCACCTCGGCATCCCGGTGCTCTCGCAAACGGCCCGTGATCCTTGCATCCACGGCTGCGATCTCTTCGTTCAGAGCCAGAACGGACCGGGCCAGGGTGTTCACCACGGCGGCCGCTGTGCTCTCCCCGGCCACGGCGGTATGCTGAGCCTGCGCTGCAGCTACGGCCGCCTCGGCCACCGCCTGGGCGCCACGCACTTTGCGGTTCTTCGGCCAGGTCGCGAGCCGGCTCGGGCCGACCCGGCGCAAGCCGGCCGGGGTCGGATAGCCGGTCAACAGCACGAGTGCAGCCTTGGACGCGGCGTAATCGAAGGTCCGCTCCAGGGCCGGGAAGTACTCCAGCAGCTGTGCCCGTCCGATTGATGGCGCGGGTGCGGTCGGCGGCGAGGTCGTAACGGCGGGCAGTGAGGATCTTCGATTACGCCGCGCTCTCCTCCCACTCCTGCAGAGGCTGCAGATCCCGGCGCATCCGTGCCTGATCGGCAATGACGTAGGCGTCCTTCGCGTCCGTCTTGCCATCCCCACGGTAGCCACGGGAAGCGTGATGGACGGTTCGGCCAGGAATGTAGAGCAGCCGCTGACCATGACTGGTCAGCAGGGCTATCAGCAGAGCGCCCCCGCCGGCGTTCAGGTCGATGGCCCACGTAACCGGGCTGCCCTTGGCCAGTGCGAGGACGTCGCCTATCAGCTCCAGGAGCTCGGGCTCGTTGTTGGGCACCCGGCGCGAGAGCACCTTCGTCCCGTCCGTTTCGATCACCGTGCAGTGATGCGCGGCCTTGCCGGCATCTGTCCCCGCCCAGAGCTCGGGCACCCGAGCCTCCCTCGTCGTCCGGTTGACTGGTCCCTGCAGACGACCACGCCGACGTGTCCTTACGAAGCGATCTTGGTTCGCTCATCCCAATGAGTGGCCGTGTCGTCGCGGGGCACTGGGCGGCCAATCAGTCAAAGCCAGACCTACGGCATGAGCGCTCGTAGCCACACCCAGGCCCCCGGGTCTCCCGATCGTACGAAGGACCGGAATCAACCCGCCAACAAGGTAAGGAGCGCTTCAGTTGGCGAGTTGAGTGTTGTAGTCGGCGACCGAGCTGATCTCGCGCCCGGCACGCAAGCTCTCACCGCCCGAATCGACCGAGACGCCGCACCGATCCTTCGCGGCGTTTCTACCGCGACACAAGGAAGTGGACCTCGCGGGGCCTGACCTCCAGGTCGCTCAGGCCGTCGGGCGTCGCGCCCATCTCGCGGGCGAGGTCGGCCGTCGCCCGGAAGGCATCCTCGGACTCGAACACGCCGGTGGTGACGACGGCGTCCCCGTCCGGGGTGATCCATACCCCGACAGACAGGAAGCCCGGCTGCTGCCGCATCGCCTCGGCGACCTGGTGGCATACGGCAACGAACTCTTCGACATGCTCGGGGGCCGGGTAGTGGAAGGCAACGAAACCGAATGACATGACGGTGTCCTCTCTCGCATTATACGATGCCGTATAACACGAGGTTAGACCTGTTATACGGCTCCGTACAACAGGGGTGAGGGTGAGGTGAGCCACAGATGGGCGCATTGCGCACACCGCGGGAGAAGTGGGTCGAGGAGGGACTGCGGGCGCTGGCCGCTGGCGGTGTGGAGGCGGTGCGGGTCGAGGCGCTCGCCAAGGCGTTGGGGGTGACCAAGGGCGGCTTCTACGGGTACTTCACCGACCGCGACGCACTGCTGGCCGAGATGCTGGACACCTGGGAGCACGAGAGCGTCGACGATGTGATCGACCAGGTCGAGCGGGAGGGCGGCGACGCGCGGGACAAGGTCCGCCTCGCCGGGCGGCTCACCTTCTCCAGCGACCGCCTGCTGCCCATCGACCTGGCCATCCGCGACTGGGCCCGCCGCGACCCCGCAGTCGCCGAACGCCTGCGCCGCGTGGACAACCAGCGCATTCAGTTGGTGCGCGACGCTATCGGCACCTTCTGCGACGACCCTGACGAGGTCGAGGCTCGCGCCCTGCTGGCCTTCTGCACGGCCATCGGCAGCCACTTCCTCGCCGCCGACCACCCCGGCACCACCCGCGCCCCGGTCATCGCCCGCGCCGCCGACATCATCCTCGACCTCCCGCACGGCAAACCTGGCGGATGATCGCCTCCCCACGAAGTGCGCCGCTGATCCTCGCCGTTAGGCCCGGCCGAGGGCTCGGACTCCGCGAGGGATCACCACTCGACATCGCCACACCCGCTTGGTGGGCGGAGGAGATACGCGTAATAGCCGCCGCTTCATAGCAGAGCGTGACGCTCGAATACGGTGGGTGTGCATACGCTCCGTGATCTGGCCCTGGCCCCGTTACCGGGATCGTCGCTGTTTATGGTGGCCGCTGTCAGTCGGTCGGGCGTGGGGCGGTTTGGTGTGGCGTCGCTGGAGCGGACGGCGTATCCGAGGTTCAAGAGGCTGATCTCGGAACGGGAGTTGCGGGAGTTCTTCACGCCGTCTGCGGAGGAGGTGGCGTGGGCACGTGCGCGTACGCATGACCGTCCGGGCCGGGTCTTGGCGCTGCTGGTGATGCTGAAGTCCGCGGCGCGGCTGGGCCGTGTCCCCAAGATGGGGGAGATACCCGAGGTGGTCGTGGCCCACGTGCGCGATCAGGCAGGGCTCGCTGTTGGGACGGTGCCAGAAGCGGACTCAGGGCGGAGCGAGGAGCGTTACCGTTCCGCCGTACGTGAACGCCTGGGGCTGAGGCACAGGCCGGGCGAGGCCCGCGCGGTCGCGGAGGCGGCGATGCGGGCGGCGGCGCCGGTGAAGGCGCATACCGCGGACCTGGTGAACGTGGCGCTGGAGGAGCTGGTACGGCATAAGGAGCGGCTGGAGCTGCCGGCGTTTTCCACCCTGGACCGGATGGCTGCCCGTATCCGCTCCGAGGTGGAAGCCTCGCAATGCGAGGCGATCGTCGCGCGCATGAGTGTCGCGGCGCGGGAGCGGGTCGCGGGCATGCTGGAGGTCGCCGGGGGCGAGTACCAGAGCCTGTTCGCGTGGATCAAGCAGCCCGCGCGGCGGGCGACGTGGTCGCGGTTCAGGGCTCATGCGGAGCGGATGGAGAGGGTGGACGGGCTGGGGGATGCGGGCTCACCATGATCGCCGAGACCGTGGACGCCGGGTATCCGGACAACAAGGACCTCACCATCGACCCGGTCACCGGTGTCCCCTCCCTTGCCGTACGCAGAGCAGGCGAGCGCACCGCCTCCGCGGAGAAGCTGGAAGAAGCTCTCTCCGAGCGGCTTCCAGCCCACAGCGTGCTGGAACATCTGGCGCGGGCGGCGCACTGGACGGACTGGTGGAAACGGCCCGGCCCGCGCTCGGGCAGCGAGCCGAAGCTGAAGGAACCCCTGCCGCGCTACGTGACCACCGCGTTCGTCTACGGTTCCGGGCTCGGCCCTGCCCAGGCAGTGCGCCACATGCGGGGCAGCGTGACTGCGCACGAACTCGGTGCCATCGCGAAGCGTCACTTCACCATCCCGGTCCTTAACCGGTGCGGAGCTGACGTGGTCAACGCCCATGCTGGCCTGGACCTGACGGCGGCGTGGGGGGATGGGTCGGTGGCGGCGGTGGACGGCACCATGATGGACACCGTCATCGACAACCTCCTCGCCGAGACCTCGATCCGCTACGGCGGCCACGGCGGGATCGCCCACCATCTCGTCTCCGACACCTACGTTGCGCTCTTCTCCCGGTTCATCCCCTGCGGGGTGTGGGAGGCCGTCTATCTCATCGACTCGCTCCTTGCGAACGAGTCGGAGGTCAGGCCGGACACCGTGCACGCCGACACCCAGGGCCAGTCCTTCCCGATCTTCGGGCTCGCCCACCTGCTCGGCATCGACCTGCTGCCTCGGATCCGGAACTTCCAGGACCTCACCTTCCACCGCCCCGATCCCCAGGTGCGCTACCGGCATATCGACGCGCTGTTCTCCGCCGATCCGCGTACCTGCATCGACTGGCAGCTCATAGAGAGCGGCTGGAAGGACCTCATGCAGGTCGGCCTGTCGGTACGGGAAGGCACCGTTTCCTCCGTCACCCTCCTGCGGCGCTTGAACAACCACTCCCGCAAGAACCAGATCTACAGGGTCTTCCGCGAGGTCGGCCGCGCGGTAAGGACGGCCGTGCTGCTCCGCTACCTCTCGGACCCACAGCTTCGGGAACAGATCACCAGGGCGACGAACAAGGCCGAGGCATACAACGGGTACACGAAGTGGCTGCACTTCGGCGGGGACGGCTACCTGCGCTCCCGCGATCCCGAACTCCAGGAGAAGGCCGTCAAGTTCCTCGACCTGATGGCCAACAGCATCATCTTCTCCACCACCGTCGACATGACCGACACACTGCGCCAGATGGCCGCCCAGGGCTGGGAGCTGAGCCCCGACGACATCGCCGCGCTCAGCCCGCACCGCAGAGACAACGTGCTGCGCTTCGGCGACTACGACACCGCCACCCTCCACATCCCGCCCGGCCCCTACGACAGCGCGCTTCGCCTTCCAGCGGACGGCCTCTGACGATGCTCTCCTCTCAAGGGTCCAGCCAAGGCAAGCCGAAACCCTGTGGAGCCCGCCTGCGTGGCGTGGAATGCTCTTGGGCGACTACTGAAGGAAGGGAAGGTCAAAAAGGTGTACGTCCCGTCATCTGTACGAGCTCTCGATGATGATGAGCGTGAGCTCGTGGAGCTGGCACGCCGCACCATAGACGCGCATACCGACGCCGGGCCCGACGAAGATGGGATCCACACGGTGGGCGCCGCGGTCATGGCCGCCGACTACCGGATGTTCGCTGGCGTGAACCTCTACCACTTCACCGGCGGGCCCTGCGCCGAACTCGTGGCTCTGGGAGCTGCGCGGGCCCAGGGTGCCCGCCAGATGCGCTGCATCGTCGCCGTGGGAAACCACGGGCGCGGGGTCATCGGCCCGTGCGGGCGCGATCGTCAGGTCTTCGTGGACTACTACTCCACCATGCGCGTCATCGTGCCCACCCCCGCGGGGCTCAGGTCCGTGCTCGCAGCCGACCTGATGCCGCTGGCTCAGCGATGGACCCCGGAGGCGGGCATGAACAGTCTCGACCTATTGCTCTACCAAGACCCCGAGACGGCCGGTCCCCCGATCATTCGGTTCAACCCCCGCTACCTCGAAGTCGTCCGCTCCGGCGCCAAGACCAAGACCACCCGCTTCCGGGACCCGGCGCAGCTCGGCCCGGCACGGCTCATGTTTGAGAGCGACCCCGAAGTCGTCCTGTCGGCAGAGGTGACCGGCATCAGGCACTGCCTGGTCAGCGACCTCACCAACCAGGACGCCCAAGCTGAAGGGCTGACTACCGCAGCCGAACTCCGGGAAGCCCTCAAGGGCCACTACCCAGATCTGGCCGGAACCGACGAAGTCGACGTCATCACCTTCCAGATCAACGACAAGACGGGCGCCGCTTAAACCACGGATGCGCCAACGACGGCTGGGCGGTTTCTCCAGCTGACCGACCGCATTGCTCGGCAGGCCTCCCCTTCTGTCATCACTCTGCGTATTCGCTAGGTGGGGGCACTCCCAACAACAGGTCCCGGGGGCCTGCTCACTCACCAGATGAAGCTCGCCAGGTCAACCGCTCATCCGTCAACTGAAGCAACACCGTCAACTCACCGGCCGCCCGTGTTCACGAACTGCTGGTGGCGCTCCTGACCCATGGCGTCGACGCGGTGGTACCGAAGCGGGATGGATTCCCCGGCACCCCACGGAGCGTCGACGTCACCACGGGCTCCACGACGTCGTCGCGCGCCGCGGCGCTCGGCCCCGACGGCACGTGGCTCGTCGGCGCAGGCCGTGCGCAGCTCCGGCAACACCAGCCTCAGTCTCATCGACGACTCGTGGGACACACCCGCGCCGGGCAGGACGCCTGGCACGCCGACGAGCTGGAATCCCGGCGCCTGCAGGCCGCCGCGGCCGGGGCCTTCGTCGAACGCCCCGGCGCCGACACCACACTCGTCCCCTGCCCGCCGCTGGGCTCGATCGCATACCCGGGCTGAGGAGGGCCGGCCCGGCACGGTGCCCACGAGGGCCCTTCGCCGACTTCAGCGTGCCCGTCTTCCCGGAGCCGGGCGAGGACCCGACCGGCATGGGCGCCTCCGCGCTGCTGCACGTCTCCGGACACCGCGACGATCGCGGCCTTCCCGCACACCCGGGTACGGCAGCCCGACGGCCTCGGGTGGCTGGAGGGCCACCAGGCCCGCGACCGGGAGGCATCCGCATAGCGGGTGAGGACCTCGGCCCGGTGCATTCGCGACCAGACGAGGCCGGGGACTTCCCGCTCGCGCGCGGTGATACCGGCGAGTTCCGGTACGGCCGGCGCGGGTGCGGTACGGCCAGCGCGGGTGCGGTACGGCCGGCGCGGGTGCGGCAGGTTCGGTGCCGTACTACGAGGTCGGGAGCTCTCGCGTGGCAGCCTGACGGCGGATGCCGCGCATGCTCGCCGGGGTGGCGGGTACGACCCCTCGTACAGGAGGGTCGCGGAAGTGGCCGAGGGACGAGGGGTGTCGGAAGTGATTCGAAAGCTGCAGGCGATCGCGCTGGACTGCGCCGATCCGGTACGGCTCGCGGCGTTCTACGCGGATCTGCTCGGCGGCCGGGTGGTCGAGGACCCTGAGGATCCCGACTGGGTCGAGGTCCACGGATTCGAGGGAACGCCGCTGGCCTGCCAGCGGGTGAAGGGCTACCGGCCGCCCGAATGGCCCGGCCAGGAGCGCCCGCAGCAGCTGCACCTGGACTTCGACGTGGACGACCTCGACGGGGAGGAGAAGCGGGTGCTCGCCCTCGGCGCGACCGTGCTGGAGCGGACGGACCAGCTCCGGCCGGGGGCCAACTGGCGGGTGTACGCGGACCCTGCCGGCCATCCGTTCTGTCTCTGCCTCCACTGACTCCGTGGGACAACGGCCAACGGTCAAGGGAGAGGTCGTACACGAGCGGATTTCCAGCGGTCCCCTGGCCCGACTCGACGAACGGGCCTGGGGCGGTCATCACCCGGTGACGGGACGCCGGAAGCCCGTGTTCCGAAGCGCCACCGGTACAGGACGGTCCGATCACGGGTCACGCGGCCGCAGCACACGCACGGGTGGTTCCGAGCCACGCCCGCCGTCCCGTCCCGGCACCTCTGCAAGAGCCAACGCGCGAGGCCGCCATAGCCCCTGGTGGCCGCGTGTCGGGGCGGCCGGTAGCCTCCGCCTGATCACCCGCGCCGTTCCAAGGGGGCAAACATGCCGATGTTCGTCGCACGACGGGCTTGCGGCCTGCCGGCACCCCGTCTCCGTCCGCAAGCCCCGGGCCGGCAACCGGAAGTCCGAACCGTCCGACCCCGCCTGTGAGCAACTGCTGGCTGCCGCCCATACCCGGCAGCTCGCCCGCCCCGCTCCGGCCGTCGTGGAGCAGACCTTCAACTGGAAGAGCGATCCCTACGGCGGCGGCTCCACCCTCGCCTCGTACGGGAACTCCGGTGCGGTGGCGGCGTTCGCGCAGGTCCGCGAGGGGCTGGGTACCTGCCGGTACGTCGAGAGCCCGGGCCCGGCCATGACCTACAGGGGCACGGTCACCGTCGTTCCCGCCCCGGAGCTCGGAGAGGAAGCGGTGCAGTTCGAGATCACCGCCCCGACCGAGATGGGCCCGCACATGACCCAGTACACGGTGGTCCGCGCGGGAAGCGTCGTTGCGACGTTCACGAACCTGTCGGTCGGCGGCCTCGAGTACGTGCCTTCCCGCCTGTCCTGATGGCCCAGCAGATCTCCCTCCTCCGGCAGGCGCGGAGCTGAGGCGCGGCTTTCCAACAGCCGATGGGGAAGGCCGGCAGGCGCTGGTTCGCCGCTTCTCGCCGCCTTGCTCCCTCGCCGTGTCCGTCGTCGGGTCCGTCGCCGCGCCCACCGTCCGGTCCGTCCTCGCCACGTGCTCTGCTCAATGAGCGGCCCCGGGCGAAGGGCCACGCCCGTCACATGCCAGGGGCGCATTCCTATGACTATTACGGCATGCGGGGGAATGGGTGGAGGAAAACTGACGGCTGATCACATACCTGGTCATAGTGGAGGGCACCGCGCATGCGTGTCGGGGAGGGGGCTCCGTGCCGACCGGCTGCGTGCGCGCATGCCCAGCCGTACCGCCGCGGCGGCCGGGGTCCGCACACCAGGGAGGACCGCATGGACATATCCACTCAGACCTCGTCCCCGGCCCGTACGCGGGAGGGTGACGGCCCGCCGGTCCCGTTCCGGCGCCGCCCGTTCCCCGGGCGGTTACGCTGCGTCCTGGGCGCCGCTCTTCTGGCGGCCGCGGCCGCCGTCCCGCTGACGGCGTCCGGTGCCGCCGCCGCCTCTCCCCTCTGCCTGAGCGGCACCCTCCAGTACGACTACCAGTCGGCCGAGGCCGGCACGGCGAAGCCCACGATGACCAAACCGGTCCGCAACGCCAACGTCGAGTTGTGGGGCGCCGAGAAGTCCACCGACACTCCGCGCAAGCTCAGCACCGACTACAACTACACGGGTGTCGGTGACGGCGGCTTCAACCTGTGCCACACCCCCGTCTCCACCACGTCGATGAGCAGCATGTGGGTGCGGTTCCGCACCGAGAGCACGAAGCTGTGGAAGGTCGGCGACTCCACCGGCACCCCCTACACGCTGGACTCGCCCGTCCGGACCAATGTGACCGCCAGCACCTCCCTGGGGAACCTCAAGCCGTCCGCCGACACCGCGCGTGCCTGGCACGCCTTCGACACCGTCAACCTCCTGTGGTGGAGCCGCAACAATCCCGCGAGCATCTGCTGGTCCGCCCACGAGACCGACGGCAACGCCTGCACCGAACTGAACATCCGGTGGACCAGCGGTTCGACGGACGGCCCGTACTACGACCTCGCCAACACGGTCCACCTCTCGGCCGCCGATCCCGACTCCGAGCACACCGTACTCCACGAGGCCGGCCACTTCTTCATGCACCGCCTGTACGACGGCTGGTGGCCGACCGTCACCGGCTGCAACCCGCACTACGTCGAACGGACCAGCTCCGACACCTGCGCCTGGGTCGAGGGCTTCGCCGACTCCGTCGCCGCCTACCTGCTCGGGGACTACCGCTACGTGTTCCCCAACGGCACCAGCGCCGGCTTCACCTACACGACGAACTGGAACACCGGGGACCGGGTCCAGGGCAACGTGGACGGCTCGCTGCTCGACCTGTGGAACCACGTCGACGGCGGCTGGAACGGCACCGTCGGCGTACTGACCGGGCACACCGCCTCCACCTTCGCCCAGTACTTCAAGAACCTGCGGCCCGTCGCCAGTCCCCCGCTCTCCACCACCGGGACCGCCCTCACCTACCTGGCCGCCCACACCATCGACTACGGCCCCACGATCGTCGGTGACGGGCAGTACCACGGCCTCACCAACGGCGGGGGCCTGGCCTTGGAGCACGCGGGCCAGTGCGCCGCCACGACCAACGTCGTCGCCGACGTCACCACGTACGACTCCACGCACGCCTCGCAGAGGTGGAAGGCGGACGCCAACGGTGACGGCACGGCGCGGATCTACGACAGCTGCCCGAACCCGCTCACGCTGACCGCGCCCGCCACCGCCGGCGCCCAGGTCACTCTGAAGGCCTTCAACGCCGCCGACGCCTACCAGAAGTGGCAGGTCACCCAGAACGGCAGCGGCACCCTGACCCTCACCAACCCCGCGACCGGTTACGTCCTCGACAGCACCGCCCTCACCCCCGGCGCCGCCGTCACCGTCAACACGGCCGTCAACGCCACCAACCAGAACTGGGCAACCCTCAGCTGACGGCCCACCCGCCCACCTGTCCACCCGCCCAGCGAGAACGGCCCGGTTTCCGGACCGGCGCTGGGCGCCTGGACGCCTGGACGCGTGGCCCCCTGGACATCTGAAAGTCCTCGCACCACTCCCCTCGTCCACGGACCGAACCGGTCTCAGGACAACAGGACGATCCGCGAGCCGAGGGGCTCCCGCCGGCCGGCGCCGACGCGGGAACGCCGGTCCCGGCGGCGCCGCCACGGCTGCGTCGCCGGGTGGCCCCGTACAGTGTGCGGGCGCGGCGCGGCGTGGTGCACGACCGGAGGGGATGTCCGACATGACGTACGAGGCGGGGACGAAGGTCGGGGGCCGGGGTGCGGGGAGCGCCGACGTGGCGTCGGGGCTGCGGTTCGCGAGCGAACTGTGCGCGTGGGTGGCCACACCGTGGGCGCTGGCGTCCTGGTCGGTCGTGGCGGCGGTTGCCGCCGTGGTGCTGCTGATCGGCCTGCCGACCGTGTTCGCGACTCCCGGGGACAAGAACCAGGTGGTCGTCCCCGTTCCGGGAGCGGTCACCGTGGGCCTCGTCCTGCTCCAGCTGATCGCCGCCGTCGCCGCGTCCTGGGCCGCCTGGCCGGTGTGGGCGGCGGTGGCGGTGACCGTGCTGGCCACCGCCTGCCTGTGGACGGAACGCTCCCGCTGGCGCCGCCTGCTGCGCGCCACGGCCGGGACGCCGGCGGACCCGGCCCTGTGAAGCGCCTGCGCGCGGCGGCACGAGGGCCCGTACCCCGGCAGGCAGCCGCCGATGGGCGGCCGCCGGCACCCGGCCGATGTTGGGCGTGTCCAGAGGCCATGACTCTTCAGCATGCTCACGCAGATGCCGGCCGAGCGACGGTCGACTGTGATGGGCAATCAGCTGACGTAATCAGACTGCACCCGCTTCAATGGCGCCATGCCCGCACCGATGCTCACGCCCCCAGCCGCCGCCCTTGAAAAGATCGCAGGTTGCGCTGCGCTGGACGAAGTCCTGGCGTGCCTGTGCGCTCGGCGGCCGGTGTTCCACTCCGAGGCCGACCTCCAGCACAGCTTTGCCCTTGCGGTGGAGGAGGTCGCACAGGACGTCAGATGCCGCCTGGAGGTCCCGGTCCGCGGGAACGACGCGTCGGAGTACCTGGACCTGCTGTGCCTGGGGCCGACGGGCCGTACGGCCGTCGAGTTCAAGTACGTGACCCGGCAGTGGTCAGGCACAGCAGGAACGCCTCTCGAGGAGTACGCCCTGCGCGGGCACAACGCGCCGGACGTCGCGCGCAGGGACTTCCTGCGGGATGTGGGACGGCTGGAACGCTTCTGCGACCGTGAGGATCAGAACGGATTGGCCCTGATCATCACGAACGAGTCGTCCTTGTGGCGCCCCAGGCAACGCAGGACGCCCACCAGGGACGAGGAATTCCGCATCCACGACGGCCGTGAGCTGGCCGGCACCTTGCTGTGGGCCGGCGGCTCCTTCCCGGACAACACGCGGGTGCTGCGCGGCGCCTACACGCTCGTCTGGCGCTCGTACACACAGCTGGAGGGCCCAGGAGGTGAGTTCCGCTGCCTCGCGGTGTTCATCAGTCCGAAGTCAGCCCAGCCGCTGCAATGCCATGCCCCGTCCGGCCCTTAGCCTGGCGTGTCTCCCCCGGCATTCGCCCCGGTACCCGGCTCCGGCCGTGCTCGTCAGTTCGTCAGCCCGGCCGGCCATCGCCCGGGCCGTTCGCGCCCACCCCGTGCACGGACCACTTTCACCAGCTTGGCGAACCGGTCCATCCGCCGGTTCGTGAACATTCCCCCCAATGAACCACCCGGCTTGTCCAAGCAGCCCCGGACCTATGCGGCGGGTTCGGCGATCAGCGCCGTACCGATCCTGCGGAAGCCGAGGCGCGCGTAGATCTGTGCGACAGCATCGTCACCCGCCGACAGGAAGACGGTTTCGGCTCCCTGCGACCGGGCGTCGGCCACCAGTGCTGCGGTGACCGCGAGTGCGAGACCGCGACGGCGCTCTGCGGGGAGCGTTCCGACGCCGACGATCTCGCTGACGTCCGCAAGCGGTTGGTGCTGGCCCGCGGACAGTGCCGATCCGTGCTCGACGGCTGCGGCGACCACCGTCAGGCCTGCCCGGATACGTACGATCGCGCGTTCAACCGATCCGTCGGCGATGCGGGCGGCGACCGCTTCCGCCAATTGCGGTGTTCCCGCGAGACCGACGTGGGTTCCAGGCTCGGCGAAGGCGAGGTGGGGAACGGCAAGGGCGCCGGGCAGCATCGGATCGTCCACGCCTACGATCCGGACCGTTGTGCTGCCGGACGCGCTCTCCGCAGGCTCTGCCGGAGTGCGCGGATCGAGCACCATCAGCGGGTGTTCGTGGACCACGAGCCCCGATTCCTCTGCCGCTGCCCGCAGCGCGGGCGTGGTCTCGGCGACCCACTCGAAGCTCTCCGGGATCCCCAGCTCCCGCTGGCGGGCGCGGACCTTCCGCACGTCGGTGGCGGTCGGTGATCCGGGCCGTCCTCGTGCGGGACGTGCGTAGAACGGCCAGCCTCGGCCTTCCTGTACGAACAGGGTGAGCGGCCCGTGGTCTTCGGCGCGGGCGCCGTGGCGCGGGACCGCGTCGTAGTACTCCTCGATCCGGTCCAGCAGTGCCCGCTCGGGATGGTCGTCGAAATCGGCAGAAGTCACGCGGTGCATCCAAGCAACCGGGAATCGCCGACGCCACTTCATTTCGCTCCGGCCGCGGAGACGCCCGGCTGCTTGGATGCCGGCGTGACGATGCTGAGTACGCGTACTCATGTGCGCCACTGCGCCGACTGCCACGATCCGCTCCATGACGCGTGACACAAGGGCTTTGACGGCCCTGCACCTCCTGCTGGTCTGGGCGGCCATGACGGCCGCGGTGCCGGCACTCGGCGCCGGCCTGTTCGTGTCGGCCTGGGCCGGTGGGACCGCGGGCATCGTGCCGGTCTTCGTGATCGGTGTGCCGCTGACCGTGGGTCTGCTCGCCATCACGGGTACACCGGCACGGACCGTGGTGCCCCTGTGCACCACCGCGGCACGGCGGCTCGGCTGGGCGGTCCTCGTCTTCGCCCTCGGCACCCTCGGCACCCTGGCAGGCCTGGGCGCCTACACCGCGGGCGTCGACCTGGGGAGCGCCGGCGCCCGGATCGCGCTGACCGGAGCACCGTACGCCGTCGCCGCAGCGCTCTTCGTACCCGACCGGTGGGTGCGGCTCGGCGCGGTGGCCGCGCTGGCCTCCGCAGTCGCCTACGCTCGAAGGGGCGATGACGACGCGGGTGGTGCCCGCCTTCAGCTCGCCGTCCGTCGTCGTGACGCGGGCCGGTCAGATCACCGGCGGCCGGCCTAGTCGGGTCATGCGCCACACGGTCCGCCACCGCATGGGACGCCGCGGCGGACACGCCACCCGCACGCCCTCGAAGAACCCGGCCCACCACGCCCTCAGCCCCGCCCATGGAGGGCGCTGAACCAGGGTGTACGCCGCCCACGAGGCGAGGTAGACCGGGACCAGGATGGCTGGCAGGTGCCGCTTGGCCAGCCAGACGCGGTTGCGTCCCGTGTTCCGGTAGTAGACCGTGTGGCGGGTCGCAGCGGTTCGGGGATGGGTCAGTACCAGGTCTGCCCGGTAGTCGATCTCCCAGTCGGCGTCGAGTGCTCGCCAGGCGAAGTCGGTTTCCTCATGGGCGTAGAAGAACTGCGCGGGGAACTCGCCGATCTGGTCGATCACACGCATCCGGATGGCGTGAGCGCCGCCGAGGAAGGTGGTGACCGGTCCGGAGAGCAGTGGATCGGCGCCGCCGAGGCGGGGTACGTGCCTGCGCTGGGAGAGGCCTTCCTCGTCCGCGATGCGGAAGCCCACGATCCCGAGGCGGGGGTTCGCGGTGAATGCCTCCCGGACGAGTCGCAGCGTGTCGGTCCGGGACAGCAGGCCGTCGTCGTCGAGAACCAGGACGACGTCGGCACCCCCGTGTTCGCGCAGCCACTGCACCCCGGCGTTCCGGCCCCCCGGAATGCCCAGGTTCTCCGGCAGCTCGACGGCCGCGACTTGTCCGGGGAGACCCGGTAGCTCGACCCCCTGCGCGAGTACTACGACCGTGGCGGGTTCCCCCTCCTGGGTCGCCACGGATTCAAGGAGGGCCCGGAGTTCCTTCTCCCGGTCTCCCATGGTGAGGATCACGACGCCGACCTTGGGCATGTGCGTACGGGGGTCGTTCATGCCTGGGCTCGCGGCAGCTCGGCGGCGCGCCGGTTCAGGGGTTCCGCTCCGGGAACCCCGCGCCTTCGGTAGTCGGCCGCTGCTGACTGGATGGACCTGATTTCCTTCCGGTTCCGGTCGGAGGTCACCCCGTCCATGAAGTCCAGGGAGCGGCTCCACAGGGCCACGGCCTCCTCGTGGCGGTGCTGTGCGGCAACCGACTTGCCGAGGTTGACCATGGTGAGGCCGTGCACGCGCTGGTAGGTGCCCGGCACCCGGCCCTTCAGTGCCGTGCGGTAATGCTTCTCGGCTGCCCGGTGGTCCTTCATCTCAGTCAGGGTCTGGCCGGTGTGCGAGGCGACGGTGGCCGCGACAGGTCCCGAGGCGGCGGCGTACGAGGGCACCAGATCGTCCCCGGTCGGCATCGCGTCCTCGGCCGACAGCAGGGTGGCCGCCGCCTTCCTGGACTCCCCACCCGCCCCGTACGCCCTGGCGCACGTGACCAGCAGGAGGGCTTCGGTCTGCTGGTCTACCCAGGCACGCCAGGGTGGCCGCAGCTCGGCCGCCCTGAGCCTGGCGGCGACTGCTTCGTGGTCGTGGGCGAGCGGCAGACCGACGGCGGCCGTCGCAAAGGCAGCGTTGAGGAAATCCCTGCGACGGAGCATCACGAATCTCCCGAGGTCGGTGGCGCTGGCTAACGGGTCTGCCCCCAGGGCTTCCCCGATGCCTGCGCAGCCTAGACCGATCTCGGCAAGCGTGACCTTCCGCTTCATCCTTCTGGTGAGAGCCTCGGCGATGTACGAGCGGATCCGGCCAGGGCGGCGTGCCGCTGGCGACCCAGGAGTGAACGGCCGAGCGGGAGGTGTGCAGCTCCTCGCGGGCCTCGGCGGCGAAGGTACGGATCTCCCTGGCCAGAGCTTCGTACGTGCACCCGGCTTCCGCGATCACGTGTGCCAGCGCGGTGCTCGGACTCCGGCTCTCCGTCAACTCGCACTCCCAGAAGCGATCTTGAACAGATTGAACAGGCTCCTGCACCACCCACGGTACCTGCGCACGGTGATCACCGCTTCACTGATTGCAAGCCGACGGGGCCCTTCGCACCGGCCCGCCTACAGGACCCGAGCGGCAGTCCGCTGACCCGTCTCGCCCCCCAGACACCGACCCGGTGCCGGCCTAACCCCCGGCCGCAGAACTGCCCCGGCGGGCCGATGACGGGCCGGGCCCCTGCCACGTTCCACCCGAACCAGCTTCCGGAGGACTTCGTGAACCACCGCTCAGACCTCGGCGTCCTGGCCGGCGCCACTGTCCCGGTGACCGGCGGCGCCGGACTCATCGGCTCCCGCATCGCCGCACAACCGATGAGCCGGGGAGGCTTCTGCGCGGAGGGTAACGTCCAGGTACCGGTGTTCACGCCCCGGCGCTCCCGCTGCCCCGCTCGACCGGGATCCACAGCTGGGAGTCGGTCGACGCGCCGATCTCCACCGGCTGCGTCCGCAGGAGCTCAGGACCCGGCCGGCTCGTGTACGGGTTCGAGGGGAACCATTGCGTGAACACGTCCCGCCACAGCTCCTGGAGGGCGCTCGGATAGAGCCCGTGGTTGTCGAAGACCGCCCAGGTCCCGGCCGGCACGTCGAGGGCGTCGAGTTCCTCGGCGGCCGCCTCGGGGCCGGTCACCACGCCGATCCAGTAGTCCGCCTCGGCACCCTCCTCCCGGCTGTCGGTCAGGTACACCGCCGCCGACAGGATCCCCTCCGGCTCCTGGCCGGCCAGCTCCTTCATCCGGACGATCGCCTGCTCGTCCAGGCTTTCCAGGTGTGCCGCGGCGGCCGCGTTGACCCCCTCGCGCACGAGTGGGAGCCGGGCCTTCCTGCCGACGACCCGAAACGACTCCTTCTCCACGATCCGGTACCGCATGGTCGTACTCCCCTCGACGACGACACGGAAGGACATCCGCGGCTGGGACGTCAGCACGGCACCCGTGAGCCGGGCCTCGCCCGGCCCGATGCCGTGCACCGACCGGAAGGCCCGGGCGAACGCCTCGCCCGAGCCGTACCCGTACCGCACCGCGACATCGAGCAGTGTCCGCTCCCTGGCCAGCACATCGGCACCGGCGAGCGTCATCCTCCGGCGCCGCACGTAAACCGGGAGCGGCATGCCGGCGAGCGCGGAGAACAACCGCCGGAAGTGGTACTCCGACACCGCGGCGATCCGGGCCACCGCGGCTATGTCGATCTCCCGGTCGAGGCAAGCCTCCAGGTGGTCCAGCGCCTGATTCAGCCGCTCCAGCATGTGTGTCCGTCCTTCGTTCTCGTGTCTCCACTGTAGGAACGCCCACCTGCCAACCAGTCGCAGCCGTAGGAGCCGCGGTCGAGCCGTCGACCGCGCGGCAGTCAGGCCGCCTTGATGGAGTACAGAGAATTCGATCGCACCCCGCCCGACAAAACCAGTGCGGGAACTATCGGGGCCGGAGCCCTGGCGTTACCTGAGGATTACGCCCATGACTGATGTTGAAGGATTTTGCGAGCCGCGGTTTGCCGCAGTCCATGAGGCACTGGCAGCTTTGCTCAGCAAGGACGACGTGGGTGCCTCGGCGGCCGTCTACATCGATGGCGAGCCGGTGGTCGACATCTGGGGCGGGTACGCCGATGCGGACCGTTCCGTCAGCTGGGAGCGCGACACCATCGTCGGCGTGAACTCGACGAGCAAGAACATGACGGCGCTGTGTGCGCTGATCCTGGCCGACCGAGGCCAGCTCGATCTGTCCGCGCCGGTCGCCGCCTATTGGCCCGAGTTCGCCGCGGCCGGGAAGGAGAGCGTGCTGGTACGGCACGTGCTGTCGCACACCGCGGGGCTGCCGGACCTGTCCGGGCCGAGGGTGGTCGAGGAGCTTTACGACTGGGAGAGCGTGACGGCAGGGCTGGCCGCGCAGGCGCCCGAATGGGAACCGGGAATAGCAGCCGGCTATCACGCGCTCACCTTCGGTTTCCTTGTGGGTGAGATCGTCCGCCGCATCACCGGCCGCAGCCTCGGCGAGTTCTTCGCCGAGGAAGTGGCCGAGCCGCTGGACGCGGACTTCCACATCGGACTCTCTGCAGAGCATGACCACCGCGTCGCGCCGCTCATCCCGCCACGTTCACTGACCGACGAGTACACCGCCAGCGCACCGCCCGGACCGGACGGCGTGCCGCGGAAAAACACCGGTGCCGCCATCCGGGTCAAGGACGCCAACTCAGTGGCCTGGCGCCGTGCGCAGATACCTGCGGTAAACGGCTTCGGCAACGCTCGCTCTGTCGCCCTGGTTCAGTCGGCACTGGCAAACCAGGGAACGGCCGGCGGCGTGCGACTGCTGTCCCCCCAGGGTTGCGAGCCCGCGTGGCAGGAGGTGTTCCGCGGTGAGGACCGCATCCTGGGGACGTCGATGTGCTGGACGGTGGGCTTCGGCAAGTTCGGCAACACCTTCGGCTGGGGCGGCTGGGGCGGTTCGCTGGTCGCGAGCGACCCCGGCTCACGCATGACGGTGGCCTACGTCATGAACCAGATGATCGACCGGGACCGGCAGGAGGACAACCGCGGCATGGAGATCATCATGGCCGCCTACAGCGGACTGCACTGACAGGCAACGGAGCTGTCTGGGCCCACACAGGCTGCCCCCTCCTCTCCCACTCGCAATTCCGCGGGTGGGAGAGGCCACTGCCGGTCACGCTCGACGGCCGGTGGCCTGCGGCTCCGACGCCCCCGTCGGCACCAACTGGCCCATGAGTGGCCGACCGCGCTCGGAGTCGATCCTTCGGCGTCGGCCGATTGCTCGGCCTCGGTCCCGGCCCGTCACCCCTACCGCTGTTCACCACTTCCCAGCGATTCCCTGGGGTGCCGTCCGACGTTGGTCCGGCACGCCTCGGCCAGGCCGTCGAGACTCATCGTTCCCGCCTGGCCGACCGTCTTCCGGACCTGCCAGCACGCCCGACGGACCGGAGGCGGAGCCCGAGGTGGTCCAGCCATCGAAAGAGCTGAAGATCGTGACTCGACTGCGTGAACAGCACGCCGCCGCCCACGAGCTACAGGGGATGTCGAAGGCGGCGATCGGCCGGAAACTCGGGCTGTACCAGGGCACCGTCCACAAACTGGTCAACGCCCGCTCCGCCGACGATGTCGTCGCCAAGAACCTCCAGCGGGCGCACGCCGTCGATCCGTACATCGGCTACCTGCACCGACGCTGGAACGAAGGCGTCAGAAACGCTGCACAGCTCGACCGGGAGATCCAGGAACTCGGCTACCCGGAGGCGAGTTGGCCGTCCAGCGTCACCTGCGGCGCCACCGGACCGGGCGCGGACACGCACCCGCCCAGGGCCCCAAGCCTCCATCGGTCCGCGCGGTCACCTAAAGTGGGACAACTGGGGTATCGACAGTCCGCCGGACGCACGGTAGGAGCCACAGAGATTCACGGGCCCCCGAGAGCAGGAAGAGTTGAACCAGCCGAAATCGTCGGTCGAATTCGGACCGGTCAGGTTGCTGGTGCATGCCTGCCCGTGTATGGGGAAAGTCGCCACCACTTCTCCGCCTCAAGCACACCAGCATGATGCACCGTCACCATCCCGTTGTCGATGGCCCTCGGCAGAGCCTCGACTGCGCGCACCCATGTACGAGCCGGACCCGCCCGACTATCCTCCACACATGGCGACCGCACCTCAGGGAGACGAGGAGCCCGAGCCCCGCTTCCGCAACTCAGTACTCAAGCCTGTCATGGGCTACGTGGGAAAGAAGTTCGACAAGACCTTCGACGACCTGTCCGAGTCCTTCGCCAAGGCATTCGGGAAGGATGGCGCGGGCATCGGCATCGATGTCATACGCCACTGGATCTACGGCAGGCGCGCGGAGAACAAGTTGCTCACTGTGGAGAGCTTCCTCGGGATAGACCGGCAGGGGCGGCCGACATCGATCGTGGTCACGAAGCACCGGGCCGGTGAAGGTGCCGAGACCAGACTCGACTATCAGGTTTCCGTTGCCCTGCTCGACGATGGCATCCAGCACTTCCCGCTGGTTGGGTCACGCTGGTTGACGCTCGACGAAACGAAGACGGTCAAGGAACGCCCGGCCTGGGTGAAGAAGCTGTGGCCTTGGATCATCTTGATGACGAGCGGGGCCGGCATCGTTGTCCTGATGTACAAAATCGACAAAGCCGTTGGCTACGTGTCGGTATCGGTCACGAGCCCTCTCGACCACGGTCAGATCAGATACCCGGAGGTCTTGGTTCCGATATCCAAGCTGTCGGACGTTGACGTGGTTCGCAAGCAGGTCGGCAACGTAACGGGACTCAGCGCCCCTACTCCACAACCCGATTGAGTGATCGTTCCAGTCCTGAAACGGGACCCCTGCACTTGATCGACTTTCTTCGCCCATGTTGATCTACAGGTGTCCCGTTGCCTCGTTCAAGCTCCTTGTGGGCTTGCTTCGCTTTGACGGACATCGGAGATCAGGGGTTTCGGCCCTGGAAGGATGATGTTCATCATGGAGAGCATGGGGAAGAAGAAGCCGC
>NZ_JBEORW010000076.1:0-20395 GCF_040302565.1 Streptomyces sp. NPDC097981
AACAGGACGTCCTTCAGCGGCAGTTCCAGCCGCTCGCACACCGCGTCCAGCGCGGCCGCGAACACCGGATAGGCCTCGTACAGCTCACGGCCCATCCCGAGGCGCTGGCTCCCCTGCCCCGTGAAGAGGAACGCCACCTTGCCCCGCGCGCCTGCCACGCCCCGTACGACCTGTGCCGTGGCGGTGTCGCCGGACACCAGTGCTGCGAGGTTGGCGAGGGCCTTCTCGCGGTCGCCGGCCACGACGACCGCGCGGTGCTCCAGCGCGGCGCGGCCGGTGGCCAGGGTGTGGCTGACGTCCTCCGACCGCTGGTCGGGGTGGGCGCGCAGGTGGGTGAGCAGGCGCTCGGCCTGCGCCCGCAGGGCTTCTTCGGTACGGGCCGAGACGAGCCACGGCAGTACGGGAGGCACGACGGTGCGCCGCCGCGCCTCCTGGCCGCCGGGCTCCTCGATGGCGGTGTCGATGCCGGTGCCGGAATCGGAGGGCTCGGCGGAACCGGCGGGCTCGGCGGGCTCGGCGAGGGCCGCGACCGGGGCCTGCTCGATGATCGTGTGCGCGTTGGTGCCGCTGATGCCGAACGACGACACGGCGGCGCGGCGCGGGCGGCCGGTCTCCGGCCACTCCACTGTCCGGTCCAGCAGCGATACGGCGCCCGCGGACCAGTCGACCTTGGTCGACGGCTCGTCCACGTGCAGCGTCTTCGGGATCCGGCCGTTCTGGATGGCCATGACCATCTTGATGACGCCCGCGACACCCGCGGCCGCCTGCGTGTGCCCAATGTTGGACTTGACCGAGCCCAGCCACAGCGGCCGCTCCTCGGTGTGTTCCCGGCCGTACGTCGCCAGCAGCGCCTGCGCCTCGATCGGGTCGCCCAGGGTCGTACCGGTGCCGTGCGCCTCGACGACGTCGATGTCGGCGGCGGTGAGCCGTGCGTCGGCCAGGGCCTGGCGGATGACGCGCTGCTGCGAGGGGCCGTTCGGGGCGGTCAGACCGTTCGAGGCACCGTCCTGGTTGACGGCCGAGCCGCGGACGACGGCCAGCACTCGGTGGCCGTTGCGCTGGGCGTCGGACAGCCGTTCCACGAGCAGCATGCCCGCGCCCTCGCCCCACCCGGTGCCGTCGGCGGCGTCCGCGAAGGACTTGCAGCGGCCATCGAAGGACAGGCCGCGCTGCTTGCTGAACTCGGTGAAGGTGCCGGGGGTCGGCATGACGGTGACGCCACCCGCGAGGGCGAGCGAGCACTCGCCCTTGCGGAGGGCCTGCATGGCCAGGTGCAGCGTGACGAGGGAGGAGGAGCAGGCCGTGTCGACGGTCAGCGCCGGGCCTTCGAGGCCGAAGGTGTACGAGACGCGGCCGGAGGCGATGCTGCTGGAGCCACCGGTGCCGAGGTAGCCCTCGACCTCCGGGGGTACGGCGCGCAGACGCGACGCGTAGTCGTGGTACATGACGCCCGTGAACACGCCGGTCCGGCTGCCGCGCACGGAGGTCGGGTCGATGCCGGCCCGCTCGAAGGCCTCCCAGGAGGTCTCCAGCAGCAGGCGCTGCTGCGGGTCCATCGCCACGGCCTCACGCGGCGAGATCCCGAAGAACTCCGGCTCGAACCGGTTGGCCGAGTGCAGGAAGCCGCCTTCCTGCACGTAGCTCGTGCCCCGGCCGTCCGGGTCCTCGTCGAACAGCCGCCCCGTGTCCCAGCCCCGGTCGGTCGGGAACGGGGAGACGGCGTCGGTTTCCTCGGACACGAGCCGCCACAGGTCCTCGGGGGACTCGACGTCCCCCGGGTAGCGGCAACTCATCCCGATGATCGCGATCGGCTCCTGCTCCTCCGACTCGACCTCCTGGAGCCGACGGCGCGTCTCGTGGAGGTCGGCCGTCACCCGCTTCAGGAAATACCGGAGCTTTTCCTCGTTCATGCGTGCATCCCTTGTACAGAAGCCAGAAAGTCAGAGTCGTTGGAGGGGGCGGGGCGGAGCTGCCGCGTCATGAGATGCCGAACTCCTTGCCGATGAAGTCGAAGAGGTCATCGTCGGTCGCGCTCTCCAGCGCCTCGGCCACGTCGGCGCCGTCGGAGTCCGAGGCGACCGCGGCCTGTTCACCGGCTTCGCTCCAGGCGGCCAGCAGCGCTTGCAGCCGCTCGGTGATGCGGTCGCGGCCGGCGTCATCGGGCGTCGACGTGACGAGCGTCTTCTCCAGCCGCTCCAGTTCGGCGAGCAGCGGGGGTACGGCCGCCGCACCGTCCTGCCAGAGTTCGTCCCTCAAGTACTCCACCAGCGCCGTCGGCGTCGGGTAGTCGAAGACGAGGGTGGCGGGCAGGCGGACACCGGTCGCGGCGCCCAGGCGGTTGCGGAGTTCGACGGCGGTCAGCGAGTCGAACCCGACCTCGTTGAACGACCGTGCCGGGTCGACCGCTTCGGGTCCGGCGAAGCCGAGGACCCCGGCGACGTACGTGCAGACCAGCTCCAGCAGCGCCTCGTCCCGCGCAGCCGGAGAGAGCCCGGTGAGGCGCTCGCGCAGCTCGGCTCCACCCTCCGTACCGGCGGCGGTGGTGCCGGCCGCGCGGCGTGCGGGCGTACGGACCAGGCCCGAGAGCAGCGGTGGGAGCATGCCACTGCCCGCCTGGGCGCGCAGGGCGGCGAGGTCGAGCTTGACCGGTACGAGCAGCGGCTGCTCGGCGGCGGTAGCGGCGTCGAACAGCCCCACGCCTTCGGCGGCGGTGAGGGCGTTGACGCCGCCACGGCCGAGACGGGAGACGTCCTCGGCGTCCAGGGCGCCACCCATGCCACCGGCCTCGGCCCACAAACCCCAGGCGAGGGAGGCAGCCGCCAGACCCTGCGCCCGGCGGTGGGCGGCCAGGGCGTCCAGGAACACGTTGCCGGCCGCGTAGTTGGCCTGCCCGGCGCCACCGAAGACACCGGCGGCCGACGAGAACAGCACGAACGCGGAAAGGTCCAGGTCCTGGGTGAGTTCGTGCAGGTTCCACGCCGCATCCACCTTCGGACGCAGCACCGCCGACAGACGCTCGACGGTCAGCGAACCGACCACACCGTCATCCAGGACACCAGCCGTGTGCACGACCGCCGCCAACGGATACTCAGCCGGTATGCCGGCCAGTACGGCCGCCAGGGCCTCACGATCGGCCACATCACACGCCGCCCACGACACCTCAGCACCCAGACCGGCGAGCTGAGCCGACAGCTCCGCAGCACCCTCGGCCGCCTCACCACGCCGGCTCACCAGCAGCAGACGCCGTACTCCGTGCTCGATGACCAGGTGACGCGCGAACAGCCCGCCCAGCGAACCACTCGCACCCGTCACCAACACCGTGCCATCGGCATCCCACTCGACACCCGCATCAGCGGCGACCGCCGCACGAGCCAGCCTCGGCACCAGCACCGAACCACCCCGCACCGCGACCTCGGACTCACCCAAGGCCAGCGCGGCCGACAGTCCGTCCGCCAGATCGCTCTCGGCGTCGACGTCAACCAGGACGAACCGGCCCGGGTTCTCCGACTGCGCAGAACGCACCAGACCCCACAGCGGCGCGTGCACCAGATCCGACACACCCTCGCCCGGTACGGCCTCCACCGCACCCCGCGTCAGGAACACCAGACGCGCATCAGCCGACCGCTCGTCGGCCAGCCAGTCCTTCACCAGCGCCAGCACCCGGGCCGTCACCGCATGCACCGCGGCGGCCACATCGCCGGCGGTCGACTCCATGCACGGCACCACCAGCGCCGCCGGAGTCCCCTCCCCCTCGCCCAGCATCAGCCAGTCGTCGAAGGATCCGCCCCCGGCCGCCTCCGCCCACTCCACGCGGAACAGGGCGTCACGCGTCAGGTCCGGAGCGGTGTCGAGCTGGTCCCGGCTGACGGACCGCAGCGCCAGGCCGGCGACCGAGGCGACCGGCGCCCCGGTGGCGTCGGCAATCGTGAGGGACACCTCGCCGTTGCGTGCCGTGACCAGGCGCACCCGGAGTGCGCGGGCGCCGACCGCGTGCAGGGAGACGCCGGACCAGGAGAACGGGAGCCGTCCCTCGGTGCCGGCCGCGTCCGCGGTGCGCAGTCCGAGCGCGTGCAGGGACGCGTCGAGGAGAGCGGGGTGCAGACCGAACCGTGCGGCGTCGTCCTCGGCCCCCTCGGGGAGCGCGACCTCGACGTAGTGGGCGTCGTCCTGGCGCCAGGCGGCCCGCAGGCCCTGGAACACCGGCCCGTACCCGAATCCGGAGTCCGCGAGGCCCTCGTACAGGCCCTCGACGGGGACGGCTGCCGCCCCGGGCGGCGGCCACTCGGTGAGGCCTTGCGGGGCCGGGTCGGCTCCGGTCGCGAGCACACCGACGGCGTGCCGCGTCCACGGCGCGTCCGGGTCGACGCCCTCGTGACGGGAGTGGAGGGTGAGGCTGCGGCGCCGGCCCGACGGGTCGGCCGCTCCGACGGAGAGCCGCAGCTGCACGCCGCCGTTCTCGGGCAGCACGAGGGGTGCTTCCAGGGTGAGTTCGTCGACCAGGTCGCATCCGACCTGCTCGCCGGCCCGGAGCGCGAGCTCGACGAAGGCCGTGCCGGGCAGGAGGGAGGAGCCCATGACCCGGTGGTCGCCGAGCCAGGGGTGGGTGGTCAGCGACAGCCGACCGGTGAAGAGGTGACCGTCGGAGTCGGGCAGTTGAACCTCTGCGCCGAGCAGCGGATGGTCGGCGGTGCCGATTCCGGCCGCCGCGACGTCGCCGTCCGCGCGGCCGGCGTCGAGCCAGTAGACGCTGCGCTGGAAGGCGTACGTCGGCAGGTCGACGCACCGGCCCCCGAGCGGGGCGTAGAACGCGGGCCAGTCGACGGCGGTGCCGCGCACGTACGCGGTGGAGAGCGCCGAGAGCAGGGTCTCGGGCTCGGAGCGTCCCGCTCGCAGTGCGGGGGCGAAGGCCGTGGAGCCGGTGTCGTCGGTCAGGCAGGCCTGTGCCATCGCGGAGAGGACGCCGTCGGGGCCGAGTTCGACGTAGGTCGTGACTCCGGCGGCTTCCAGGGCGCGGATGCCGTCGAGGAAGCGAACGGCGTCGCGGACGTGGCGGACCCAGAAGTCGGGGGAGGCCATCTCGTCGGTGACGAGGGCGCCGGTCAGGTTGGAGACGACCGGGATGCGCGGGGCGCCGAACGACAGCCCCTCCACCACCTGGCGGAAGGCGTCGAGCATGCCGTCCATGTGCGGCGAGTGGAACGCGTGGCTGACGGTGAGGCGCTTGGTCTTCCGGTCGGCGAACGACTCCGCGACGGCGGTCGCCGCGTCCTCGTCACCGGCGATGACGACCGAGCGCGGGCCGTTGACCGCCGCGATGCTGACGCGGTCGGTCAGCAGCTGCAGGACCTCGTCCTCCGAGGCCTCCACCGCGACCATGACCCCGCCCGCAGGCAGCGCCTGCATCAGTCGGCCGCGGGCCGCCACCAGCGTGCACGCGTCCGCCAGCGAGAGGACGCCCGCCACGTGCGCGGCGGCGATCTCGCCGATGGAGTGACCGGACAGGAAGTCCGGCTTCACACCCCACGACTCGACGAGGCGGAACAGCGCCACCTCGACCGCGAACAGCGCCGGCTGCGTGAACTCCGTCCGGTCCAGGACAGCGGCATCATCCCCGAACAGGACCTCCTTCAGCGGCAGTTCCATCCGCTCGCACACCGCGTCCAGCGCGGCCGCGAACACCGGATAGGCCTCGTACAGCGCCTGCCCCATCCTGAGCCGCTGACTGCCCTGCCCCGTGAACAGGAACGCGAGCTTCCCGGCTGACGGCGTGCCCTGGACCAGGCCCGCCGCCGAGCGGCCCTCGGCGAGGGCGGCCAGGCCGGTGCGGAAGCCGTCGAGGTCGGCGGCGACCACGGTCGCGCGGTGGTCGAAAACGGCCCGGCCGGTCGCCAGCGAGTGGCCGATGTCGGCTGGCGGCGTCTGCGGGTGTGCCTCCAGGTGGGACAGCAGCCTCTCGCCCTGGGCCCGCAGGGCTTCGGGGGTACGGGCGCTCAGGTGCCACGCGAGCGCCGCCGGAGCGACCGGGGTGGGCGCGGTGGCGGGGGCCTCCGGGAGTTCGACGATGGCGTGCGCGTTGGTACCGCTCATGCCGAAGGAGGAGACGCCGGCGCGGCGCGGGCGGCCGGTCTCAGGCCACGCCCGCTGCTCGGTGAGCAGCGAGACCGCGCCCGCCGACCAGTCCACGTGCGGGGACGGCTCGTCCACGTGCAGGGTCTTGGGCAGCACGCCGTGGCGCATCGCCTGGACCATCTTGATGATGCCGGCGACGCCCGCCGCGGCCTGGGTGTGGCCGAAGTTGGACTTGACGGAGCCCAGCCACAGCGGCCGGTCCTCGGGGCGGTCCTGGCCGTAGGTGGCGAGCAGGGCCTGCGCCTCGATGGGGTCGCCGAGCCGGGTGCCGGTGCCGTGGGCCTCCACGGCGTCGACGTCGGCGGAGGCGAGGCCAGCGTTGGCGAGGGCCTGGCGGATGACGCGCTGCTGGGCCGGGCCGTTCGGGGCGGTCAGGCCGTTCGAGGCACCGTCCTGGTTGACGGCGGTGCCCCGGACGACCGCGAGGACCTGGTGGCCGTTGCGGCGGGCGTCGGAGAGCCGCTCGACGAGCAGCATGCCGACGCCCTCGCCCCACGCTGTGCCGTCGGCGGCGGCCGCGAACGGCTTGCAGCGGCCGTCGGCGGCGAGGCCGCGCTGGCGGCTGAACTCGGTGAAGACGTCCGGCGTGGTGATGATGGTGACGCCGCCCGCGAGGGCGAGGGAGCACTCGCCGGCCCGCAGGGCCTGCGCCGCGAGGTGCAGGGCGACCAGCGAGGAGGAGCAGGCGGTGTCGACGGTGACGGCCGGGCCCTCGAAGCCGAAGGTGTAGGAGACGCGGCCGGAGGCGATGCTGCTGGAGCCGCCGGTGCCGAGGTAGCCCTCGACGCCCTCGGGGACGGTGTTCAGGCGGGACACGTAGTCGTTGTGCATCTGGCCGACGAACACGCCGACCTGTCCGCCGCGCAGGCCCGTCGGGTCGATCCCGGCGCGCTCGAAGGCCTCCCAGGAGGTCTCCAGCAGCAGGCGCTGCTGCGGGTCCATGGCGAGGGCCTCGCGCGGGTTGATCCCGAAGAACGCCGGGTCGAAGTGGTGGGCGTCGTAGAAGAAGCCGCCTTCGCGGGCGTACGAGGTGCCGGGGTTGTCCGGGTCGGGGTCGTAGAGCGCCTCGGTGTCCCAGCCGCGGTCCGCGGGGAGGTGCGCGATGCCGTCGCGGCCTTCGGCGAGCAGCTCCCACAGGTCCTCGGGGCTGCGGACGCCGCCGGGGAAGCGGCAGCTCATGGCGACGATGGCTATGGGGTCGTCGGCCTCCGCGGCGGCCGACCGGACCGTGAGGGCGGCCGCGGCGGCCTCGGACCCGAGGAGTTCTTCCTTGAGGTAGCCGGCGAGGACCGTGGGGGTGGGGTAGTCGAAGACGAGGGTGGCGGGCAGCCGGACCCCGGCGGTGGCGCCGAGGCGGTTGCGGAACTCGACGGCGGTCAGCGAGTCGAAGCCGAGGTCCTTGAAGGCGCGGCCGGGTTCGACGGCGTCGGGGGTGGCGTGGCCGAGGACCGCGGCCACCTGGTCGCGCACGAGGTCGAGCAGGAGCGCGTCGCGCTCGTTCCCGGGAAGGCGTACGAGCTGCTCCACCAGCGGGGTTCCGGTCCCGGCGGCGGTGGCCCGGGCGGCCCGGCGGGCGGGGGCGCGGACGAGGCCGCGCAACAGCGCGGGCACCATGCTCGCGTCGGCCTGGCGCAGCGGCGCGAGGTCGAGCTGCATGGGGACGAGGTGGGCGTCGCCGGTGTGGTGGGCGGTGTCGAGGAGGGCGAGGCCCTCTTCGGAGGAGAGGCCGAGGACGCCGGAGCGCGTCATGCGGTCCTTGTCGGCGGTGTCGAGCTCTCCGGTCATGCCGCTGGCCTCGGCCCACAGGCCCCAGCCGAGGGAGGTGCCGGGCAGGCCGTGGGCCTGGCGGTGGCGGGCGAGGGCGTCGAGGAAGACGTTCGCGGCGGCGTAGTTGGCCTGGCCGGCGCCGCCGAAGGTGCCGGCGGCGGAGGAGAAGAGGACGAAGTCGGCCAGGTCGTGGTGGCGGGTCAGCTCGTGCAGGTGGAGGGCGGCGTCCGCCTTGGGCCGCAGGACGCGGTCGATCCGCTCCGGGGTGAGGGCCTCGGCGATGCCGTCGTCGAGGACGCCGGCGGTGTGCACGACGGCGGTCAGCGGGTGTGCGGCCGGTACGGAGGCCAGCAGTGCGGCGAGGGCCTCGCGGTCGGCGGCGTCGCAGGCGGCGACGGTGACGTCGGCGCCGAGGGCGCGCAGTTCGGCGGCGAGTTCGGCGGCGCCGGCGGCGGCCTCGCCGCGGCGGCTGGTCAGGACGAGGCGGCGGGCGCCGCGGACGGTGACGGCGTGCCGGGCGACGAGTGCGCCGAGGGTGCCGGTGCCGCCGGTGATGAGGACGGTGCCGTCGGGGTTCCAGTCGGCGGGCACGGTGAGCACGATCTTGCCGACGTGGCGTGCCTGGCTGAGGTAACGGAAGGCCTCGGGGGCCTGGCGCAGGTCCCAGGCGGAGACGGGCAGGGGGCGCAGGGAGCCGGCCCGGAAGAGGGTGAGGAGCTCGGTGAGCATCTCCTGGATGCGGTCGAGGCCGGCCTCGGTGAGGTCGAACGCCTGGTAGCTGACGCCGGGGTGGGCGGCGGCGACGTCCTGGGGGTCGCGGACGTCGGTCTTGCCCATCTCGACGAAGCGTCCGCCGCGCGGCAGGAGCCGCAGGGAGGCGTCGACGAACTCGCGGGCGAGGGAGTCGAGGACGACGTCGACGCCTCGTCCGGAGGTGGCGGTGCGGAAGGTCTCCTCGAAGTCGAGGGTGCGGGAGGAGGCGATCCGGTCGTCGGTCAGGCCGAGTCCGCGCAGGGTGTCCCACTTGGCGGGGCTGGCGGTGGCGTAGACCTCGGCGCCCCAGTGGCGGGCCAGCTGGACGGCGGCCATGCCGACGCCGCCGGCGGCGGCGTGGACGAGGAGGGTCTCGCCCTCGCGCAGGCCGCCGAGGTCGCTCAGCGCGTAGTACGCCGTCATGAAGACGATCGGTACGGCGGCGGCCTCGGCGAAGGTCCAGCCCTCGGGCATCGGGGCGATCATGCGCCGATCGACGACGGCCAGCGGGCCGAAGGCGCCGGGCAGCATGCCCATGACGCGGTCGCCGGGGGCGAGGTCGGTGACGTCGGGGCCGGTCTCGACGACGGTGCCGGCGCCTTCGCTGCCCATCAGTCCGGGGTCGCCGGGGTACATGCCGAGGGCGTTGAGTACGTCGCGGAAGTTGAGGCCGGCGGCACGTACGGCGACGCGGACCTGGCCGGGCTCCAGGGGTGCCTCGGACTCGGGGCTGGGGACCAGGGTGAGGTGGTCGAGGGTGCCCTTGTCCTCGATGTCCATGCGCCAGGCGGTGCCGTCGGCGGGCGGGATCAGCGAGGTGGTCGCGGGGACGCGGGCCAGGCGCGGCGCGTGGACGGTGCCGCGGCGGACCGCGAGCTGCGGTTCGCCGGTGGCGAGGGCAGCGGCCAGGGTCTCGGCGGGGGTGGCGTCGTCGAGGTCGGCCAGGACGAAGCGGTCCGGGTTCTCCGACTGCGCGGAGCGGACCAGGCCCCAGACGGGGGCGAGGACCGGGGCGGCGAGGTCCCAGTCGCCCGGGGTGGCGACGGCGCCGCGGGTGACGAACACCAGGCGGGAGGCGGCGAATCGGTCGTCGCCGAGCCAGCCCTGGACCAGGGCGAGGGCCCGGTGCGTGGCGGCGCGGACGGCGTCCGGGGTGAGCGCCTGCGCCGGGACGGACGGGCAGGGGGCGAGAACGTACGCGGGGGCGGGGGCGCCCGCGTCGATGGCCGCGCCGAGGGCGACGAGGTCGGCGTGGACCGGGCCGGGCAGCGCGGCACTGCCGGTGCCGGACCCGGCAGCGGAGTCAGCGCCGGAGGCCGAGCCGACGGCGGTGCCCGAGTCGATGACGGCCCATGGGGCCGCAGGGTCGCCGACGGTGCCGGACGGCAGCGGGACGGTGGCCCATTCGATCCGGAACAGCGACTCGTGGTACGCGGCGCGGGAGGCCCCGGCGAGCCGGTCGGCGGAGACGGGCCGGACAATCAGGTGGTCGACGGTGGCGACGGGCGCGCCGGTCGCGTCTGCCAGCTGGAGGGAGAGGGTGTCGTCGCCGTCCGCGGTGAGGCGGACGCGCAGCGCGGACGCGCCGACGGCGTGCAGGGACACCCCGCGCCAGGAGAACGGCAGTCCGGCCTGCCGGTCGCCGTCGGAGGAGACGAACGTGGCGTGCAGGGCGGCGTCGAGGAGCGCCGGGTGCAGGCCGAAGCGGGTGGCCTCGGCGTGCCGGTCGTCGGGCAGTGCCACCTCGGCGTAGACGTCGTCGCCGAGGGTCCAGGCGGCGCGCAGGCCCTGGAAGACGGGGCCGTAGGCGAAGCCGCCCTGGCCGAGGTGCTCGTACAGGCCGTCGACGGTGACGGCCTCGGCGCCGGGCGGGGGCCAGGCGGTGAGGTCGAAGGCGGGGCGCGGCGCGCCGGTGGCGAGGACGCCGGCGGCGTGCCGGGTCCAGGGCTCGTCGTCGGCGGCGTCGGGGTCGCCGGAGTACAGGTCGAGGGTCCGCCGGCCGTCCTGGTCGGGGGCGCTGACCACGATCTGGAGGCGTACCGCGGCGTGCGGGGCGAGGACCAGCGGGGCTTCGAGGGTGAGTTCCTCAAGGACGTCGCAGCCGGCCTGGTCGCCGGCGCGGACGGCGAGTTCGACGAAGGCGGTGCCGGGGAGAAGGACCGTGCCCATGACGGCGTGGTCGGCGAGCCAGGGGTGGGTGTCGAGGGAGAGGCGGCCGGTGAACAGGAAGCCCTCGCCGTCGGCGAGCGGGACGGCGGCGCCGAGCAGCGGGTGGTGGGCGGCGCCCAGACCGGCCGACTCGACGTCCCCGATGAATCCGGCGGGGGCTTCGAGCCAGAACCGGCGGCGCTGGAAGGCGTACGTGGGCAGGGCGGTGCGGCGGGCGCCGCTCGCGGCGAAGTACGCCGGCCAGTCGAGGGGGACGGCGCGGGTGTGGAGGGCGGCGATCGCGGCGGCCAGCGCCTCGGCCTCGCCGCGGTCGCGGCGCAGGGCCGGGACGAACACGGCGTCGGTGGTGCCGTCGGTGTCGGTGAGGCAGTCGCGGCCGAGGCCGGACAGCACGCCCTGCGGGCCGAGTTCGAGGTACGTGGTGACGTGCTCGGCGTCCAGGGTGCGGATGCCGTCGAGGAAGCGGACGGCCTCGCGAACGTGGGAGACCCAGTGCTCGGGGGTGCGCAGTTCGTCGCCCGCCACGGCTCCGGTGAGGTGGGTGACGACGGGGATGACGGGCGCGTGGTAGGTGAGGGAGGCGGCGACGTCGCGGAAGGCGTCGAGCATGCCGTCCATCAGCGGGGAGTGGAAGGCGTGGCTGACGGTGAGCCGCTTGGTCCGGCGGCCGCGCCGCTCGAACTCGGCGGCGATCTCCCGCGCGAGGTTCTCGTCGCCGGAGATGACGACGGCGGAGGCGGAGTTGACGGCGGCGATGCCGATGCGGTCCTCGTGGCCGGCGAGCAGCGGCCGGACCTCGTCCTCAGTGGCGGTCAGCGCGATCATCGCGCCGCCTTGGGGCAGGGCTTCCATGAGGCGGCCGCGGGCGGCGACGAGGGCGGCCGCGTCGGGCAGCGAGAGGACGCCCGCGACGTGCGCGGCGGTGATCTCGCCGACGGAGTGGCCGGCGACGAAGTCGGGGTGGACGCCCCAGGAGGCGACGAGGCGGTAGAGCGCGGTCTCCAGCGCGAACAGTGCGGGCTGGGTGTGGCCGGTCCGGTTCAGGAGGTCGTCCTCCTCGGCGAACAGGACGTCCTTGAGGGGCTGTTCGAGGTGCGGGTCCAGAGCGGCGCACACCTCGTCGAGGGCGGCGGCGAAGGCGGGGTGGGCTGCATACAGTTCGCGGCCCATGCCGGGGCGCTGGCTGCCCTGGCCGGTGAAGAGGACGGCGAGGCGGCCGTCGGCAGCGTCGTGCCGCACGAGCCGGGCGTTGTCGCGGCCCTCGGCGAGGGCGCCGAGTCCGGCGAGGAGCCCGTCGCGGTCGTCGGCGACGACGGCGGCTCTGCGGTCCAGGGCGGTACGGGTGGTGGCGAGGGAGAACGCCAC
The DNA here is from genome assembly GCF_040302565.1 of Streptomyces sp. NPDC097981. Lineage (NCBI taxonomy): Bacteria > Bacillati > Actinomycetota > Actinomycetes > Kitasatosporales > Streptomycetaceae > Streptomyces > Streptomyces sp. NPDC097981. The sequence continues at coordinate 12,184 of NZ_JBEORW010000076.1, forward strand.
GTCGGCCGGGTCCGCTTCGGGGTGCAGCGCGAGGTGGTCGGCGAGCCGGGCGGCCTGGGCGCGCAGGGCGGCGGGGGTCCGGCCGGAGAGGAGGTGCGGCAGCGGGGCGGCGGACCCGGTGGTCGCGCCGGCCGGGTCGCCGTCGCGGTCGCCGTCGCGGTCCGTGTCCGGCTCGACGGGCGGCTGTTCGATGATGACGTGGGCGTTGGTGCCGCTGACGCCGAAGGAGGAGATGCCCGCGCGGCGGGGGCGGCCCGTCGTCTCGGGCCACGCGGCGGCTTCCGTCAGGAGTTCGACGGCGCCGGCGCTCCAGTCGATGTGCGGGGACGGCTCGCCGATGTGCAGCGAGGCGGGCAGGACGCCGTGGCGCATGGCCTGCACCATCTTGATGATGCCCGCGGCGCCCGCGGCGGCCTGGGTGTGGCCGATGTTGGATTTGATGGAGCCCAGGCGCAGCGGCCGGTCCTCGGGGCGGTCCTGGCCGTAGGTGGCGAGCAGGGCCTGCGCTTCGATGGGGTCGCCGAGGGTGGTGCCGGTGCCGTGCGCCTCGACGGCGTCGACGTCGGCGGCGGTCAGTCCGGCGTGGGCGAGGGCCTCGCGGATGACGCGCTGCTGGGAGGGGCCGTTGGGGGCGGTGAGGCCGTTGGAGGCACCGTCCTGGTTGACGGCGGTGCCGCGGACGACGGCGAGGACCGGGTGGCCGTTGCGGCGGGCGTCGGAGAGCCGCTCGACGAGGATCATGCCGGCGCCCTCGGCCCAGCCGGTGCCGTCGGCGGCGGCCGAGAAGGACTTGCAGCGGCCGTCGGTGGACAGGCCGCGCTGGCGGCTGAAGTCGATGAAGGTGTCCGGGGTGGACATGACGGTGACGCCGCCGGCGAGCGCCATGTCGCACTCGCCGCTGCGCAGGGCCTGCGCGGCCAGGTGCAGCGCGACAAGGGAGGAGGAGCAGGCCGTGTCGATGGTGACGGCCGGGCCCTCAAGGCCGAAGGTGTAGGAGATGCGGCCGGAGGCGACGCTGCCGGCGGTGCCGGTGCCGAGGTAGCCCTCCAGGCCCTCGGGAACGGCGGGCAGCCGGGTCAGGTAGTCGTGATACATGACACCGGCGAAGACGCCGGTGCGGCTTCCGCGGACGGAGGCGGGGTCGATGCCGGCGCGTTCGAAGGCCTCCCAGGAGGTCTCCAGCAGGAGCCGCTGGTGCGGGTCCATGGCGAGGGCCTCGCGCGGGTTGATGCCGAAGACGTCCGGGTCGAAGTCGGCGGCGTCGTGCAGGAAGCCGCCCTCGCGGGTGTACGAGGTGCCGGCCCGGCCGGGGTCGGAGTCGTAGAGCGCGTCGAGGTTCCAGCCGCGGTCGGTGGGGAACGGGGAGATCGCGTCGGCGGAGCCGGCGACGAGCTGCCACAGCTCCTCGGGGGTGCTGACGCCGCCGGGGTAGCGGCAGCTCATGGCGACGATGGCGATGGGTTCGTCGGCGACGGCCCGGGTGGCGGTGGTGGCGGCCGGGACCTGGGCGGCCTGGTCGCCGAGAAGTTCGGTGCGCAGGAACGCGGCGAGCGCGTTCGGGGTCGGGTAGTCGAAGACGAGGGTGGCGGGCAGCCGGACGCCGGTGGCCGAGCCGAGGCGGTTGCGCAGTTCGACGGCGGTGAGCGAGTCGAAGCCGAGTTCCTTGAAGGCGCGGCCGGGGTCGACGGCATCGGGGCCGGGGAAGCCGAGGACGGCGGCGACCTGGACGCGGACGGTGGCCAGCAGCAGCCGGTCGCGTTCGGCGGCGGTCAGCGGCAGCAGCCGCTCAGTGAGGCCGTCGGCGGGCGCGGCGCCCTGGGCGGCGGCGGCCCGGCGCGCGGCGGGCCGGACGAGGCCGCGCAGCAGCGGCGGGACCATGCTCGCGTCGGCCTGGCGCAGGGCGGCCAGGTCGAGGTGCATCGGGACGGCGGTGGCGTCGCCGGTGGCGCGCGCGGTGTCCATGAGGGCGAGGCCCTCGGCGGAGGACAGCGCGGCGACGCCGGCGCGGGAGATCCGTTCCAGGTCGGTGTCGGCGAGGCCGCCGGTCATGCCGCTGCGTTCGGCCCACAGGCCCCAGGCGAGCGCGGTGGCGGGCAGGCCTTCGGCGCGGCGACGGTGGGCGAGCGCGTCGAGGAAGGTGTTGGCGGCGGCGTAGTTGGCCTGTCCGGCGGCGCCGAGGGTGCCGGCCGCTGCGGAGAACAGGACGAACGCGGCGAGGTCGGAGTCGCGGGTCAGTTCGTGCAGGTGGACGGCCGCGTCGACCTTGGCGGGCAGGACGTGGTCGAGCCGCTCGGGGGTGAGCGCTTCGAGGATGCCGTCGTCGAGGACGCCGGCGGTGTGGACGACGGCGGTCAGCGGGTGCTCGGCCGGTATGCCGTCCAGCAGCGCGGCGAGCGCCTCGCGGTCGGCGACGTCGCAGGCGGCGAGGGTCACCTCGGCGCCGAGGGCGCGGAGTTCTTCCAGGAGTTCGCCGGCTCCGGCGGCGGCCTCGCCCCGGCGGCTGGTCAGCAGCAGGCGGCGGACGCCGTGTTCGGTGACCAGGTGGCGGGCGACGAGCCCGCCGAGGGTGCCGGTGGCACCGGTGACCAGGGCGGTGCCGTCCGCGTCGAGCGGGCGGGCCTCCCGCCCCTCGGCGGCGGGCAGGACGGCGACGCGGCCGAGCCGGGGCACGACGGCGCGGCCCTCGCGCAGGGCGAGCTGCGGCTCGGCGGTGGCGAGCGCGGCGGGCAGGGCGCGCAGGGACTCCTCGCGGTCGTCCAGGTCGAGCAGGACGAACCGGTCGGGGTGTTCGGACTGGGCCGAGCGCAGCAGGCCCCACAGCGGGGCGTGCGCCAGGTCGGTCACGTCCGAGCCGGTGGCGGTGGCGACCGCGCCCCGGGTGACGAACACCAGCCGGGAGCCGTCGAAGCGGGCGTCGGCGAGCCAGGCCTGGGCCAGGTCCAGGGCGTGGTGCAGGGCGTCGCGGACGGCGGCGGCCAGCGCGGCGTCGACGGTGGTCCGCAAGGGCCCCTCCACGGCGGGGACGGGGACGACGACGGCTTGCGGCACGGGGCCGCCGGCCTCGATGGCCGCGGCGAGGGCGGCGAGGTCGCCGTACGTGGCGGCGGTGGGCAGCACGCTGGTGAAGCGGGAGCCGGCCGCGGCCTCGCCGAGCAGCGCCCACTGGCCAGGGGCGACGGTGGTGGCGGCCGGCAGGGCCAGCGGGCTCCACTCGACGCGGAACAGCGAGTCGTGGAAGGCGGTGCGGGCCGCCCGCACCTGGTCGGGGGTGACGGGGCGCAGCAGCAGCGCGTCGACGGAAGCGACGGGCGCGCCGGACTCGTCGGCGAGGTCGACGCGGACGGTGTCCTGGCCGGCGGGCGCGAGGCGCACACGCAGGGAGCGGGCGCCGACGGCGCGGAGGCTGACACCGCTCCAGGAGAACGGCAGCCTGCCGTGCTCGGTGTCCTCCAGCAGGGAGCCCATGCCGACGGCGTGCAGGGCGGCGTCCAGCAGGGCGGGGTGCAGGCCGAACAGGGCGGCCTCTGCGTGTGCCTGCTCGGGCAGGCGGACTTCGGCGAAGACCTCGTCGGCGCGCTGCCAGGCGGCGGTCAGGCCCTGGAAGACGGGGCCGTAGGCGAAGCCGGAGGCGGTGAGGTGCTCGTAGAGGCCCTCGACGGGGACGGCGGTGGCGTCCTGCGGCGGCCAGGTGGCGAGGTCGGCGCCGGCGTGCGGTGCGGGGCGGGAGCCGGCGGGGGTGAGGAAGCCGGTGGCGTGCCGGGTCCAGGCGCCTTCGCCCCAGGTGTCGTCGGCGGCGTCCTCGGGCCGGGAGTGCAGGGTCAGCGAGCGCCGTCCGTCGGCGTCGGGGACGCCGACCGCGAGCTGGATCTGGACGCCGCCGTGCGGGGGCAGGGCCAGGGGCGCCTGGAGGGTGAGCTCGTCGAGGAGTTCGCAGCCGGTGTGCTCGCCGGCCTGGAGGGCGAGTTCCACGAAGGCGGTGCCGGGCAGCAGCACGGTGTCCATGACCGTGTGGTCGGCGAGCCAGGGGTGGGTGGCCAGGGAGAGCCGGCCGGTGAAGAGGTAGCCGTCGCCGTCGGCCAGGGCGATGGCGGCGCCGAGGAGCGGGTGGTCGGCGGAGCCTATGCCGGCGGCGGTGACGTCGCCGGTCCAGGCGGTGGGCTGCTCGGGCCAGTACCGGCCGCGCTGGAAGGCGTACGTGGGCAGGTCGACGCGGGTGGCGCCGCGGCCGGCGAAGACGGCGGACCAGTCGGCGCGGACGCCGTGGGCGTGGGCCTGGGCGACGGCGGCGGCGAACGCGGCCGGTTCGGGGCGGTCGGCGCGCAGGGCGGGGATGAAGACGGCGTCGTCCCGGTCGTTCTCGCCGGTCAGGCAGTCCTGGGCGAGGGCGGTGAGGACCCCGCCGGGGCCAACCTCGACGAAGGTGGTGACGCCGAGGGCGGCCAGGGCGCGCACCCCGTCGTGGAAGCGGACCGCCTCGCGGACGTGGCGGACCCAGTAGTCGGCGGTGCAGATCTCCTCGGCGGTGACGGAGGCGCCGGTGAGGTTGGAGACGATCGGGATGACGGGCGGCGCGTAGGAGACGGCCTCGGCGGCCTCCCGGAACGCGGCGAGCATGTCGTCCATGAGCGGCGAGTGGAAGGCGTGGCTGACGGTGAGCCGCTTGGTGCGGCGGCCGCGGGCGCGCAGCGCCCCGGCGATTTCCTCGGCGGCGTCCTCGTGGCCGGAGACGACCACGGAGCGGGGGCCGTTGACTGCTGCGACGGACACCTGGTCGGTCAGGAGCGGGGTGACCTCGTCCTCGGTGGCCTCGACGGCGATCATCGCGCCGCCGGCGGGCAGGGCCTGCATGAGGCGGCCGCGGGCAGCCACGAGGGCTGCCGCGTCGGGGAGGGTGAGGACGCCGGAGACGTGGGCGGCGGCGAGTTCGCCGATGGAGTGCCCGATGAGGAAGTCGGCGGTGACGCCCCACTGTTCGAGCTGCCGGTAGAGGGCGACCTCGACTGCGAAGAGGGCGGCCTGGGTGTAGGCGGTCGCGTCGAGGAGCGCCGCCTCAGGGGTGCCTTCGGCGGCGAACAGCACCTCGTACAGGGGGCGTTCGAGGTGCCGGTCGAGTTCGTCGCGGACCGCGTCGAGGGCCCGGGCGAAGCCGGGGTGGGTGGCGTACAGCTCACGGCCCATGCCGGCGCGCTGGCTGCCCTGGCCGGTGAAGAGGAACGCGGTGTTGCCGTCGCCGGCGGCGCCGAGGACGGCGGTCGCGGGCTGCTCGCCGGCGGCGAGCGCGTCGAGGTCTGCCAGCAGCTGCTCGCGGTCGGCGGCGAAGAGGACGGCGCGGCGGTCGAGGGCGGTGCGGCAGGTGGCGAGGGAGAAGCCGAGGTCGGTCAGGGCCGCGGGGTCCGCCGCGAGTTCGGGGTGGGCCCGCAGGTGGGCGGCGAGACGGTCGGCCTGGGCCCGCAGGGCGTCGTCGCCCTGGCCGGAGACCGGCAGCGGCACGGGTCCGGTGGCGCCGTCCGCTTCGGCGGCCTGGTCGCCGCTGTCCGTGGCTCCCCTGCCGCCGGTCTTGGCGTCCGCGTCGGGTACGTCGGCGGGCGGGGCCTGCTCGATGACGGTGTGGGCGTTGGTGCCGCTGACGCCGAAGGAGGAGATGCCTGCGCGGCGCGGCTGGCCGGTCTCGGGCCACGGCACGGCCCGGGTGAGCAGTTCGACGTCGCCGGTGCTCCAGTCGACGGCGCCGGACGGCTGGTCGATGTGGAGCGACTCGGGCACGACGCCGTGCCGCATCGCCTCGACCATCTTGATGATGCCCGCGACACCGGCGGCGGCCTGCGTGTGCCCGATGTTGGACTTGATGGAGCCCAGCCACAGCGGCCGGCCCTCGGGCCGGTTCTGGCCGTAGGTGGCCAGAATGGCCTGGGCTTCGATGGGGTCGCCGAGGGTGGTGCCGGTGCCGTGCGCCTCGATGACGTCGACCTGCGCCGGGGTGAGTCCGGCGTTGGTGAGCGCCTGGCGGATGACGCGCTGCTGGGAGGGCCCGTTGGGGGCCGTCAGGCCGTTGCTCGCGCCGTCCTGGTTGATCGCGGAACCGCGGACCACGGCCAGGACGGGGTGGCCGAGGCGGCGGGCGTCGGAGAGCTTCTCGACGAGGAGCATGCCGACGCCCTCGCCCCAGCCGGTGCCGTCGGCGCCGTCGGCGAACGGCTTGCACCGGCCGTCGGGGGCGAGTCCGCGCTGCCGGCTGAACTGCACGAAGGCGCGCGGGCTGGACATCACCGTGACACCGCCGGCCAGCGCCAGCGAGCACTCGCCGCCCCGCAGCGCCTGCACCGCGAGGTGCAGGGCGACGAGGGAGGACGAGCAGGCGGTGTCGACGGTGACGGCGGGGCCTTCGAGGCCGAAGGTGTAGGAGAGCCGGCCGGAGACGACGCTGGCCGCGTTCCCGGTGAGGAGGTACTGCTCGACGCCCTGGGGGACGCCGTCGCGGAGCAGGTCGGGGTAGTCCTGGCCGTTGGTGCCGATGAACACGCCGGCCCTGCTGCCGCGCAACGTCGCCGGGTCGATGCCGGCGCGCTCGAAGGTCTCCCAGGACGTTTCGAGGAGCAGGCGCTGCTGCGGGTCCATGCCGAGGGTCTCGCGCGGGCTGATCCCGAAGAACGCGGCGTCGAACTCGCCGACCCCGTCGAGGAATCCGCCCTCGCGGGTGTACGAGGTGCCCCGCTGGTCGGGGTCGGCGTCGTACAGGGACTCGATGTCCCAGCCGCGGTCCGTGGGGAAGTCGGTGATGGCGTCCCGGCCGCCCGCGACCAGGTCCCACAGGTCCTGCGGCGACTGGATGCCGCCGGGGAACCTGCAGGCCATGCCGACGATGGCGATCGGCTCCGGCTCCTGGGCCTCGACCTCGCGCAGGCGCTGCCGCGTCTGGTGCAGATCGGCCGTCACCCGCTTCAAGTAGCCGATGATCTTGTCCTGATCCGCTACCTGATCAGCCATTGGAACCTCACCCATGTTCGTCACAAACCCTTGCGCTGCTACTGCCTGCTGTCCGCTGTGCTGCTAGATACCGAGCTCGTTCTCGATGAAGTCGAAGAGCTCGTCGGTCGTGGCTTCCTGGAGCTTTTCGGCCACGGCCCCGCCGCTCGAAGGGGCTTGCGGTTCACCCCATTTCGCGAGGAGGGCCTGCAGACGCGAGGCGATGTCGGCCCGCGTCTCCCCGTCCGGGTCGAGGACGGACAGCGCCGATTCGAGTTTTTCGAGTTCCGCGAGGCCGGGTGCGGCCCCGGTGCTGCCGTCCTGGACGATCTCGGCGCGCAGGAACTCGGCCAGGACCGCGGGGGTCGGGTGGTCGAAGACCAGCGTCGCCGGAAGCTTCAGCCCGGTGGCCGCGTTCAGGCGGTTGCGGAGCTCCAGCGCGATCAGGGAGTCGAAGCCGAGCTCCTTGAACGCGCGGCCCGCGCCCACCTCGTCGGTGGTGGGGTGTCCGAGCGCGGTCGCCGCGTGGGAGCGGACCAGTTCCAGTACGGCCAGGGACTGTTCGGCCTGCGGCATCACCGACAGTCGTCGGCGCAGCGCCTCGGCCGGGGATCCCTCCCCGGCCGCGCCGCCCGCTTCACCGGCGGCCGACGCGGCCCGCATGAGCCGCCGCACCTCGGGCAGGTCCGCGAGGAACGGGCTGGGCCGCACCGCGGTGTAGCCGGGCGTGAACCGCTCCCACTGGATGTCGGCGACGGCGACGGCCGGGTCGGCGTGGTCGAGGGCCTGCTGGAGCGCCCGGATCGCGGAGCGCGGAGCCATGGCGGGCACGCCGCCGCGGTCGAGCCGCTCCCCGATGGCGCCGCCGGCGGCCAGTCCGCTGTCGCCCCAGCGGCCCCAGGCCATCGAGGTGGCGGGCAGGCCGTCGGCGTGCCGCTGCTCGGCGAGGGCGTCCAGGTAGGAGTTGGCGGCCGCGTAGTTGCCCTGTCCGGCGTCACCGAGGGTGCCGGCGACTCCGGAGAAGAGGACGAACGCGGACAGGCCGAGGTCGCGGGTCAGCTCGTGGAGGGTGAGCGCCGCGTCCGCCTTGGGGGCGAGGACGGTCGCGAACCGCTCGGGGGTCAGCCCGTCGATCACTCCGTCGTCGAGGACACCGGCGGTGTGCACGACGGCGGTCAGCGGCCGGTCTGCGGGGACGGAGGCGAGGAGTGCCGCGACCGCGTCCCGGTCGCCCATGTCGCAGGCGGCG
>NZ_JBEORW010000077.1:0-19837 GCF_040302565.1 Streptomyces sp. NPDC097981
CGGCGCGGGACGCGGACGAGGCGCGGGCGGAGCACCAGCAGGACGGCGCCGAGATCAACCTGCTGGCGATGGGGCCCCCACGACTGGTTCGCGGAGCGGCTGCTGGCGGTGGTCAGCGGCCAGCGGCCGGTCCACTCCCTGCTGGGCCACACGGTCGGCCCCGCGTACGACCAGCTGGTCACCCTGGCCCCCACCGCCCCGCTCCGGGACCGGCTCCGCCCGGTCCTGCGCCAGTGCGGCCGCTTCCATCCCGGGCCGGGCGTGATCGAGGCCTTCGCCCGCGTCACCACGGGCGACCGCGTCTCGGCCATGGCGTTCCGCCTGGAGCAGGGCCCGGACCTCCGCTGGCGCTGCGCCGCGGTGGAAATCCGGGGTCCCCGCCCGTGACCGCGCCCCCGGGCCGCCCACAACGCCGCCGGGGCCGGACACCTGCGCGGTGCCCGGCCCCGGCGGGGGTGCCCGTGCGGGCAGCGGGCCTACTTCTTGCGGCGGCGGCCGCCCGCGGCCTTCTGCGCCTTGCGGCGCTCCGCGCGGGTCATCCCGTCGCCCGCCTCATCGGCGTCGAAGTCGCCCTCGACGACCCCGCCCTCGCCGTCCACCGTCGGCGCCGAGAAGTGCAGCCGGTCCGGACGCTGCGGGGCGTCCAGCCCCTTGGCCCGGATCTCCGGACGCGCCGCGGCCGGCTCGGTGTCCTGCACCGGAAGCTCCTCGACCTGCTGCTCGACCTGGACCTCCAGGTTGAACAGGTAGCCGACGGACTCCTCCTTGATGCCCTCCATCATGGCGTTGAACATGTCGAAGCCCTCGCGCTGGTACTCGACCAGCGGGTCCTTCTGGGCCATCGCCCGCAGGCCGATGCCCTCCTGGAGGTAGTCCATCTCGTAGAGGTGCTCGCGCCACTTGCGGTCCAGGACCGACAGGACCACGCGCCGCTCCAGCTCGCGCATGATGTCGGAGCCCAGCGCCTTCTCGCGCGCCTCGTACTGCTCGTGGATGTCGTCCTTGACGGACTCCGCGATGAACTCGGCGGTGATGCCCGCGCGGTCGCCCGCCGCGTCCTCCAGCTCGGCGACCGTGACCTTGATCGGGTAGAGCTGCTTGAAGGCGCCCCACAGCCGGTCCAGGTCCCACTCCTCGGCGAAGCCCTCGACCGTCTCGGCCGCGATGTACGCGTCGATCGTGTCGTCCATGAAGAACCGGACCTGCTCGTGCAGGTCCTCGCCCTCCAGGACGCGGCGGCGCTCGCCGTAGATGACCTCGCGCTGGCTGTTGAGGACCTCGTCGTACTTCAGGACGTTCTTGCGCGTCTCGAAGTTCTGGGTCTCGACCTGCGACTGGGCCGACGCGATCGCGCGCGTGACCATCTTGTTCTCGATCGGCACGTCGTCCGGCACGTTCGCCATCGCCATGACGCGCTCGACCATCTGCGCCTTGAACAGGCGCATCAGGTCGTCGCCCAGCGACAGGTAGAAGCGGGACTCGCCCGGGTCGCCCTGACGGCCGGAGCGGCCGCGCAGCTGGTTGTCGATACGGCGCGACTCGTGCCGCTCGGTGCCCAGCACGTACAGCCCGCCGAGCGCCTTGACCTCTTCGAACTCGGCCTTCACTGCCGCCTCGGCGCGCTGGAGCGCGGAGGGCAGGGCGTGCGCCCACTCCTCGATGTGCTCTTCCGGGTCCAGGCCCTGCTGGCGCAGCTCGGCCTCGGCGAGGTCGTCCGGATTGCCGCCGAGCTTGATGTCGGTACCGCGGCCGGCCATGTTCGTGGCGACCGTGACGGCGCCGCGGCGGCCCGCCTGGGCGACGATCGAGGCCTCGCGCTCGTGCTGCTTGGCGTTGAGCACCTCGTGCGGGATGCCCCGCTTGGAGAGCTGCTGCGAGAGGTACTCGGACTTCTCGACCGAGGTGGTGCCGACGAGGATCGGCTGGCCCTTCTCGTGCTTCTCCGCGATGTCGTCGACGACGGCGGCGAACTTCGCGACCTCGGTCCGGTAGATCAGGTCCGGCTGGTCCTTGCGGACCATGTCGCGGTTGGTCGGGATCGGGACGACACCGAGCTTGTAGATCTGGTGGAACTCCGCGGCCTCGGTCATGGCCGTACCGGTCATGCCCGACAGCTTGGTGTAGAGGCGGAAGAAGTTCTGGAGGGTGATCGTGGCGAGGGTCTGGTTCTCGTCCTTGATGTCCACCCCTTCCTTCGCCTCGATCGCCTGGTGCATGCCCTCGTTGTAGCGGCGGCCGGCGAGGATACGGCCGGTGTGCTCGTCGACGATCATGACTTCGCCGTCGATGACGACGTAGTCCTTGTCCTTCTTGAACAGTTCCTTCGCCTTGATGGCGTTGTTCAGGTAGCCGACGAGCGGGGTGTTCACCGACTCGTAGAGGTTCTCGATGCCGAGCCAGTCCTCGACCTTGGCGACACCGGCCTCGTGGATGCCGACGGTGCGCTTCTTCTCGTCGACCTCGTAGTCGCCGGTCTCCTCGATGCCCTTGAGCGGCTGGCCGGCCTCGCCCTTGGTCAGGCGGGTGACCAGCTTCGCGAAGTCCGCGTACCACTTCGTGGCCTGGTCTGCCGGGCCGGAGATGATCAGCGGGGTACGGGCCTCGTCGACCAGGATCGAGTCGACCTCGTCGACCACGGCGAAGTTGTGGCCGCGCTGCACGAGCTCGTCCGCCGACCACGCCATGTTGTCGCGCAGGTAGTCGAAGCCGAACTCGTTGTTCGTGCCGTACGTGATGTCGCTGCTGTACTGCTCCCGGCGCTGGGCCGGGGACATGTTCGCCAGGATGCAGCCGACCTCCAGGCCGAGGAACTTGTGCACCCGGCCCATCAGCTCGGAGTCGCGCTCGGCGAGGTAGTCGTTCACCGTGATCAGGTGGACGCCCTTGCCGGACAGCGCGTTCAGGTACGCCGGGAGCGTGCCGACGAGGGTCTTGCCCTCACCGGTCTTCATCTCGGCGACGTAGCCGAGGTGCAGCGCGGCGCCACCCATGATCTGGACGTCGTAGTGCCGCTGGCCGAGGACGCGCTTGGCGGCCTCGCGGACGGTCGCGAAAGCCTCGGGCAGCAGGTCGTCCAGGCTCTCGCCGTCCTGGTAGCGCTGCTTGTACTCGTCCGTGAGCGCCCGCAACTCGGCGTCGGAGAGGTTGACGAAGTCCTCTTCGATGGAGTTGACCTGGTCCGCGATGCGGTGCAGTTTGCGCAGGATCTTGCCTTCGCCTGCACGCATGAGCTTGTTGAAGACGGACACCGAGGTTTGTCTCCTTGCCGGTCGGGCCTGGCACTGGTTCGTACACGGGCACGGAGGGTGGGCCCCACCGCAACGGCCATCGTAAGCGAGGACGGGGTCGCGTCGGGAGGCCCGCCGTATCCCGCAGGGCACGGGCGCCCGGAATGAGAACGTACGAGGTACCCGGAAGGTGCCGGTGTCCCCGACACGCATTCCCGCAAAACTGCTCGCCCGGTCCGCCCCGGCCCCGCAGAATCCGTACATGGAGCCCACGACACTGAACACGGCCCGGCTGCATTTGCGCCCCTTCGTCCCGGCTGACGAGGAGGAGGTGTACATCTCGGTGCAGGACCCGGACATCCAGCGCTGGACGATGGTCCCCTCCCCCTACGAGCGCGAGCACGCGCGCGCCTTCGTCGGCGAGACCGTCCCCGCCGGCTGGCGCGAGGACACGGCGTACAGCTTCGCGGTCCGGCTGGGGCCGGACGGCCCGCTGGTCGCGGCCGTCGGCGTGCACGGACGCGGACCGGGCGCGTACGAGATCGGCTACTGGGCGGCCAAGGAGCACCGGGGCCGCGGCTACATGACCGAGGCCGTCGCCGCCGTCTCCCGCTGGGCCTTCACCGAGGTGGGCGCCGTACGGCTGGAATGGCGCGCCGAGGTCGGCAACGCGGGCTCCCGGGCCGTCGCGGAGAAGACCGGCTTCCGCTTCGAGGGCATACTGCGGGCCGCGGTGCACCGCGGTGGCACCGCCCGGGACTCCTGGGTGGGCTCCCTGCTGCCCTCGGACCTCGGCCTGACCCCCTCCCTCCCGTACCTGCCCGCTGTCGGTGGCGGGTCCTAGGCTGCGGCCATGACCCTCGCAGCCTCCGTGTCCCTGTCCGCCGGCGAAGCGCGCCGCATCGCCCTGCGCGCGCAGGGCTTCCTCGGGGCGCCCGACCGCCGGGGTGGGGGTACCCCCGGCGGAGCCAGGGGGAGGGTGCGGGGCGTCCTGCGCCACCTGGGCGCGGTCCAGTTGGACACGATCTCCGTACTGGCCCGCTCGCACGAGCTCATCCCGTACGCGCGCCTGGGCGCGGTGGGCCGCCCGGCGGTCGAGTCGGCGTACTGGTCCGACCGGCACGCGTTCGAGTACTGGTCGCACGCCGCCTGCATCCTGCCGATCGAGGAGTGGCCGCACTTCGCCTTCCGGCGCCGGGCCCGCCGGGCCCGCGGCCACCGCTGGCACGTCCTGCAGGACAAGGAGCGCTCGACGCGGGCGGTCCTGGACCGCCTCCGGGCGGACGGACCGCTGACCTCGACCGAGCTGGGCGGCGCCAAGAACGGCGGCGAGTGGTTCGAATGGTCCGAGACCAAGATCGCGGTGGAGTGGCTGCTGGACACCGGCGAGGTGGTCTGCGCCGAGCGCCGCGGCTGGAAGCGGGTCTACGACCTCCCGGAGCGGGCGGTTCCGGACGCCCTGCTCCACGACGACCTGGACGACCGCGAGTGCCTGCGCCGCCTGGTCGCGCTGGCCGGCCGGAGCCTGGGCGTCGGGACCCGCGCCGACATCGCGGACTACCACCGCCTCAAGGGCGAGCAGGTCGACGCGGTGATCGCCGACTCGGGCCTGGTCCCGGTCGAGGTCGAGGGCTGGGGCAAGCCGGCCTGGGCCGACCCCGCCGCACTGGCGACGGTCCCCCGCGGCCGCCACCGCACCACCCTGCTCTCCCCGTTCGACTCCCTGGTGTGGGACCGGCCGCGCACGGAGCGGATCTTCGACTTCACGCACCGGCTGGAGGCGTACGTCCCCAAGCCCAAGCGGATACACGGCTACTTCGCGATGCCGCTGCTGGCGGACGGCCGGCTCCAGGGCCGGGTCGACCCTGCCCGCGAGGGCACCACGCTGGTGGCCCGGCAGCTGTCCCTGACCACTCTCAAGGCAGCCCGCCCCATGGCCGAGGCGCTCCGCGAGGCGGCCGGCTGGGTCGGCTGCGATGCCGTCCGCGTCGAGCGCGCGGGCTCTGCCGAGCAGGCGGCCGCCGTCACCGCGGAACTGGCCGCCCACTGAGAAGCGGAAGCCGGAGAACGGTCAGCGGATTTCGAGGATCTTCTCCCGCATCGCGTACACCACGGCCTCCATCCTGGAGTGCAGCTGGAGCTTCTCCAGGATGTTGCGGACGTGGTTCTTCACGGTGTTCTCGGAAATGAACAACTCCTTCGCGATGTCGCGGTTGTTCATTCCGGTCGCCACGAGCTTGAGCACTTCCAGCTCGCGGTCCGTGAGCCTCGGCGCCGGCACCAGCCGCCGCTCGTCCGTGCGCTGGATCATCGACTTGAACTCCGTCAGGAGTTTCGACGCCATCGACGGACTGATCTGCGACTGCCCGTCGGCCACCGCGCGGATCGCCGTCGCCACCTCGTCGGTCGAGATCTCCTTCAGGAGATATCCGGTCGCGCCCGCCTTGATCGCGTCGTAGAGGTCCGCCTCCTCGTCGCTGATCGTCAGCATGATGATTTTCGCGGAGGGCGCCACCTCCTTGATCGAGGTGCACGCCTCGATCCCGCCGCGCCGGGGCATCCGCACGTCCATGAGGATGATGTCCGGCAGCAGGTCCGCCGCCTTGTCCACCGCCTCCGCGCCGTCCCCGGCCTCGCCGACGACCTGGATGTCCTCCTCCTGCGCGAGGACGATCTCCAGCCCGCGCCGGAACAGGGCGTGGTCGTCGACGACGAGCACCCGGATCGGCTCACCGCCGTCGTCACCGCGCTCCGGCCCGAAGCTGTCCGCCATCGTTCCTCCCCCTGCATGTACCGAGCTGCCGGGTCAACCGGGCGGGACCGCCCGCCGGTTGACTGCCCGCCATGATTCCACGTCCGGGCCGCCCGGCGGGGGGCCTCCGGCGGCCACCTGGCGCATACGAGTCATACAGAGGCCCCCGGGGACGCTGCTGCTTCCCCGGGGGCACTTCACCGAAATCCAGGACGCGGCGTCAGCCGCCGAGCGCCCCGCCCGCGCCGGAGCCGGGCTCACCCAAGCTGGAGGCCTGGTCGGAGTTGAGGTGGATCACGCCGTAGTCGTAGCCGTGGCGCCGGTAGACGACGCTGGGCATCTTGGTGTCGGAGTCGACGAACAGATAGAAGTCGTGGCCGACCAGCTCCATCTCGTACAGAGCCTGGTCGAGCGGCATGGGTGCGGCCGAGTGCGTCTTCTCCCGGACGATGAGCGGGCCTTCGCCCTGTACCTCCAGCGATCCGATCCGGGTGGTCGGGATCGCGTCCGCCGCCTCTTCCGTGACCGGCTGGCCGCTCCCGTTCAGCCGGGCCACGCCGGGCACCACGTCGGCGACCTCGGCCGCCGAGAGCCGGCCGTTGCCACGGCGGGTGTAGCGCTTGTCGTGCTGCTTGCGCAGCCGGGCCTCCAGCTTGTCCTGTGCCAGGTCGAGCGCCGCGTACGGGTCTGCGGCGGCGGCCTCGGCACGGATCACCGGGCCCCGCGAATGCAGGGTGATCTCCACGCGGTCGGAACGGTCGGCCTGGCGCGGGTTGTGCTCCTTGGACACCTCGACGTCCAAGCTGATCACCTTGGCGTCGAGCTTCTGGATCCGCTCGGGATTCAGCTTCTCGGCCACGTGCTTGCGGAACCGCTCGGGCACCTCGGTCTTGCGGCCCTTGACGACGATGTCCACGCAGAACTCCGTTCCCGGATAGCTCCACCTCATGGGGCGAAGCGTCTCCCTTTCGCACCAGGCTCCGGTGAACACCGGAGCCTCGGACTTGGCGACTTTCACCTCCTCCTCCCCCATCGGCAAGGTCTACACCCCACCGACTTCGGAGTCGAGAGACAGCCTCTGACACGAAGATTCAGAAACGACGAAACGTGCGATCCGATGCGTGTGGCCAGGACTCGCCAGTTCCTTACAACCGAACATATCGCTCCATGCCGGTTGTCGGCACCCGCTACCGGACCGTACCTCCGTTCAGGTGGCTGTTCCCTCTTACTACCTGCAACGATGCGCCTTCCCCTTCAGTTCCAAATCTATTCACAAGAACGTTGCTCTGTACGGGTTGTCGGCCGGATTCGTACAAAAGAATCCGCCGGAGCCGCCACCACGGCCGCCCCCGCCACCGGTCCGACCGACGCCGCCCGCACCGCCCGGGCCGCCTCCGCGAGCGTGGCTCCGGTGGTGATCAGGTCGTCCACCAGCACGATCCGAGCCCCGGCCGCCGGCCGTGCCCGGCCCATGCGGCACACACCCAGGGCCCCCACGAGGTTCTCCCGCCGCTCCCGGGCACCCAGGCCCGCCTGATCGGCCACCGGCCGGAGATGGCGCAGTACGGGCGCCACCCGCGCCCGAACACCGGCCCGCCGCAGCCGCGCCGCGGCCGCCAGGGCGATCCTGCGCGCCGGATCGTGCCCGCGCGCCCGCACCTGCCGCCGCGCAGAGGGCACCGGAACGAGCACCAGTTCCTCCCCCGCCCCTGCCCCCGCGGCCGCCCCTCCGGCGGCGACGGCCGCCGCCAGGGCCGCGCCGAGCGGCCCGGCCAGCGGCAGCACCCCGCGCTCCTTGTGCGCCAGCACGACCTCACGTACGGCCTCCTCGTACGCGGCGGCCGCATGCACCACGGGGAGCCCCGCCGGCCGCGGAGACGGCCGTACACACCCCGCCGCGGCCCCGCTCAGCGCCCCCGCGCAGCCGGCGCACAACAGGGCCCGGGCAGCACCGCAGCCGACGCAGTCGACCGGCAGGACCAGCCCGGCGAGCTCCTGCCACCACCCCCGCATGCCACCACTGTGCCGGGCCCGCCGAGGACCCGCCACCCCTGTGGACAACCTCCGCCGCCGAGCGGAAACCGCAGGTCAGCCAGGGTAGACCGGGGCCCGGCCGCCCGCCGCCACCGTGCGCCACTGCGCCCCCGGCGGCAGCCACACGATCCCGTCCTCGTCCGAGGACGCGACCACCGGCTTCTTCTCGTCCTCCGTCGCCGCGACCGCGACCAACCCGGTCGCCCCGGGCAGGCTCGCCGCGACCATCGAACCGTCGGCCAGCATGTACCGGGCCTGCACGACCCCGCCGTTCTCCCGGCCCACCACCAGCAGCCGGCCGCGCGGCGCCCAGCTCAGCGCCGTCACGCTCGCCATCTGCGGGGCCGCCGGACGCAGCTCGCGCACCGACACCGGCGCCGCCTCACCCTTGCCCTCGGGTCGCTCGATCCGCCCGATGTACAGGTTCTTGCGGTTCTCCTTCTGCACCAGCAGCGCGATCCGCACCCCGTCCGGCGACGCCTTCAGCGCGGTGATCCGCCCGCCGTCGAGCCCAGCCACGTCGATCTTCTGCGGGGCCCCGGTACCGCCCGGGACCCGGTACAGCGCCGGACTCTGCGGATCCTGGTCCGCGATCCACAGGTCGCCCGCCGCGTCCCAGCTCGGCGCACCCAGCCCGTTCGGCTTGGCACCCTTGCCGGTCAGCACCGGCTGCGGCATCGGCCCGGCCGTCGTCAGGTTCACCAGGTACAGCCCGTGCCCGTCCTCGGACACCACCGCCGCGCGCTTCTCGTCGTACGAGACCGCCGCGGAGCCGACCTTGAACCCCGGGTTCCCGGCGGTGGGGGACAGCGGCCCCGGCACCGGCTCGGCCCGGTACTGCTGGTCCTCGCCGGCGATGTCGAGCTTCATCCGGACCAGCCGGCTCTCGGCGTCGACGTAGTACTGGTACTCGGGACTCGGGACCCGGTGGGCGATCGCCCCCGCCGCCGCATCGGTCACCGAGCACAGCGAGGACCGGTCCGAGCGCAGCAGCTCGACCCGCGCCAGCCGGGAGGCCGTCAGGTCCTGCACGGTGTACAGGAGTTGCGCGGCCATCTTCTGGCACTGCGGCTGGGCAACGTTGTCGGCCTTGTCGTTGAGCGGGACCTTCAGCGCGTTCTGGCCGTCGTACGCGAGGGACTTGGTGCCCTCGCGAAGTTCCGTGCCGGTGGGGAAACTCGAAGTGGCCACGGGCCCCAGCCACTTGGACGGCCCGGCCAGCAGCGACTGCACGGTCTGCGTGGTCGGGTCCATCCGCGAGTCCGGGTCGCTGCGCTGGCGCACGTACACGGGATCGGCGACGAGGCTGCCGCCCGCGAAGTAGTACTTGTTGACCGGCATGTAGATGCGCTGGAAATCGGACTCGCTGAGCACGAGGCCGTTCGGCGGCGTCGCGATCCGCCACTGCTTGTTCTCCTGGACCAGCTGGAGGAACTCCTCGTAGCGTGCGCCCGCCGGCTCCGGCTGGTACGCGCTGCGCTCGTCCACCGTCGCGAGCTTGCGGCCGGTCATCTTGTAGCGGGGTCCCGAGGGGTCCTTCTCCCCGCCCACGGAGAACCGGTCGATGCCCGCGGAGAGCACGGTGACGGCGGAGCCGGGCTTCCAGTTCTTCGCCGCGTCCTCGGTGAGGTACTTGCGGGCCGTCTGGAGCTGCGGGTCGTCGCTGGTCATCGCCTCCAGGAAGCCGTCGACGATGTCGGCCGGACCGGCCTTGTCGGCCGGCGGTACGCCGAACACCCGGACCTGCGAGTCGACGCCCTGCGAGGCCCGCACCTCGCGGATCTCGCCGTGGTCGGGCATGGAGGCGCAGCCGGCCAGCAGCAGCCCTGCCGCGCCGAAGGCGTACGCCCGCACCGTCCGCCACCGGCGGTGGCGGCCCTCCCTGCGTACCCGTGCGGGCTCAGCGTCCACCTGCGCCATCCTCCTGTGCTGCTGCCTGCTCGGCGGCGGCCCGGTCGGCTGCCGCCTGGTCGGCCGGGCGGGCCACGACGCGGGCCCCGTTGCCCGGCAGGGCCGTCGGGTCCGCGGGCACCGGCAGGGCCCCGCCGACCGCCGACCGGGGCGGTATCGGCGACCGGTCGGGCCGCCCAGGGGCCTGCGGCGCCTTCGGGGACGTGCCGGAGCCCGCCGCGTCGGCCGCGGCCCTGGCCCGGTTGGACCGGGAATCCTCGGGCTCCAGCGGGATCGGGGAACCGCGCAGCGGCTCGTCGGCCGTCCGCGGCAGGGTCAGCCGGAACTGCGAACCGCCGCCCGGCTCGCCCCAGGCCTGGAGCCAGCCGCCGTGGAGCCGCGCGTCCTCGACGGCGATGGACAGGCCCAGGCCGGTGCCGCCCGTGGTGCGGGCGCGGGCCGGGTCGGCCCGCCAGAACCGGTTGAAGACGCGGGTGGCCTCGCCGGGCTTGAGCCCGACGCCGTAGTCCCGTACGGCCACCGCGACCGCCCCGCCCGCCGAAGCGAGCCGGACCACCACGTCGCGGCCCTCACCGTGCTCCACGGCGTTGACGACGAGGTTGCGCAGCACTCGCTCCACGCGCCGGGAGTCGGCCTCGGCTATGACGGGCTGGGTGTCGCCCAGGACCCGGATCCGGGTGCCCTTGTGCTCGGCGAGCGGCTCGGCGCCGTCGATGACCCGGCGCACGACCTCCCGCAGGTCGATCGGCTCCGCCTCCAGGGCCGCGGCGCCCGCGTCGAACCGGCTGATCTCCAGCAGGTCCGCGAGCAGCGACTCGAAGCGGTCGAGCTGCCCGGCGAGCAGCTCGGCGGAGCGGGCCGTGACCGGGTCGAAGTCGACCCGGGCGTCGTGGATGACATCGGCTGCCATCCGTACGGTCGTCAACGGCGTCCGCAGCTCGTGCGAGACGTCGGAGACGAAGCGGCGCTGCATCCGCGACAGGTCCTCCAGCTGCTGGATCTTGAGCTGGAGGTTCTGGGCCATCTTGTTGAAGGCTTCGCCCAGACGGGCGATGTCGTCCTCGCCGGTGACCTTCATCCGCTCCTGGAGCCGCCCGGCAGAGAGCCGCTCGGCGATCCCCGCGGCCATCCGCACGGGCGTCACGACCTGGCGGACGACGAGCCAGGCAATCGCGCCGAGCAGCACGACCACGAACACGCCGGCCGTGGCGATGGTGACCTTGATCAGGTTGAGGGTCTCCTCCTCCTGCGTGAGCGGGAAGAGGTAGTACAGGTCGTACGGGTCCCCGTTGATGTCGGTGAGCCGCTTGCCCACGACCAGCGCGGGCTCGGGCGCCTTGGCCCCGACCCCGGGGGTGTACTTGATCTGGGAGAAGGTCTCGAAGGTCCCGGTGGCGTGGTTGACGTTGCGGCGCAGCGCGGCGGGGACGCTCGCGGTCGGGTCCACGTTCCCGGAGGCACGGGCGCCCTTGACGCCCGAGACGGAGGGTCCGCCCGGCTGTCCGCCGGGCTCCCCGCCCGCGCCGGGTCCGGCTCCGAGCGCGACCACCTCGAAGGCGGTCTGGCCGCCACTGGCGAGCTGCTTGACCAGCGAGTTCATCCAGGTGCTGGCGTCCCGCCCGACCTTGTTGTCGGTGGCATCGGGCCCGTCCACCGTGGACGGCGTGTTGGCCTTCTCCTGTGCGACCGCGAATCCGCCCGCGGCCTGGCTCTGCGCGGCCTCCTCCTTCGCGTCGAGGAGGCCCTTGCTGACCTGGGCGATCACGACGAACCCGAGCGCGAGGACCACGGCCAGCGACATCAGCAGCGTGGCGGCGACCACCCGGAGCTGGATGTTGCGCCGCCACAGCCGGACAGCCGGAAGCAGCGGTCGGCGTACAAGGCGTACGAACAACCGCAGCACAGGGCCGCCGGGCGCTCCGTCCTGGAGCAGCCGGCCGCCCCGCAGAGCCCCCCGGAGGAGGCCGCGCCGGGGCCTGCCGGGCTTCATGTCAGCTCGGTCCGGCCTTGTAGCCGACACCGCGCACCGTCACGACGATCTCGGGGCGCTCCGGGTCCTTCTCGACCTTGGAGCGCAGCCGCTGCACGTGCACGTTGACCAGGCGGGTGTCCGCCGCGTGCCGATAGCCCCAGACCTGCTCCAGCAGCACCTCGCGGGTGAACACCTGCCAGGGCTTGCGCGCGAGCGCGACGAGCAGGTCGAACTCGAGCGGGGTCAGGGCGATGGACACGCCGTCCCGCTTGACCGAGTGCCCGGCCACGTCGATGACCAGGTCACCGATGGCCAGCTGCTCGGGCGCGGGCTCCTCCGAGCGGCGCAGGCGGGCCCGGATGCGGGCCACCAGCTCCTTCGGCTTGAACGGCTTGACGATGTAGTCGTCGGCCCCGGACTCCAGGCCCACGACGACGTCCACCGTGTCGCTCTTCGCGGTGAGCATCACGATCGGCACGCCGGACTCGGCCCGGATCAGCCTGCAGACCTCTATGCCGTCCCGTCCGGGGAGCATCAGGTCGAGCAGCACGAGATCCGGCTTCGCCTCCCGGAAGGCAGCCAGTGCCTTGTCGCCGTCCGCTACGAACGACGGCTCAAAACCTTCTCCACGCAGCACAATGCCGAGCATCTCGGCCAGCGCGGTGTCGTCGTCGACGACAAGGACTCGTCCCTTCATGCTTGACATCATCCCATTAGCTAATCGTGACCTGGCGGTGAGCTGTCCCACAGCCAAAAGGGCTGGAAATCGCCCCTCGGACCTGCGTGGAGACCAGCCCGACCAGTCTGCCCCGGATCCGGGCGACAATTGAAGGCGCGGGCCGCCGGAGATCCGGGGGGACGGCCGGTCCGCTCAACGTTCCCACGTGGCACGATGGCAGCCGACCAGCGCCCCCGCCCCCGTAGTGCACGTGAAGGAGCGACGATGAACGACTCTCCGGGCTGGGCAGTGCCCGGACCCTCCCCGTCCGACGGCGAACGGCCGGGCGCACCCGACGGCCGGGACGGTGGCGAAGGCGCGCAGCCGCAGCCGCCCGCGGGCGGACCGAAGTGGTCCGCCGAGCAGCCGCCGCCCGGCGAGTGGTCGAGTCCCGGCGCCCCGCAGGCACCGCAGCCGCCGCAGCCGCCGCAGGTGCCGCAGGTGCCGCAGCCGGGCGCGGGCACGGGCTGGGGCGGGTACGGCGGCCCCCAGGGCGGGCAGTACGGCCACCCGGGCGGCACCGGCCAGTGGGGCAAGCCCCCGGCCGCCAAGCCCGGCGTGATCCCGCTGCGCCCCCTCGACCTGGGCGAGATCCTCGACGGCGCCGTCGCCACCATGCGCAGCCACTGGCGCTCGGTCCTGCCGATCACGCTGGTCGTGGCCACGGTCGTCCAGGTCATCAGCGTGCTCGTGCAGAAGTACACGCTCTCCGACCTCCCCGTCGCCTCCGACCCGGAGACGAGCCTGCGGGACGTCGTCGACGCCCTCGGCAACACCATGCTGGTCCTGGTCGCGAACGGGTTCATCCAGCTCATCGGGACCATCGTGGCCACGGCCATGCTCACGATGATCTTCAGCCGTGCCGTGCTCGGCCACGGATCCACGATCGGCGAGGCCTGGCGCGAGGCCCGTCCCCGGCTGCCCCGCCTGCTCGGGCTGACCCTCCTGCTGGCCCTCGGCGGCGTCGCCGTCGTCCTCGTGCTGATCCTGCCCGGCATCGCCCTGGGCAGCATCGGCGTCGGCCTGCTCGGCGGCTTCGCCGCCGTCCCGCTCGTCATCTGGCTCGGGATCAAGTTCAGCCTGGCCTCGCCCTCCCTGATGCTGGAGAAGAGCGGCGTCGTCACCGCGCTCCGCCGCTCGTCGAAGCTCGTGCAGGGCTCGTGGTGGCGCATCTTCGGCATCACCGCCCTGACAGGTCTCATCACCGCCTTCGTCTCGGCGATCATCATCTGGCCGCTGACCGCCCTCGGCCTCGTCGTCGGCCTCTCCGACGCCGGACCGAACGCCCTGGAGAACGGCACCGCCGCCACCGGATGGGCCGCACTCGTCCTCTCGGCGATCGGCGCGATCATCGCGCAGACCATCACCATGCCGATCCAGTCGGGCGTCACCGTCCTCCTGTACGTCGACCAGCGCATCCGGCGCGAGGCCCTCGACCTGGAGCTCGCCCGGGCGGCGGGCCTGGAGAACTACGGCTCGGACCCGGCCGCGCCGCCGACCGGAGGCTGATGCACCGATGATGAGCACGGGGGGCCTCATCACGCGCGCCGCGGCGCTCCTGCCGGCTGCGGAGAAACCACCGGTGACGACACCGCGCGACCCCGCCCGCGAGGCGGCCGAACGCGAACTGTCCAAGCCGATGTACCACCAGGACGACCCGGGCCTCTTCCAGCGCGCCCTGGACCGGTTCTGGGAATGGGTCCGCAACCTGTTCGACCACGCCTCGGGCGCCACCCCCGGGGGCACCCTGGGCCTGGTCGCGATAGCCGTCCTCGCCGCCTTGGCGGTCGCCGCCCTGTGGTGGCGGCTCGGCTCCCCCCGCCGGACCGCCACCGGCCGGGACACCCTGTTCGACGACGCCCTGCGCAGCGCCGCCGACCACCGCACCGCCGCCGACGCGAACGCCGCCGCGGGCCGCTGGACCGAAGCCGTCCAAGAGCGCATGCGCGCCATCGTCCGCTCCCTGGAGGAGCGCACCCTGCTCGACCCGCGCCCGGGCCGCACCGCCGACGAGGCGGCCGCCGAAGCCGCGGCCTCCCTCCCGGACCACGCCGAAGCCCTCCGCGCGGCGGCCCGCACCTTCGACGACGTCACGTACGGCGGCCGCACCGGCGACGCCGGCACCTACGCCCGCCTGCGCGCCCTCGACCTCGCCCTGACCCGCACGAAGCCGCTCCTGACGGGACCCCCGGCATGACCGCCCCCACCCCGCCCGGTCCCCCGGACAAGAGCACCCCCGCCCCGCCCGCCACACGGAGTACGGGCACCCCCACGGCGGCACCGGCACCCACCCCCGCCGGAACACCCCGCAAGGGCCCCGGCACAGCCGCCGGCGCCCCCGGTCCGGCCGGCACCCACGGAACCGGCACAGCCACCGGCACCCCCGGAACCCGCCGAGCGGCATGGCGGCAGGCCCGCGGCTTCGTCATCTGCCTCGGGATCCTGCTCGCCGCCGCCGTCGCCCTCGCCGCCCTCTCCTCCGGCAGCCGCCACGGCCGCCTCGACCCCCGCTCCGCCGACCCCGACGGCAGCCGGGCCGTCTCCGAGCTGCTCCAGGCCCGCGGGGTCACCACCCGCGTCGTCACCACCGCCCGCGAGGCCGCCGCCGCGGCCGGCCCCGGCACCACGCTGCTGGTCACCGACCCCGACCGGCTCGGCGACGACCAGCGCAGCGCCATCCGCTCCGCCATCGACCTCTCCGGCGGCCGCACCGTCCTGCTCGCGCCCAGCGGCATCAGCCTCCCCGACCTGGCCCCCGCCGCCCGTACCAAGGGCAACGCCTTCGACCGGAACCTCGACCCCGGCTGCCCGCTGCCCGCCGCCGTCTCCGCCGGCCGCGCCACCACCGGCGGCGGCTACCGCTACACCACCAGCGCCGCCACCGCCGCCGCCTGCTACCCCAGCGGCGATCACCCCACCCTCCTCGTCCTCCCCTCCGGCACCACCGGCGGCGACACCGTCCTCCTCGGCTCCGAAACGCTCCTGCTCAACAAGAAGCTCGCCGACGAAGGCAACGCCTCCCTCGCCCTCCAACTCCTCGGCTCCCGCCCCGACCTCGTCTGGTACCTGCCCTCCCTCACAGAGGTCCAGGGCGAGGAGCCCGGCCGGCAGAAGAGCTTCCTCGAACTCGTCCCCCGCGGCTGGGGCTGGGCCTTCCTCCAGCTCTTCGTCGCCGCGGCCCTCGCCGCCCTCTGGCGCGCCCGCCGGCTCGGCCCGCTCGTCACCGAGAAGCTGCCCGTCGCCATCCGCGCCTCCGAGACCACCGAGGGCCGCGCCCGCCTCTACCGCAAGGCCGGCGCCCGCGACCGCGCCGCGTCCGTGCTGCGCGCCGCCGCCCGCGAACGCCTGGCCTCCCTGGTCGGCGTACCGCCCACCCAGGCCCACGAACCCGAGGCCCTGCTCCCCGCCGTGTCCGCCCGTCTGACGGACGACCGGCATACGGACGGACGCCAGGACCTGACCGCCGTCCTCTTCGGCACCACACCCGCCGACGACGCGGCACTCGTCGCGCTCGCCGACCACCTCGACGCCCTCGAAAGAGAGGTCCGCACCTCATGACGGCCACCACGGACAGCGCCCGCTCCTCCCTGGAAGCGATCCGCACCGAGATCGGAAAGGCCGTCGTCGGCCAGGACTCGGCCGTCACCGGTCTCGTCGTCGCGCTCCTGTGCCGCGGCCACGTCCTGCTCGAAGGCGTACCCGGCGTCGCCAAGACCCTCCTCGTACGGGCCCTCGCCGCCTCCCTCGAACTCGACACCAAGCGCGTCCAGTTCACCCCGGACCTGATGCCCAGCGATGTCACCGGCTCCCTCGTCTACGACGCCCGCACCGCCGAGTTCTCCTTCCAGAACGGCCCGGTCTTCACCAACCTGCTCCTCGCGGACGAGATCAACCGGACCCCGCCCAAGACCCAGTCCTCCCTCCTCGAAGCCATGGAGGAGCGCCAGGTCACCGTGGACGGCACCCCGCGCCGGCTGCCCGAGCCGTTCCTCGTCGCCGCCACCATGAACCCGGTCGAGTACGAGGGCACCTACCCCCTCCCGGAAGCCCAGCTGGACCGCTTCCTCCTCAAGCTCACCGTGCCGCTCCCCTCCCGTGAGGACGAGATCGGCGTCCTGACCCGGCACGCCGCCGGCTTCAACCCGCGCGACCTCCAGGCCGCGGGCCTGCGCCCGGTCGCCGGAGCCGCCGACCTCGAAGCCGCCCGCGACGCCGTCGCCAAGGTGTCCGTGTCCCCGGAGATCGCCGGGTATGTCGTGGACATCTGCCGTGCCACCCGCGAGTCGCCGTCCCTCACCCTCGGCGTCTCCCCGCGCGGCGCGACCGCCCTGCTGGCCACCGCCCGCGCCTGGGCCTGGCTCACCGGCCGCGACTACGTCACCCCGGACGACGTCAAGGCCCTCGCGCTGCCCACGCTGCGCCACCGCGTCCAGCTCCGCCCGGAGGCCGAGATGGAGGGGGTCACGGCCGACGCCGTCGTCACCGCGATCCTGTCCCACGTCCCCGTCCCGCGCTGATGGCCCTCACCGGACGCGCCGCCCTGCTGGCGGCCCTCGGCAGCATCCCCGTCGGCTTCCTCGAACCGAGCTGGACGGGGATGCTCGCGGTCAACGGCACCCTCGCCCTGGCCTGCGCCGTCGACTACGCCCTCGCGGCGCCGGTCCGCCGGCTCGCCCTGAGCCGCTCGGGTGACGCCTCCGTCCGTCTCGGCGAACCGGCGGAGGTCCACCTCACCGTGACCAACCCGGGCACCCGCCCGCTCCGGGCCCGCGTCCGGGACGCCTGGCCCCCCAGCAGCTGGGTCCCGGGCACCGAGGCCGACGCCTCCCGGCACATGCTGACGATCCCGGCCGGCGAACGCCGCCGGATCACCACCCGGCTGCTGCCGACCCGTCGCGGGGACCGGCAGGCCGACCGCGTGACGATCCGCTCGTACGGACCGCTCGGCCTGCTCGCCCGCCAGGGCACCCACACCGTCCCCTGGACGGTCCGGGTCCTGCCTCCGTTCACCAGCCGCAAGCACCTCCCCTCGCGTCTGGCCCGCCTGCGCGAGCTGGACGGCCGTACGAGCGTCCTGACCCGCGGCGAGGGCACCGAGTTCGACAGCCTGCGCGACTACGTCCCCGGCGACGACACCCGGTCCATCGACTGGCGGGCCACCGCCCGCCAGCACAAGGTCGCCGTCCGCACCTGGCGTCCGGAACGCGACCGGCACATCCTGATCTGCCTGGACACCGGCCGTACCTCTGCGGGCCGCGTCGGTGACGCACCCCGCCTGGACTCCGCCATGGACGCGGCCCTGCTGCTGGCCGCGCTGGCCTCCCGCGCGGGCGACCGCGTCGACCTGCTCGCCCACGACCGCCGTAGCCGCGCCCAGGTCCAGGGCCGCTCGGCCGGCGACATCCTGCCGGCCTTCGTGAACGCGATGGCCACGCTGGAACCGGAGCTCGTCGAAACCGACGCCCGCACCCTGGTCTCCACCATCCTGCGAAACGCCCCGCGCCGGTCCCTGGTGGTCCTTCTGACGAGCCTGGACGCCGCCCCGATAGAAGAAGGCCTGCTCCCGCTCCTCCCCCGCCTCACGCAGCGCCACACGGTTCTGATGGCCTCGGTCGCCGACCCGCACGTCGAGGAGATGACGAAGGCCCGGGGCACGCTCGACGCCGTGTACGAGGCTGCGGCCGGCAGCCAGTCGCAGGCGGCCCGCCGCCGCACGGCCGAGCAGCTCGCGCGTCACGGGGTCCACGTGGTGGACGCCACTCCGGACACCCTGGCCCCGGCCCTGGCGGACGCCTACCTCTCCCTCAAGGCCGCGGGCCGCCTGTAGGAAGTTGCCCAACTGGATACGCTGGCAGAGCATCCACCAGGAGGACACATGGCCGACTTCACGCCCGAGCAGATGCGCCGCATGCACGACTTCGCGGAACAGCTCGCGGAGCTGGCCGAGCACCACGAAGACCATTGGAAGGTGCAGACCACCGACGGCCAGATCTTCCTCACGATGATGAGCCCCACCGCCCCCCACGGGCTCAACGTGATGCGGCTCCGTCGTCAGATCGAGGCCCAAACGCTTGACGCTGCCACTCTCAGCGACACGAACATGAGCGATCCTGTGACGGGACTGACCAAGATCCCCGATCTGTTGGTCATGGCGGAGGAAGACACCGACGACACGGCGAAGGCCGTCAACTCACGTGACGTGCAGTTGGTGCTGGAAGTCGTCTCCCGTACGAATTCCCTCACGGACATCCGCGACAAGCTGCACGACTACCCGAAGATGGGGGTCCCTCTGTACGTCGTCGTGGATCCCCGCAAGGACAAGAAGACCGTCACGGTGCATAGCGACCCTTCGGCAGGGCCGGACGGTATCCGCTTCCGCAAGTCGGTCCCCTACGCCTTCGGGGACACCGTCACGGCCGGCCGCTGGACCTTCGACACGAGCAGCCTGAAAGGCTATCCCGCCGACTGGTGATACGGGCCCCTTCGACTCCGGGACAGCCGACGGGCCGTAAACGCAGAAGAGCCCCGCACCAAACGGTGCGGGGCTCTTCTGCGTTCGCAACGCTCGCAACAGCACTAGTACTGCCAGCGCGGCTGGGTCCCGTCCAGGCGGCAATGGATCAGGCGCCCGTTCCCCGCGTGGGTGGACCGGCCCAAGTCGGCCTTTCGGCAGAACTGGCCCGCGTTGTAGCAGTTCCCGGCGTTGGAGACGATCTCGCACACGGCCTTCGCCGATGGGGCCGACGCCTTCGGATCGGCCGTACGCGTCGCCGCGGGAGCCGGCGGGCTCGGCACCGAGGTCGGCGAGGGGGACGCCGAAGGCGTGGGCGTCGATGAGGGGGAGGGAGGAAGGGAAGGCTGGGCGGACGTCTGCGACGGGACCGCCGAGGTGGCGACCGGGGGCAGCGACACCGTAGGCGCGTCGCCCTCCGCCGGCCCGCAGGCGACGGTGACGCCCGCGACCAGCAGCCCGACCAGCAGCCGCTTCACCCTCCCCCTCGTGCGTCTTCCGCCCTGCTCGTCTCTGCCGGCCACTCTGCGCATCCGTGCCTCCACCCCAGGCTGTTCGAAGGAGGCACATCATATGAACACCCGTTCCACTTCCGCCGGGGTTCCCACGAACTGGAGCCTGAACGCAGGAAAGCCCCGCACCATAAGGTGCGGGGCTTTCCCACAATGATTGTTCGGCGGCGTCCTACTCTCCCACAGGGTCCCCCCTGCAG
>NZ_JBEORW010000078.1:0-19783 GCF_040302565.1 Streptomyces sp. NPDC097981
TCGGCGGCCGAGTCGTCGTGGGGAACCGGGCGGCCAAGCCAGCCAAGCCACAGACGGCAGCCGCGTGAAAGCCACACCCGGTTCCCCTGGGTGCCGCAACCCTACGAATGGCTGGGGCGATCCCAGAAGGAAGGTAGAGCCGCGTGAACGTCGCCGAACTCCTCGCCGGCCTCCAGACCCAGCACGACGAGGCCACCGCCCGAGCCGGGGAACTACGCGGTCAGATCGAGCACCTCACCGCCGCCCTGGCCGAGACCGAAGCGCGACTTACGGATCTGACCACTACCCGGAACGTCATCGCGGAACTCGCGCCGACGGGAGACGAGCCCGATCCGCTCGAGACGAACACCGCCTACCAGGCCATCGTAAACGCCTTCAACCAGCACCCCGACCAGGCATTCAGGGCCCGTGAGCTGCACGAACTCCTGGGCACGCCCACCCACGAAGCGTCCGTCAACATCACCCGCAGCCGCCTCGGACGCCTCACCCGCCAAGGCTTCCTCACCCAACCCGAACGAGGCCGCTACCAGAAACAGACTTAACGTCCACTAAGAACCGGAACGGCGCTTCGCGTCCGCCGGGCCATCACATTGGATCTCGCTCGCACAAAGGACCGTTTTTGAGACCGGCGCAGACTCGGTAGAGCTTGAGATCTCAGGCCCGGGAGCGGCCGGTCGATCAGCGGGGCAGGATGCGCATTACTGCCTCGCGTTCGCCGCTGAGCCGCAGGCCTTGCTGCACTGCGGCGCTCAGATCGAGGTCGCCGAGCAGAGTTGCAGCCAGCAGGTGCGGCGGTCCGCTCAGTGACGCGGTGGGGTGGTCGACCCGGCCGGTATGTGTGTGCACCGAGCCGTCCTTGACTTCGATGACCAGGTCTTCGTTGCCGTCGGCGTGCAGTTGCAGGGCGATTGCCGGCTGATCGGGGCGGTGGTCGGTCAGTGCTCGGGCGGGCATGTCCAGCCAGTGGGTGCGGAAGGTGTCGTTGCCGCCCGGCTCACGCAACAGCGGCACGCCCCACCGGCTCAGTTCCTGCAGCGCCGGCTCGAGCTCGCGGCCACGCTCGGTGAGGGAGAACAGGGTGGTGGCCACCGGCGGCGGGGCGGCCTCGCGGTGGATCAGGCCGGCTTCCTCGAGTCCGCGGAGCCGGTCGACCAGCAGGTTGCTGGCGATCCCGGGCAGCCCGTTGCGCAGGTCGGTGTGCCGGCAAGGGCCCAGGGCGAGCAGTTCACGGACGATCAGTAGGGTCCATCGGTCGCCGATGACGTCCAGTGCTTTCGCGATGCCGCAGTACTGCCCGTAGGTGCGCATGCCACCACCCTACATCGCGGTGTTGAGATTCAAAACTCTCTTGTTGACTTTCTCAACAACGTCGGTCTAGCGTCGCTGCCCATGACCCCAACCCTTTCCGTGCGTCGGCTGGCCTGGGCCGGCGTCGAGATCCGTCTCGGCGACACCCGCCTGCTGATCGACCCGCTCGAGAACGTCGCTCCGCTGGCGCCGGTGATGGGGCCGCCGCACCGGCCGGTCGACCCGGTCGATACCCCACCCGGCACCCACGCCCTCATCACCCACCTGCACCCCGACCACTACGACCACGACCTGATCGCCCGGATCGCGGCCACCGGCACGATCGGCTGCCACACCCCGAGTGCGGCGGCGCTGCACGAGGTGGGCATCACCCCCGTCGCCCAGGACCTGGGCCAGTCACGCCGCATCGGAAAGCTGACCGTCACCCCGGTGACCTCGCTGGACTGGCGCGGCAACGACTGTGACCAGGTCGCCTGGGTCGTCGAAGGCACCGGCCGGCGGGTCATCCACTGCGGCGACACCCAGTGGCACGGCAGCTGGTGGCAGATCGCCCGCGACCACGGCCCGTTCGACGTCGCGTTCGTCCCGGTCAACGGCGTCATCGCCCACTTCGAGGGCTACGCGGCCAACGTCCCGGCGACCATGACCCCCGAGCAGGGCGTCGAGGCCGCCGTCGCACTCGGCGCCGGCACCGTCTGCGCCATGCACTACGGCCTGTTCCACAACCCGCCGTTCTACACCGAACAACCCGACATCGAGCAGCGCTTCCAGCGCGCCGCCGACGAGCGCGGCATCACCGCGGCCATCATCGCCGACGGCCAGCCCGTCCTCTGACCATCAGAAACAAGGAGCAACACATGAAGATCGTCCTGTTCGGTGCCAGCGGCAACATCGGCCGGCCCACCACCGAGGAACTACTGCGTCGCGGCCACACCGTCACCGCGGTCACCCGAGCCGGCCACATCGACGGACTCAAGTACAAGGCCCTGACCGTGACCACCGGTGACGTCACCGACGCCGCCGCGGTCGCCGGCCTCGCCGCCTCCCACGACGCCGTACTGTCGGCCGTCGGCCCCCGGATCGGCCAGGAGAACGACCGCGCCACGATCGTCGGTGCCGCCCGTGCGCTGATCGACGGACTCCGCCGAGCCGGCGTCACCCGCCTGGTCACCATCGGCGGTGCCGGTAGCCTACGCACGCCGACCGGCGCCCGGGTCATGGACGACCCGGACTTCCCCGCGCTGTGGAAGGCCAACGCCGAGGCCCAGTCCGAAGCGCTCGACCTCTACCGCGGCGTGCACGACCTCGACTGGACGTACGTGTCGCCCGCCGCAGTCATCGGAGCGGGCGAGCAGACCGGGGCCTACCGCAGCGCCGGGGACACCCTGCTCACCGACGACGACGGCAACAGCCGCATCTCGTACGCCGACTACGCGATCGCCTTGGCCGACACGATCGAGAGCGGCACCGCGATCCGCCGCCGCATCACCGTGGCGTACTGAGCCATGAGCAACGACACCGCCGGCCGGCAAACCCGATTCATCGTCCTGCTCGCAGCGCTCGTAGCCCTGGGACCACTGTCCATCGACGGCTACCTGCCCGGACTGCCGAACCTCGCCGGCGACCTGCGCGCCAGCGCCGCGGCCACCCAGCTCACCATCACCGCCTGCCTGGCCGGGCTGGCCATCGGGCAGCTGATCGCCGGGCCGCTGAGCGACACCTACGGCCGGCGGCGTCCGTTGCTGGCGGGCCTCGCCCTCTACACGATCGCCAGCGCGCTCTGCGCGGTGGCGCCCGACGTCCGGACCTTCGTCGGCCTACGCCTGGTCCAGGGCATCGGCGGGGCGTTCGGCATCGTCATCGCCAACGCCATGGTCCGCGACCGCACCTCCGGAACCCGCACCGCACGTCTTTTCTCCGCACTGACCTTGATCACCGGCCTGGCGCCGGTGTTCGCGCCGGTCCTCGGCGGCCAGCTACTGCGCGTCACGGCCTGGCCGGGGATCTTCGTGGGCCTGGCCGTACTCGGCGCCGTGATGCTGGCGGCCTCCGCCGCAGCACTGCCGCAGACCCGGTCCTCCGCGTCACGCCAGCCGCTGCTGGCTGTCGTCGGGCAGCTGCTCAGCGACCGGGTCTTCACCGGGTACGTCCTGGCCAACGGCCTGGTCTTCGCGGCGATGTTCGCCTACATCTCCGGCTCGCCGTTCGTCCTGCAGGAAATCCACGGCCTGTCACCACAGCAGTACAGCGCCGTGTTCGCCGTCAACGCCGCCGGACTCATTGCGGCCGCCCAGATCAGCGGCCGGCTGGTGACCCGGGCCGGCGCCCGCGTGCTGCTGCTCGCCGGTCTGCTGGGCGCGACAGCCGGTGGCACCACGGTCCTGGGCGCGGTGCTGACACGGGCACCCCTGCCCGCGCTCCTGATCGGCCTGTTCGTCCTGGTCTCCAGCGTGGGCCTCGTCATGCCGAACGCCGCGGCCCAGGCCCTGGCCGACCACGGCGGACACGCCGGGTCGGCCGCCGCTCTGCTCGGCTTCAGCCAGTTCATGATCGGCGGAGCACTTGCTCCGCTGGCCGGCGCGGGTGGCGCCACCGACGCCTTGCCGATGGGAATCATCGTCGCCGTACTGCCGGCGCTCGCTCTGCTCACACTCGGCGTCCTCACCCGGTCGATGTCCGGTGAGCGCACTCGCAGGCCGGCTCGCCAAGGACCTGCCGGGCACCGGCGACCGCGCCGGCACATCGATCGCAGACGACCCGGCATCCAATGAATCGGGCCAGCGTCAGGCGAACAGGGTGAACGGGCACGCCTATGGCAGCAGGCCGTCCTCCTGATTGGCACCGGACGGCAGCAGCTTAGTCACCTCGCGACAGCCATGATCACGACAGCTGCCCAGGCTGGCAGGAGACAGTTCATCCCGCCCGGCTGACGCCCATCCAGTGCCACCGTCGCACCCATTCACACGCGCGGGTGGAGCGACTACAGCGAATTCCTCACGGCGGGCCTCGGCTCACGTCTGGCGAAACTGCTGCCGCAGGGCGCGGCGTCACGACGGTGTGATGCCTGTGAGGGAGAGGGCCAGGCCTTCGGTCAGCCATCGGTGGGCCACTGTCATATTCAGGATGCGGCCGCACGTGGCGGTGCCGACCAGGGACCAGTACCGCTCCAGGCGAGGGTCGAAGCCCGACGAGCGGGTCACCAGTCCGTGCAGGTGGGTGCGGAAGGCGGGGGTGTCCGATTCGCGGCGGGCGCGGGCGTGGGCCGACGCGAACGCGTCCACCGCGGGCCCCGGCCCGGGTGGCAGCCCCTGGGCGAGGGCGGCGACCGTCAGGGCCGCGGCTTCGTCGATCTCGGCATAGAAGGCCGGGCCGTCCCGCATCTCCTCGTCGTGGTCCTGGGTCCAGCGGGTGAAGCTGGGCGTAGCGATGAGCAGGTGCATCTCGGCGTAGGCCAGGGCCGTGGCGGGGACGGGGTCCTGGGGCGGGGCGGGGGCCAGCATGGCGATCATGGTGTCGAGCCGGCGTGGGGGCATGGCCGCGGACAGCTCCCGGTACCAGTGGTCGGTGAGCGTGCGTCGCGCCTCCGGAAGTCTCTGGACCCGCGAGAGTATCTCCAGCCGCCGGAGCCGCTCCTCCCCCTCGCAGTCGTCCAGGGCCTTGAGCGTGGCCTCGCGCCAGCGTAGTTCGGTCAGGCGTTCCTGCACGGCTCCGAGCTCGGCGGACACCAGTTCGTCGAGCGTGCGCTCTCCGGTGACGACTTGGGTGATGGTCGCGATCGGGGTCTCCAGCGCCCGCAGGCGTCGGATGAGCCGGATCCGCTCCCACGCCTCGGGGCCGTAGCGCCGATGGCCACCGCTGCTGCGGGCGGCCACGGGCAGCAGGCCGCTGTCGGAGTAGTAGCGGACGGTCTTGACGGGCAGGCCCGTGCCGGCCGCGAGCTCACCGATGCTCCACGTGTCTTGCGTCACAGCTTCTTGAACCTCCAGTGCGCGGGAGGTCCTAGCGTATGGATCACCGAAGGCGCCGGCCCGCACCGATGCCGCAGCTCAGACCGCGTACGGTCGATCCAGAATGGTTGATGTGCATGTCCCCGACCACGACAGCACCGCGTCCCGGCCGGAGGGCTGCACTCCGCGCGGTGCTCCTCCCCTTGCTGTGCACGGCCGCACTGCTCACGGCCACCGCCGCACCCGCCGCCGCGCTCCCCGGTCCGCCCGTCGTCCGGACCGAACAGGGCCTGGTGCGCGGGGTGACGCACGGGGCGTACACCACCTTTGACGGGCTTCCCTACGCCACGCCGCCGACCGGACCGCTGCGCTGGCAGGCTCCCGCGCCCGCCGCTGCCTGGCAGGGTGTCCGGGACGCGACGAAGCCGGCCCAGCGGTGTGTGCAGATGCCTGCTCCGGGCACGGACGCGGGGGCCGTCGTCGGCTCGGAGGACTGCCTCTACCTCAATGTCACGGTGCTGGCGACGAAGCCGGCCGGGACGAAGCGGCCCGTGCTGGTGTGGATGCACGGCGGCGCGTTCCTGGGCGGTTCCGGCGGCGACTACGGCGCGGAACGCCTGGCGGTCCAGGGGGATGCCGTCGTCGTCACGGTCAACTACCGGCTGGGGATCTTCGGCTTCTTCGGCCACGCCGGACTGGGCGCCGCCCTGCCGTTCGGCCTGGCCGACCAGCAGGCCGCGCTGCGCTGGGTACGGGCCAACGCGGGACGTTTCGGCGGTGATCCGGGCAAGGTCACGCTGTTCGGGGAGTCCGCAGGCGCCCTCAGCATCTGTGCGCACCTCACCTCGCCGACGGCAGCGGGGCTCTTCCAGCGCGCCGTCCTGCAGAGCGGTTCCTGTTCCACGTCCTTCCCGCGCGGCGCCCTCGCCCCCGGAACGCCGGGGTACGAGCCGTTCGCCCCGCAGGCCGACGTCTGGACGGCCGGCGCGGAGGCCGCACGGCAACTGGGCTGCACGGCGGGTGGTGGGGAGGAGGTGCTCGCGTGCCTGCGCGGGCAGAGCACCGAGCGTCTCGGCACCGCGCAGCTGATGCAGTCCTTCAACCGGCCCGCGTACGGCAACGGGCTGCTGCCGGTCGCACCGCACGAGGCGTTGGCGTCGGGGCGCTTCCACCGCGTGCCGGTCTTGCTGGGCACCAACCGCGACGAGATGCGGATGTTCACGGGCCTCTCGCTCGCCGCGTTCCCCATCCGCACCGAGAGCGACTACCGGGCCCGTCTGGCGGAGGCCTTCGGGCCCGCGGCGTCGGCAGTCGAGGCACGGTACCCGGCGGCACGCCATGCTTCTCCCGCGCTGGCGTGGGCCGCGGCGCTGACCGACCGGTCCTTCGCGTGCACCACGCTGGCGGACGGCCGGGCCATCGCCGCGCACGCCCCGGGCGTGCCGCTGTACGCCTACGAGTTCAGCGACGCGGACGCTCCCGTCCTCGCCGGCCTGCCCGCGAACCCCGGCTTCCCCTATGGCGCGGCGCACGGCTTCGAGATGCCGTTCCTGTTCCCTTCCTTCCCGACGCAGCGACCACTGACCGGTGATCAGTCCGCCCTGTCGGACCGGATGATCGGCTACTGGACTGACTTCGCGCGCACCGGCGACCCGAACAGCGCCGGGGCACCTCGCTGGCCGAGGCTCCGCCCGTGGTCGCCCCTCGAGCCGTCGGTGCAGTCGCTGGCTCCGGGACCGGGCGGGATCCACCCGGTCGACGCGTACTCCGCGCACACGTGCTCCCTGTGGGACCGTCTGGCCGAGTGAGCTTCCACGGGGCGGAGAGGGCAGGATTCGAACCTGCGTGGGTTCCGGTGGAACCCGAACGACCAGTGGCCGGTCCCCGATCAACCGCTCCGGGCACCTCTCCCTCGTGAGCCAGCTCAGTTGTGCGCCCGCCCGGTCACGACAGCCAGATTGCACCAGGGCCGCTGACTACGCGCTGACGCGGAGGGAGAGGGGCCCCGGTTCCTGTTACGGCGTGGCCTCGTGGTTGTTGTGGACCGTGAACTCGCCGGTGCCGGTGGTGCCCGTCGCGGTGCGGCGGAGGGTGAGGGTGACTGCTCCGGAACCGCCGGCGGCCAGCTGTGACGATGTCTTTGCCGGGGCGTATTGGTGAAGGCACTCGCCCGAGTCCGAGAAGCTGGTCTCCTCGCCGTAGGCGTTCGTCGCGCCGACCGTCACCGCCCGGGAGGCGGAGGCGGGCGAGACGAGGCAGGCGTCGGCATTGAAGTCACCCGCCGGGACGACCGGCAGGACTCCCCGGCCGGCCACGACTTCGACGGCGCCGTTGACCGCAGCCGTTTTCTCGCCCGCGTAGGCGGCGAGCAGGACTGCCGGGTGCTGCGCGTTGCGTGCCACCCAGTCGAAGCCCCCGAGGATCCCTGACACGGAACCCCTCGCGTCACAGCCCAGAACCCGGACGCTGACCAAATTCACCTTCCGTGCGACGCCGTAGGACGTGCCGCCGACGGTGCTCGCCACGTGCGTGCCCCAGCCGTTGCAGTCCGCGCCGTTGCGTCGTCACCAACCGCGTCGAAGCCGGGTCGCATGATGTTCGTGCACCACAGGAAGCATTCAGCGGCCCTCTGATGCTCCGCGAATTCGCCGAGCTCAAGAAGCACTGGGGCATCTCCATCCAAGCCCTGATCAACCGCGCACACGACCTGGGCCACATCGACCATGCCCGCAGGGAGAGCCTGTACAAGCAGCTCGCCGCCCGGGGTTGGCGCACCAACGAGCCCGTCGTTGTCCACCCCGAGCAGCCCACCCTCGTCCGCGCCATGCTCGGCCGCAAGTACGGTGAGCCACACAACCGGTGACCCACAGTCACAGAACTTGAGCCAGTTCTGTGGACCTGGCGCGATGCGGCAGGTCCGGGCACTGGACCATGTGCAGGTCGGCTGCGGTGCCGACGGGATTCGAACCCGCGGACAGATGGGAGCAGGTCCGCCCCGTCTCCGTCAGTCGCCGTGGGAGGGACCTCGCCCACGTCGATCGCAATGGGCCGCTCTGCCACGGCACCGCAACCTGCGGGAATGCGCGCACTCTCGCTGTGACCAAGGGTAGAGACACCGTTCGCCGCCGACGAACCCTTATCCGGGAAGCCGGAAGCTACTGCCGTAGGTCCACAGAAGTTGTGCCAGATCCCGTTCTCGCGAACAGAGCCACGCGGCCGATCCGGCCCATCAGCGCCTGGGCCTGCTCCGGCATGCACACGGCGAGCCGGTACCGCCAGCCGTCCCACAGCTCGACGTGCTCGACCGCGCCGAGCCGTACCAGTGCCCGGACCGTCCGCCGCACGGTGTCCAGGCCTGTGCCGGCGCGCACAGCATGTGCAGCTCCCGGTGTCGGTGCCTCATCCCCGAGGGCACTGCTTCTCTGCACCTCACCCGATCGGGCGACCGGAGTCGCCGGGGACCGGCGCGCTGTCGGCCGTGAAACCCTGTGGATCTGTGACTCGCGCCCGTGATCCACTGAGGCCATGAGCTTGTCAGTGAAGGTGTTCGTCGTCGGTGAAGACGGCAAGAGGAACCTGCTGGACGTTCCGGAGGGCAGTTCCGACCTCGCGGGCTTCGAGCGTTGGCGCACCTCCGTGTGGGGGTCCGAGGCCGCGCGCTCGTTGGGGGCGAGGTTCTTCCCGATCTTGGCCAACGGCGACCTCACGGTGGCGCCGGACCAGGTGGCGGACTTCCTGGGTGAATGTGCCTTGATCCGGAGCAACCTCGAACTCGTCGCGCCCAGCGCCGACCCAGCGAAGTCGCATGCGGAGTACGTCCGGCAGATCTCCGAGCGCCTGCGGAACATCGAGGACGCCGCCGAGCATGCGCGGAGCGTCAGGGGCGGTGTGATCATCTGGTAGGGCGTCCGTTCTGGACTATTCCGCTCGGCGGGATGGCCGAGGCCGGGGAAGGCCGAGGTCGACGACGGGCCGGCGGCTGCGGCGGCTGGCTTCATCTCTCTTGCCGCGGAGGAAGGTGAGGGTGAGGTCGATACCTTCGATCTCACCGATCCAGCCTTCGGCTTCAGCGCGCTGCCGCCGGTCGAGGAGGTCTTGTTCGAGCTCGTCCAGGCGAGGCAGCATCTTCGGGTTGACGCGCAGCATCGGGCACCGGATGCCCCGTTGACTGAACGAACCACGTTGATTGTGCAGTTCAGGGCACAGGTGACGTTGTCGCCCAGTACGGTCTGCGGTCGTGATGAACGATCGTGTGCCCGAGCGGGATCTGTCGAGGTTGGCCGTTCCTCGGTGGGGTCGGCTGGTGGAGACCGGCGACCGGTACGAGCCGTACCAGCTCGTCGACGCCGACGGCGCGGCCGTGGCGCCGGTCGCGGTGTACTTCCAGGAACTGCTCGCAGCCGGGAAGGCGGCGACAACCGTCCGCTCCTATGGCATGGACCTGCTGCGATGGTGGAGGTTCCTGCACGCGGTCGAAGTGCCGTGGGATCGAGCGACGCGCGTGGACGCTCGGGATTTCAGCTGCTGGCTCCAGCGGACGGTCAAGCCGCGAGCGACCGCAGCCAGGCGGGCTCCGGCCCGCACCGTCGGCGCCCCGAACCCGGTGACCGGGAAATCCACCCCGGGGCCTGGCTATGCCCCGTCGACCGTCGCCCACAGCGAGACAGTGCTGCGCAGGTTCTACGACCTGCACCGTGATGCCGGATCCGGGCCGCTGCTCAACCCTTTCCCGCTGGACCTAGCGCGTCGTTCCGGCCGCGCGCACGCACACCAAGCCGGTCAGGTTCTCGTGGTGGAACAGCTCGAAGGACACGTCGCGGTCGTGGCCGACGTAATTGGTCGCGGATCCGACGATGACCTCGCGCAGCAGGGTGAAGTCGTCGTGGCTGTGCAGCTGCATGAACGTGGTCCTCTGGTCGCGGGTCAGCTGGTGGCGGGGGCCGGGTAGTGCTGGACGGTGTGGTGGCGGCCGCGACGGAAGTGCAGGCGGACACCGTCGGCGGCGGGGGCCAGGGTGCGCTGCTCGCTCCAGGCGCAGAAGCGGTATCTGCCCGTCGCCGACGGGCAGCAGGGCGAAGTCCCGGCCCCCGCTGGCAAGCATCAGTCGGCCGTGCTGGTGGTGGAGGTGGGCGGGGAGGAGGGGGCCGTCGAGGACCTGGTCGTCGCGGCCGAAGTCGGTGAACCCTGCCGGGAGCAGCACCTCGTACGGCAGCGGCACCGCGACAGTGTCGGTGGAGGTCGGGGTGGGGCGGTTGATGAGCGCGTCGGCGTCGGCGAGCCGGTCCTGCCAGTCGGCGGGCAGCAGGGCAGCAAGCTGGGCGGTGAACAGGACGTCGATGATGGCGTGGACCCGGGTGGTGGTGCCGAGGTTGCGGACAGCGTGCTCGCGGGAGAAGTCGCCGTACCAGAACTCGCCGGGCTGCCAGTAGTACTCGATCCCGTCCAGGAGCAGGATGGCGTCGGGGTTGGTGAC
Source organism: Streptomyces sp. NPDC097981 (assembly GCF_040302565.1). Classification (NCBI taxonomy): domain Bacteria; kingdom Bacillati; phylum Actinomycetota; class Actinomycetes; order Kitasatosporales; family Streptomycetaceae; genus Streptomyces; species Streptomyces sp. NPDC097981. Next base: position 10,729 of record NZ_JBEORW010000078.1, read on the forward strand.
GATCGGGATGTGCAGGCGGGCGAGGGCGTACTTGGGGTCGCAGTGCCGCTCGCCGACTGCGCCGGGGCCGAGCGCCATGAGGCGGGCGGCGTTCAGCGGGGCGGGGATCGCGTCGATCACTTCGGCGAGGTAGGGCATGCGGTCCAGCCACTCGGTGGCGGCGCAGGTGTCGGGGCCCGGGCCACCGGGGTCGGTGCGTTCGGCGTCGCCGTTGGGGGCGCGCAGGGGCAGGACACGCCAGTCGATGTCGGTGACGGCGCCGAGCTGGCCGCCGGCGGCGCGGCCCTGCTGGAGCTTCCAGGCGTGGCCGTTGACCTGCTGGAGCTCGGCGGCCAGGTGCTCCGCGTTGAGGGTGGTGGTCAGGCGGGCGGCCCCGGCGGGCAGGACGGGGGTGGTGGTCATGACGGGCTCCGTTCAGGAGGAGAAGGCGGTGGCGGGGGCGCCGAGGTGTTCGGCGGGGTCGTACGTTCCGGCGGGGACGGTCGCGAAGCGGGCGTCGAGCTGGTCGAAGACCTCGTGGTGGCCGGTGGCGGGGTTGTAGGCGAGGCAGAACACGAACTGGGCTCCGGGCGGGCTGGTGGTGATGGGCATGGAGACGATCACCCCGGTGCGGGTGGCCGGGTTCCAGGTGCAGCCGAGGTCGTCGAGCGCGGTGTGGAAAGCGTCGGCGTCGGGGACGTGCCAGGTCGGGGGGGGACGTGGTACTCGACGACCGCCCGGGCCGGGGAGGCGGCGGTGTCGACGATGCGGTGGGCGATCACCTGGTAGATGTTCAGGGACCCGGAGACCTGGGCGTTGACCTCGGTGAAGTACACCCGGCCGTCAGGGGTGGTGATGGCGTCGGCGGACAGGTGCCCGCGATAGCCGAGTGCCTGGTAGGCATCGGCGAGACGGGTGCCGCCATGGACGAGGCGGCCGTGGAGAAGCGGGTCGGCGCCTTGGAGCGGGACGGTCTGGTGAGACAGGCGGCGGCCGACGTAGTGCAGGCGGCCCTGCTCGGTGGGGTGGGTACCGGTGTCGGAGGCGTAGTGCTCGGAGTAGATCGCGTCCGCAGTCGGCATGAAGGCGGCGACGACCGGGTGCCGACCGCCGTTGCTGGCCCAGTCCCAGCGCTCGTCCCAGTAAGCGCTGATGCCCGCGGAGCCCGGGGTGAGGTGGTGGAGGTGGCGGGCGCCATCGACTCCCTGCGCGCCAGCGCCTCCACCGTGCGCGAGCTCCGCGACCGGATGGGCCTGCTGTCCCGGATCGTCGAGGGCGACGTCCCGCTCGCCGCCGCCTTCCCCACCGGTGATCCGTGGGGCGTGGCCGCCCGGGGCACGGACCGTACGGAGTTCGGCGGACCCGCGATCGTCCCGACCATGTGGCAGCTGATCAAGCTGGCCCAGGACGGCAAGCGGGCGGCCGCCGGCGGACGGGAGACGACGACCTACCCCGAGGCCATGGCCGGGATCGGGATCGGCTGGGAGTCCAAGGCCGCCTCCGCCCGGCGCCGCCGCGAGCGGGACTCGGCCGTCGCGGTCGAGGTCCTGCGGATCGCCTGCGAGAAGTGCGGGGCGGGTGGCGGCGAGCAGTGCCGCACCGCGAAGGGCTGGACGACCGAGAAGCCCCACGTCGGCCGCCAGCGGGAGGCCGAGACCACGGTGGACGCCGCGCTCGGCTACCTCGGGGACAACCCCGTCGCGGTGCCCGACGCCTGACAGACCCTCTGACGGACCCCGAGCTACGCCTCGACCAACACCCGCGCCCGCGGCCGTTTCACCCGTAACTTCGTCGTGCAGGGCAGCGCCGCGGACTGGACCCTGCTGCTGCTCGCGGCCTTGCGGCAGACGCTCGCCGGGATGCGGGCCGAGCTGGTGTTCTTCCAGCACGACGAGGTGATCGTGCACTGCCCGGCCGAGGAGGCCGAGGCCGTGGCGGAGGCCATCCGGGCCGCCGGTGACCGGGCCGGGCGGATCACCTTCGGCGACACCCCGGTCCGTTTCCCGTTCACCACGGCCGTCGTGGAGTGCTACGCCAACGCGAAGTGATCCAGTTCCATCCACATGGGGTCGAGGGCGATGACGTTCATCTCCTCCAGCGTCAGCGCGGGCGTCTCACGGGTGGCCGGGCCGCTCTCGTCGGCGGCGTTGCAGGCGGTGAGCGTCACCCTCAGCCCGTTCTTGTGCAGGCTGTCCACGGTCCACCGGACCACACCCTTGCCCTTCTCCGCGGGACCCTGTGTGACCTTGATCTGCGTACCGTCGTGCAGCGGGGGGACGTTGCCCTCGAAGTTCGGGGCGCCGGTCTCCTTGACGACGTCGAGCCTGATCAGGGACTTGCCCTTGCCGTCGTCGACCACGACGTAGCCGGACCCCGACTGTCCACCCTTGGAGACGGCCGCGCCCTTCATCGGGTTCACCATCTTCTCCAGTTGCTGCAGTGCGTTCAGATCCCGCAGCGCGTTCGGCTTCGCGGGCGACCAGCCCTTCCCTTGCTGCGCGGCCGCAGGCAGGTCGTCCAGCGCCGGGTGCCACTTGTCCGAGGTGACCAGTGCCTTCAACCGGGCAGGGAACAGCGGCGGGTCGGTCCGGGAGATCTCCACAGGCGACCCGGACGGGGCATTCCCCGGGTACAGCCCGAACGGGGAATTCGATTCGGACAACCGGACCAGGTACCCCTGCGGGGTCGCGAGCACGGCCTTCCATTCCTTGAGGCCCGCGCCGAGGTTCGGGGGCTGGAGGCGCTGCTCGATCAGCAGCTTGGAGCCGTCGGCCAGTTGCTCCGCCGTGCAGTCATCGCCCGGCCCCAGGTACTTCTTGGCACAGACCGTCGCCACGTTGGCCACGCTGCCGCCGGGATCCACCCGGGACAGGCTGAACTCGATCTCCGCTCCGCCCTTCCCGTCGTCGTACACTCCGGTCACACCCGCGGAGCTGCGATCGGTACCGCTCGCCTTCTTGACGGTCAGCGTCCCTTCCGGCAGCAGCCCCTTGAGCATCTCGGCCACCTGTTCGCCGGAGACCGCGCCGGTACCGCGGGGCGGCGTCGGCGGCGGCGCCGGGGTGCCGCTCCCGCCCGACGGTCCGCCCGACGGTGACGGCGGCATCGCGACCTCGGCCCGGTCCGGCCCGTCCAGCAGGCCCCCGGCGTAGGCGCCCACCCCGCCGATCAGGGCCAGGGACAGCACCGATCCACCGATCACGGCCGCCCGGCGGCGGGCCACGAGCCGCCGCCCGCGCCGCTCACCGGCTTCCACGAGGGCGTGCCGGTCGGCCGTGAAACCGTCCCCCGCACGCCGGAGGGCTTCGCCGAGCTCGTCTTCAAAGGGCATGGGGAACCAAACCTTCCGTTCTCAGGGGTGTGCAGAGGACCAAGCCGGCACGGCGCCGCCCACCGGGGGCGGACCGGCCCCTTTCCGTACTCAGAGGCCCGCGAACTCGCCGATGCTGCCGCCCAGTTGCTCCCTGAGCCGGCCGAGCGCCCGCGAGGAACGGGTACGGACCGCCGCCGAGCTCGTGTTCATCGCGTCGGCGGTCTCCTCGATGCTGCGGTCCTCCCAGTACCGCAGCACGAGCACCGCCCGGTCCTTGGGCGCGAGCCGCCCCAGCGCCTCCAGCAGCGTCAGCCGCAACGCCGGATCGCCCGAACCGGAACCGGCGCCGGACCCGGCGGCGGCCGCGCCCGATTCGGGGAACTCCCCGACCGGGCGCTCTCCCGCCGACCGCCGCCGCTGGTGCGTCAGGAAGGCGCGTACGAGCACGGTCTGCGCGTACGCCGCCGGATTGTCGATACGGGAGATACGCCGCCAGAGCAGGTACATCCGGCCCAGGGTCTCCTGTACGAGGTCCTCCGCGAGATGGGTGTCCCCGTTGGTCAGCAGGCAGGCCGACCGGTACAGGTGCCCCGATCTGCCTTCCGCGAACTCACGGAACCCGTCTCTGCGACCCTGCCGCATCTACTCCCCCTCGCGTCGTCTCACCCCATCGACGCGACGGCCACCCGGGAATGTTTCACCCGAGTTCGTGGAAGTAGACGTGGAACTCCTCGCGTACGAAGCCCTCCGCCTCGTACAGCCCCTGCGCGACCGTGTTGTCGTAGGCGGTCTCCAGCTGCACGCCGGCCACCCCGGCCTCCCTCGCCCGGCGCAGCACCTCGCGCAGCAGGGCCCGGCCGGCGCCGGTGCGGCGGCCTTCCGGGGCCACGTACAGGTCGTTGAGGATCCAGGCGGTGTCCATGGTGAGCGAGGAGAAGGCCCGGTAGACCTGCGCGAATCCGACCGTGCCGACGCCCGGCGCGTCGGCGAGCAGGATCAGCGACTCGTCCTTCGCGATCCGCTCGGCGAGGAAGGCGCGGGGCCGGTCCGGATCGGTCACCTCCACCTCGTAGAAGTCGAGGTATCCGCGGAACAGCCCGGCCGCGACCTCGACGTCGGCCTCGCCGGCCACGCGAAGTTCGATCCCCGGAACCGGAACCAGAACCTGCTGCTCGCCGTGAACGCCCACACCCGTCTCCTTTGTCCGTCCCTGCGCGCCGGACCCATTGTGCGCGCAGGGACGGACGCCCCCGATGGCGGCCCGCGACCGCCCTACTTGGTGGTCGACTGGGCCGGCAGCGAGTACACGTTGTCCGGCGTCACGATCTTGGTGATGGCCTCGGCGAACAGCGTGCTCGGCTCCTCGCCCTCGGCGGTGAACGCCTTCCTGCCGGAGCTCCGGCTCGGCGACAAGGGCCGGCCCGGTGTTCTGGCCCCAGTCGATGTCCGCCTCGACGGTCCATTCGATGAGGTGCTGGCCATCGGCTTCTCCCGGATCACCGCACCAGAGCACAACGGCGGACCCGATGGGAGTGCGAACCCGAACTGTCATCTGCTGCTGCGGGGCCTGCGGCAGGATCTCTGTGCGGACGAACATCGCCTCATCATCCATGACGTCACGTCCCGCCGACGTGGAGTTATCGGGCTGCCGAGGTCAAGCGGCGGTGAGCCAGTCCCGGTAGGCGCCTGCGAGGTCGTCGTCGCGGCGTGTGCCGGCTTCGATGCAGGAGATTACGGCCGGCCAGACGCCGAAGTGCTCGGCGACGGTGGTGAGGGTGATGTTCTTGGACTGGCGTGCGGGCCGGAGGTCGGAGACGTCCGGGACGCTGACCGGTGTGGTGAGGTAGCGGAAGATCTCCCGGGCGATCGCGCGCTTGAGCAGGCGGATGATCTCCTTCTTGGTGCGTCCAGCGGCGGTCTGCCGGGCGACGTATTCGCGGGTGCGGACGTCGCTGGACATGCGGACGAGAGCGATGCGGTAGAGGGCTGAGTTCGCTCCACGGTCGCCGCCACGGGAGAGGCGGTGGCGGTTGGTTCTGCCGCTGGAGGCGGGAACGGGCGCGACGCCACAGAGGGCCGCGAACGATGCCTCGGTACGCAGTCGGTCGGGGTTTCCTCCGGCGGTGACCAGGAGCTGGGCTCCAGTGTCGGGGCCGACACCGAACGCGGCGCGAAGGCCGGGGTTGTGCTCGGTGACGGCGGTGTCCAGGGCGGCGGTGAGAGCGTCGTGTTCCGCGGTCAGGGCTTGGACCCGGCGGGCGAGGGTCTTCAGGGCGGTCAGGAGGACGACGCGCGCTCCGTCGCCGGTGGGACGGAGTCGGGCGATGGCGTCGACCAGCGTTTTTCCGCGCAGGGCGGTGTACTTGACGCGGATATCGCCTGGAGCGGTGATGAGGATGTGCGCGATCTGGTTCAGGGTGGCGGTCCGGGCCTTGACTGCGGACCTGGCGGCATTGTGTAACGCGCGTATGCCGCTGACGGTGTCGTCCTTGGGAATGACCGTTGCACGCCCGGACAGCGCAGCGCGGGCGGCCGCGTAGGCGTCGATGGGATCGGACTTGCCGACCCCTTGATCATCGGAGCTTCGTCGCCTGCGGGGCTGCTGTGGTGAAGGTTCGTCACATCCCTGTGACCTGCTGGTTCTCACAGCCGCCAGGACTATGAATCAGCCCTGGTGTCGTTGCCCACCTGCAGTGCGGCTTCATCCCCGCATCGCCAGCGCGAAGGCTACTTCGGTAGCGGCTCCGTGATGTGCTCAGGCACTGGGGTGTTCACGTCCCAGGCAGGCGGCGGTGTCCATGGCGATCAGAGCGTGGGCCATCGCCAAGGGAGAGGACGTCGGGACCAGGGCGTCATCCTGCGCCCGGTACGCGGTTGCGCCGCGGGCATCACCGCGTGAGTGGGCTGCCTGCGCCTGCTCGCTCTGGGCTGCACGCCCAGCCTCGCCGCGCACACATCCTCCCTGGCGGCGCCGGACGGGCGAGCCGCTGGCGGCAGGTCGACTCCGCCTACGCCTGGGCTGGCGAACCGAACGCGCAGCCGAGGTTAGGGTGTCCTTCAAACCGCTCATGGGGGATTTCGTGGACATAGACATCAAGACGTACTACGTGCGGAAAGGCGCGGGTGGTACCGACTCGGCGGCCGCCAAGGCGCTGGAGAACCTCCGCAAGTCCCTCGACTCGAGCGACACGGCAGCCGACGGCCACCACGGCTGGGCCTCCGCCGCTGCATTGAAGCGGTGCGCGACGGCCTGGGAGGACCACATGGTCGACCTGGGGAAGCAGATGAACACCATGGCCGACAACCTCCACACCACGGCCAACGCCTACGACACCACGGACGCCCAGGCGAAGGACGCCTTCAGCCGGCTCCGGAGCGGCCTCGCCGACTTCGGGAGGAACTGACCCGTGGTCACCTACCACGACCTGTACGACTGCCGTGTGGACCAGTGGCAGAAGGCAGCGGACGACTGGGTCGACCTCGCCCGGCGCTCCTCGTCCGCCTGCGAGGACATCCGCGCGCAGGGCAAGAAGCCACTCGATGACCACTGGGCGGACGCCACCGGCAAGACGGCGGGCAAGCGCCTGGAGGACCTCGCCGACCGCCTCGAGTCCGGCGGCGACATCATGAAGGGCGTGGCCATGGTCCTCGACGCCCTCGGCCACACCATGGGCTACGCCCAACGCACCCTGTTCCACGCCATCGAGCTGGCCAACGAGCACGGGCTCAGCATCCAGGACGGCCGCGCCACGGGCGTGTACACGGGCGCCGTGCCCACCGGCCCGAACGTCCCGCAGAACGTCCGCGACGCCTACACCAAAGAGCAGGGGTACATATCCGAGGTCGACGCGCTGATAGCGGAAGCGCTGCGTGAGGCCGGGCAAGCGGACGCGAAAGCCTCCGCCGAACTGGACAAGCTCGCGGGAACCATCAACGTCTCCGACACCTCGCAGGCCCACAACGAGCTCCTGGTCGAGGCCTCCCACATCGAGTTCGAGATACTCAGGGCGGACATCCCGGTCGGGAAGGACCCGCAGCTCGTCCGCGCCTGGTGGGACGGCCTGACGCCACAGCAACGCAAGGACCTCATGCGGGCCGACCCCGTGACCCTCGCCGACCTCAAAGGCCTGCCGCCCGAGGTCGGACGCGAGCTCCGCGGACCCGACGGCAAGATCGACCGCGTCGAAATGGTGCGGTACGCACTCGACCACTGGAACAAGAAGGACGACCTGGACTACGGGGACGTCGGCAACTGCACCAACTTCGTGTCCTCCAGCCTGGAAGCGGGCGGCATGAAGAAGAAGCTCTCCCCATGGACCGGGCTGATGGGCGACGACACCTGGGGCCGTCAGAGCGGGACCGGGTGGGACTGGTTCGACCAGCACGCGTACCACTCCGATTCCTGGGCCCGGGCCGAGGGGCTGCAGAACTTCCTGCTGCGCCACGGCAGTAAAGAGGTGCCGAGAGCGGAGGCGCGGCCCGGCGACATCGTCTTCTACGAGCAGGTGGCACCAGGCACGGAAACCGCCCCGGGCGAGACCCACCATGCCGCCGTCGTCACCTCGGTCACCCCGGACGGGGACATCAAGCTCACCCAGCACACCAGCTCCTTCCAGAACGTGAGCCTGGACAGCCGGGAACACATCGCGAACAGGAACGGGGGCGAGCAGCGCATCCGCATCGTCCGCCCGGAACCGGATTGGTACTGATGGCCGCCACCTCGCCCTCCCCCGCCACGAGCGACGGCACCGCGCGCCCGCATGCCGTCACGCCCGGCACCGTGACAGCGGCACTGCTGGTGCCGCTCCTGATCGTGGCCGGTGTGGCAACCTCCCTGCACACGCAGGAGATCCAGCACGAGTGGGCCGACCGGCAGCGGGAAGCGTGCCGCCACTTGCCCTTCCCGATGACGGAGTACGCCGCCGCGTGGGCCGGTGTGGCCCTCGGTGTGGCGGCGGTGGCGGTGTGCGTGCTGCTCGCACGGCGGCTGCGCGGCCGGTACGGCCTCCGGCTCGGGCAGACCTGGCCGGGACTGCTCGCCGGCACCACCGTGTGGTTCAGCGTGCTGGCGATCCCGATGGAGCTGATCCAGCTGTGGGTCGTGTACTCGGCCGCCGCGTCGGGGATCAACCTCGGCGACGGGTGTTAGCTCGCCGCCCGGTCCGGGATCCACGGGTCCCGGACCGGCCACGTTCACGTTCCATCGGGCCGACCCCGCCTGGGCAGGCCGGCACACGACTCAGAGGCCGACCGGAAGCACCGCACGCCCCGCCGACGGTCCTCTGGGTCTGGGGCCGATCACCCCATCGGGGGGGGTAGCCGTACGTCTGGTCGTGGTTCTCGCCCCGCGGGATGTGGATGTTCCTCGCTTCGCGCACGAGCAGGGGGCCTTCGCCCGTGAAGGTGGACACGCGGTTGGTTGTCACGCGGCGAGCATGAGCTTAGCCGTGTGGTGTCGTCGCTCGTATTCGTCCGGGCTGAGGTGGCCGTTGGCGGAGTGCCGGCGGCGGGTGTTGTAGCGAGTCAGCCAGGCGAAGACGGTCCTCCTGCAGGCGACGGGGTCGCCGTAGTCGCGGGCGCCCTGGAAGGTCTCGCGCTTGAGAGAGGCGTGGAAGCTCTCGCAGGCCGCGTTGTCCGCGCTGCTGCCGACAGTGCCCATTGAAGTTCCCCCTCTGAGCTGGACAGCCTGATACTGGGGCGGACAGCCCCGGAGGAAGCAGTTCCAGGTAGTGAGCAAGAAGAGCAATACGAGCAAGCGGTACA
>NZ_JBEORW010000079.1:0-19454 GCF_040302565.1 Streptomyces sp. NPDC097981
GCCGCGACCCCGGTGGGGTGGACGCGGGGCAGCAGCGTGCGCAGCTCGGCCTTGCGCACCAGCCGCCCGACCTCGGCCGCCACGTCCGGGGCCGCGAGCGGCGGCGGAGCGGCGGAGCGCGCCCCCTGGCGGCCCCGCGGCACGGTCCTGGTCACCGGCGGTACGGGCGCCCTCGGCGCGCACGTGGCCCGCTGGCTCGCTGCGCACGGCGCCGAGCACCTGGTGCTGGCCGGCCGGCGCGGGCCGCAGACTCCCGGGATCGAGGCACTGGTCGCGGAGCTGTCCGCGCTCGGTGCGCGGGCCACGGCCGTCGCGTGCGACGTGGCCGACCGGGAGTCGGTCGGCGAGTTGCTCGCCGCCCTGCGCGACGACAGCTCCGCCCCCGCCCTGACCGCGGTCTTCCACACGGCGGGCGTCGGCCAGTTCGCGCCGCTCGCCGAGACCGGCGCGGGCGAGGTCGCCGCCGTCCTCTCCGCGAAGGTCGCGGGAGCCGAGCACCTCGACGAGCTGCTCGGGGACACGGAGCTCGACGCGTTCGTGCTCTTCTCCTCCATCGCCGGGGTCTGGGGCAGCGGAGGCCAGGGCGCCTACGCGGCCGCCAACGCCCACCTGGACGCCCTGGCGCAGCGGCGCCGGGACCGCGGGCTGACGGCCACCGCCGTGGCGTGGGGTCCGTGGGGCGAGGGCGGGCTGGTCGCCGACGACGAGGCCGCCCGGCAGCTGCGCCGCCGAGGCCTGCCGGTGATGGCCCCCGAGCTGTCGATCGCCGCCCTCCAGCAGGCGCTGGACGCCGACGACACGACCGTGACCGTCGCCGACGTCGACTGGGACCTGTTCGTCCCGGCCTTCACGGCGGCCCGGCCGCGCCCGCTCATCGCCGACCTCCCCGAGGTGCGCCGCGTACTCGACGCGGAGCGGCACCGCCCCGGCCCCGGCGCCGACGCCGGCGCAGCGGGCGACGGCGATGGCGGCGAGGCGGCCCGGCTCGTGGCCGAACTGCGGGGCACCGGCGCTGACCAGGCCGAACGGACCCTGCTCGGCCTGGTCCGTACGCACGTCGCCGCGGTCCTCGGACACGACGGGGCCGGCTCGGTCGAGGCGGGCCGCGCGTTCAAGGAACTCGGCTTCGACTCGCTCACCGCCGTCGAACTGCGCACCCGGCTCGGCTCGGCCACCGGACTGCGGCTGCCCGCCAGCCTCGTCTTCGACCACCCGACGCCCGCCGCGTTGGCCGCGCACCTGTGCGCCGAACTCCTCGGTGAGGACACGGCGCCCGCGCTCCCCGCGCTCGCGGAGATCGACAAGCTGGAGTTCCTCCTCGCGTCGGTGCCCGAGGACGACGCCGCCGAACGCGCCCGCGTGACGGCCCGCCTCGAAGCGCTCCTGGCGAACTGGAACGGGACGGACCGGGTCGCGGCCCACGCCCTGGAGGACGAGGAGGACGCCATCGAATCGGCGTCCGCCGAGGACCTCTTCGACATCATCAACAACGAATTCGGAAAAGCCTGAACCTGATGCCCGATCCGATGCCCGATCGGCTCTCCCAGCCGATTCCGAATCCCGTATGCATTCCGCATTTCTCCAGGAGGTGACGTTCCAGTGGCCGGCGCGAACGAAGAAAAGCTTCTCGAAAACCTGAAGTGGATGACCACGGAGCTGCGGCGGGCCCGCCGCCGTCTCCAGGAGGTCGAGCAGGACGCCCGCGAGCCCCTCGCCATCATCGCGATGAGCTGCCGTTTCCCCGACGGGGTACGGTCCCCCGAGGACCTGTGGCGACTGGTCTCCCAGGGCGGTGACGCCATCACCGGATTCCCCGCGGACCGTGGCTGGGACATCGCCTCCCTCGCCGATCCCGACCCCGACCGCAAGGGCACCTTCTACAACACGGGCGGCGGGTTCCTCACTGACGCCACCGTGTTCGACCCCGGGTTCTTCGGCATATCGCCGCGCGAGGCCCTCGCCATGGACCCGCAGCAGCGCCAGATCCTGGAAACGTCCTGGGAGGTGTTCGAGCGGGCCGGGATCGATCCGGCGTCCGTGCGCGGCAGCCGTACCGGCGTGTACATCGGTGCGGGCGCCATGGGGTACGGGGCCGACCTGAGGGAGATCCCGGAAGGGCTCGAAGGGCTGCTGCTGACGGGTGGCGCGACGAGCGTGCTGTCGGGCCGCGTCAGCTACGTCCTCGGCCTGGAGGGCCCCGCCGCGACCATCGACACGGCGTGCTCCTCCTCCCTGGTGGCCCTGCACCTGGCCGGCCAGGCCCTGCGCCAGCGTGAGTGCTCGCTCGCCCTGGTCGGCGGCGTCTGCGTGATGCCCACCCCCGACGTGTTCGTCGAGTTCAGCCGTCAGCGCGGCCTCGCCGCCGACGGGCGCTGCAAGTCCTTCGCCGCCGCCGCCGACGGCACCGGCTGGTCCGAGGGCGTCGGCGTCCTCCTGGTGGAGCGCCTCTCCGACGCCCGCCGCAACGGGCACCCCGTGCTCGCCGTCGTGCGGGGCTCGGCCGTCAACCAGGACGGCGCCAGCAACGGCCTGACCGCCCCCAACGGCCCGGCCCAGCAGCGCGTCATCCGCCAGGCCCTGGAGAACGCCCGCCTGTCGGCCGCCGAGGTCGACGCCGTCGAGGCCCACGGCACGGGCACCCGGCTCGGGGACCCCATCGAGGCGCAGGCCCTGCTGGCCACGTACGGCCAGGACCGCCCCGAGGGCCGGCCGCTGCGCCTGGGCTCCCTGAAGTCCAACATCGGCCACACCCAGGCTGCCGCCGGTGTCGCCGGCATCATCAAGACGGTCATGGCGATCCGCCACGGGGTGCTGCCGCGGACCCTGCACGTCGACGAGCCGACCCCCGACGTCGACTGGTCGGGCGGAGCGGTGTCGCTGCTGACCGAGTCCATGGCCTGGCCCGAGACCGGGGCCCCGCGCCGCGCGGCCGTCTCCGCCTTCGGCGTGAGCGGCACCAACGCGCACACCATCATCGAGCAGGCGCCGCCGCCGGAGGCCCCGCAGGCCGGGGACGCGGAGGGCGAGCAGGCCGCAGTGGCCCCCGTCCGGCCCGCCGTGCTCCCCTGGACGCTCTCGGCGCGCAGCGCCACCGCACTGCGCGCCCAGGCCGCCCGGCTGATCGCCGCCCGCGCCGCCGAGGACGGCGCCGCCGCCTCGGCCCTGGACCTCGGTTACTCCCTCGCCACCACGCGCGGCGCCCTGGAACACCGCGCGGTGCTCCTCGGCCGCACGGACGACGACCTCGCCACCGCCCTCGCCGCGCTCGCCGCCGGTGAGGACACCGCGGGCCTGGTCACCGACAGCGCGGCCGAGGGCCGCACCGCCTTCCTGTTCACGGGCCAGGGCAGTCAGCGACTCGGGATGGGCCGTGAACTGTACGTGACGCACCCGGTGTTCGCGGACGCCCTCGACGCGGTGTGCGGAAAGCTGGATCTGCCCCTGAAGGACATCCTGTTCGGGGACGACGCGGACCTGCTGGAGCGGACCGAGTACACCCAGCCGGCGCTGTTCGCGGTCGAGGTGGCGCTGTTCCGGCTGCTGGAGTCGTGGGGTTTGCGGCCGGACTTCGTGTCCGGGCACTCCATCGGCGAGATCGCCGCCGCTCACGTCGCGGGCGTCTTCTCGCTGGAGGACGCGTGCACCCTGGTCGCCGCGCGCGGCCGCCTGATGCAGGCCCTGCCCGCCGGCGGCGCCATGATCGCCGTCCAGGCCTCCGAGGACGAGGTCCTGCCGCTGCTGACCGACGGGGTCTCCGTCGCCGCCGTCAACGGCCCGCGCGCCGTCGTCGTCGCCGGAGACGAGGAGGCCGCGGCCGCCGTCGCCGGCCGGTTCGAGGCACAGGGCCGCAAGACCAAGCGGCTCACCGTCAGCCACGCCTTCCACTCGCCGCACATGGACGCCATGCTCGACGCCTTCCGCCGGGTGGCGCAGGGCCTGTCGTACGCGGCCCCGGGCATCCCGCTCGTGTCGAACCTGACCGGCGCCCTCGTCTCCGACGAGATGGCCTCGGCGGACTTCTGGGTCCGCCACGTCCGCGAAGGCGTCCGCTTCCTCGACGGCGTCCGCGCCCTGGAGGCCGCCGGAGTCACCACCTACGTCGAACTCGGCCCCGACGGCGTGCTGTCCGCACTCGCCCAGGAGTGCGTCACCGGCGATGACGCGGCCTTCGCGCCCGCGCTGCGCGGCGGCCGCCCCGAGCCCGAGACGGCCCTCGCCGCGCTCGCCCGCGCCCACGCCCACGGCGCCACCGTCGACTGGCCGGCCTACTTCGCCGGCACCGGCGCCCGGCGCGTCGACCTGCCCACCTACGCCTTCCAGCACGAGCGCTACTGGCTGGAGCCCGGCGCCGAGCCGGCCGGCGACGTCACCGTCGCCGGACTCGACCCGGCCGCGCACCCGCTGCTCGGCGCGGCCGTCACCCTGGCCGGCTCCGGCCAGGTTCTGTGCACCGGCCGCCTCTCGCTGCGCACCCAGCCCTGGCTCGCCGGCCACACCGTGGCCGGGACGGCCGTACTGCCCGGCGCGGCCTTCGTCGAACTCGCCGTCCGCGCGGGCGACCTGGCCGGCTGCGGGCACGTCGAGGAACTGGTGCTCGACGCCCCGCTCGCACTGCCCGCCGACGTCGGAGTCCGCGTCCAGGTGCTCGTCGAGAACCCCGGCGAGCAGGGCCGCCGCACCTTCACCGTGTCCGCCCGGCCCGAGGACGGCACCGCCGGAGACACCGGGTGGACGCGACACGCCCACGGCGTCCTCGCGCCCGCCGCCCGAACCACGGCCTTCGACCTGGCCCAGTGGCCGCCCGCCGGTGCGCGGGCCCTCGACACCGACCGCCTCCACGCCACCGTCGACGCGGCCTGGCAGCACGAAGACGCGTACTACGCCCAGGTGCGCCTCCCCGAAGGCGGCCCGCAGGAGCGGCCCCCGGCGGCCGGCTTCGGCCTGCACCCGGCGCTGCTGGACGCCGCCGCGCACACCGCGCTCACCCTGGCGCTCCCGGACGCCGACCGCCCGGGCACGGGCGTCGGGCCGGGCAGCGTCTGGTCGGACGTGACCCTGCACGCGACGGGCGCCAGCGCCCTGCGCGTCCGCGTCCGGCCCGCCGCCGACGGCACGTTCGCCCTGGACCTCGCCGACGACCTCGGCGACCCGGTCGCGACCGTCGGCCGCCTGGCCGCCCAGCCGTTCACGGCCGTGACCACCGCGACCACAGGCGCCCCGCACCAGGGACCGGCCGTCCTGCGCGAGGCACTGTTCCAGCTCGACTGGGCGCCGCTGCCGGTGCGGCCGGACGCCGGCGCGGCCGAGCCCGCCGGCGGCTGGGCCGTCCTCGGCACCACCGGCTTCGGCCGGGCCACCCGCTACGCCGACCTGGCGGAGCTGGGCGCGGCCGTAGACGCGGGCCTGCCCGTACCGGCGTACGTCCTGGCCCCCTTCCCCCGCCAGGGCGACGCGCTCGCGCAGGACACGCTGCACGAGGCCGCCCACCGGGCGCTGGCCCTCGTACAGGCCTGGTCGGCCGACACCCGCTTCGAGACCTCCCGCCTGGTCGTCGTGACCGGCGGCGCGGTCGCCGGAGCCGGCGAAGGCGGCGAGGACCTCCCGCACGCCGCCGTCCGGGGTCTGCTGCGCTCGGCGGAGACCGAGAACCCCGGCCGCTTCCTCCTCGCCGACATCGACGACCTCGCCGGCCTCACCGGCGCGGACGCCGACCCGGCCGGGACCGCCCTCCTCGCCGCGGCCCTCGGCTCCGGTGAGCCGGAGCTGCTGCTGCGGGACGGCGCCGTCCACGTGCCCCGGCTGCGCCGCACCCCTCCCGCCGCCCCGACGGCCGACGCCGTCGCCATCGACCCGGACGGCACCGCCCTGATCACCGGCGGCTCCGGCACCCTCGCAGGGATCGTCGCCCGCCACCTCGTCACCACCCACGGCGTCCGCCACGTGCTGCTGCTCAGCCGCCGCGGCGCCGACGCGCCCGGCGCCGCCGCACGCACCGCGGAACTGGCCGAACTGGGCGCCGAGGTCACCTGGGCGGCGTGCGACGCCGCCGACCGCGACGCCCTGGCCGCCGTGCTCGCCGGCGTCCCCGCCGAGCACCCCCTCACCACCGTGGTCCACACCGCGGGCGTCCTCGACGACGGCGTGGTCGGATCCCTCACCCCCGAGCGCCTCGACACCGTCCTGCGGCCCAAGGCCGTCGCCGCCCTCCACCTGCACGAACTCACCCGCGACCTGCCGGTCACGGCATTCGTCCTCTACTCCGCCGTCGCCGGCACCCTCGGCAGCGCGGGCCAGGCCAACTACGCCTGCGCCAACGTGTTCCTGGACGCCCTCGCCCAGCACCGCCACCACCAGGGCCTGCCCGCCACCGCGCTCGCCTGGGGCCTGTGGGCCGACGCCAGCGGCATGACCGCCGGCCTCGACGAAGCCCAGCTGCGACGCATGGAGCAGCACGGCATGGGCGCCCTGTCCGCCGCCGACGGCATGACCCTGCTGGACGCGGCGCTGGCCTGCGGCCGGCCCGTCCTCGTCCCCGCCCGCCTCAACCCGGCCGCACTGCGCGCCGCCGCCGCACCCGGCCCCGTCGCCCCCGTGTTCCGGGAACTCCTCGGTGCGGCGGGACGCCGCACCGCGAGCACCCGCAGCGACGCGGGCACCCCGCTCGCGGAGCGGCTGAGCGGACTCACCCGCCCCGAACAGGACCGGGCCCTGCTGGACCTCGTACGCACGCAGGTCGCCGCCGTACTCGGGCACGCCTCGGCCGACCGGATCGAGCCCGCCAGGGCGTTCAAGGACCTCGGCTTCGACTCCCTGACCGCCGTCGAACTGCGCAACCGCCTCGGCGCGACCACCGGGCTGCGCCTGGCCAGCACGCTCGTCTTCGACCACCCCACGCCCACCGCCCTCGCCCGGCAGCTGCGCACCGGGCTCCTCGGCGACGCGGACGGGGCGGCCGCGCACGCCACCCCGGGCGGTGCCGCGACGCTCGCCGACGACCCCATCGCGATCATCGCCATGAGCTGCCGCTACCCCGGCGGCGTCCGCAGCCCCGAAGAGCTGTGGCAGCTCGTCGAGACCGGCGGCGACGCGATCGCCGGGCTCCCCGGCAACCGCGGCTGGGACACCGCCGAGCTGTACGCCGGACAGGACGACGGCCGCACCTTCGCGGGCGGGTTCGTCCACGACGCGGACTCCTTCGACGCCGACTTCTTCGGCATCTCCCCGCGCGAGGCCCTCGCCATGGACCCGCAGCAGCGGCTCCTTCTCGAAACCTCCTGGGAGGCCGTCGAGCGGGCCGGCATCGACCCGTCGTCGCTGCGCGGCACCCGGGCCGGCGTGTTCGTCGGCGCCTCGTACGGTGGCTACGACGCCCAGCTGGAGCGCTCCGAAGACCCGGACGGCGTCCTCGGCCACGTGATGACCGGCAACGCGGGCAGCGTCATGTCCGGCCGCGTCTCCTACGCCCTGGGCCTGGAGGGCCCCGCCGTCACCGTCGACACGGCCTGCTCCTCGTCGCTGGTCGCCCTGCACTGGGCCGTCCAGGCCCTGCGCGGAGGCGAATGCACCCTCGCACTCGCCGGCGGCGTGACCGTCATGTCGACGCCCGGGACGTTCAGCGAGTTCAGCCACCAGGGCGGTCTCGCCCCCGACGGCCGCTGCAAGGCGTTCGCGGCGGCCGCCGACGGCACGGGCTGGGGTGAGGGCGTGGGCATGCTGCTCGTGGAGCGGCTCTCCGACGCGCAGCGCAACGGGCACCCGGTGCTGGCCGTGGTCCGGGGTTCCGCGATCAACCAGGACGGTGCGAGCAACGGCCTCACGGCCCCCAACGGTCCGTCGCAGCAGCGCGTCATCCGCGCCGCCCTCGCGAGCGCGGGCCTGTCGGCCGCCGACGTGGACGCGGTCGAGGCCCACGGCACGGGCACCCGTCTCGGTGACCCCATCGAGGCCCAGGCCCTCCTGGCCACCTACGGCCAGAACCGCCCGGCCGAACAGCCGCTGCTGCTGGGTTCGGTGAAGTCCAACATCGGACACACGCAGGCCGCCGCCGGTGTCGCCGGCGTCATCAAGATGGTGCTTGCCATGCGCCACGGACTGCTCCCGCGGACCCTGCACGTCGACGAGCCCACCCCGCACGTCGACTGGTCGGCCGGTGACATCACCCTGCTGACGCGGGCCACGACGTGGCCCGAGACCCGTCGGCCGCGACGCGCGGCGGTGTCCTCCTTCGGCATCAGCGGCACCAACGCCCACACGATCATCGAGCAGGCTCCGGAGCCCACGGACCCGCCGCATCCGGCGACTCCGGCCGCCGGCCCGGTTCCGTACGTCCTGTCGGCCAAGAACCCGCAGGCGCTCCGCGCCCAGGCGGCCCGGCTGCTGACCGCCGCCGAGGACACCGTCCACGAGGACGGCTCCGGTCTCCTGGACCTGGCCTACTCCCTGGCCACCGGCCGCGCGGGCCTCGAACACCGGGCGGCGTTCGCCGCCGGCGACCGCGCGGGCCTGCTGCGCGCCCTCACCGCCCTCGCGGCCGACGAGCAGACGCCGGCGGCGATCCGCGGGACGGTGTCCGGCGGCGGCCTGGCGTTCCTGTTCACGGGGCAGGGCAGCCAGCGGCTGGGTATGGGGCGTGAGCTCTACGGGACGTATCCGGTGTTCGCCGCCGCGCTGGACGCGGTGTGCGAGCGGATGGACCTCGAACTGCCTCTGAAGGAGGTCCTGTTCGGAGACGACGCCTCGGTTCTGGACCGTACGGAGTACACCCAGCCGGCGTTGTTCGCGCTTGAGGTGGCGTTGTTCCGGCTGCTGGAGTCGTGGGGTCTGCGCCCGGACTTCCTGTCCGGGCACTCCATCGGCGAGATCGCGGCCGCGCACGTCGCCGGGGTCTTCTCCCTGGAGGACGCGTGTGCCCTGGTGGAAGCCCGTGGCCGTCTGATGCAGGCGCTGCCGACGGGCGGCGTGATGATCGCGCTCCAGGCGTCGGAGGAGGAGGTCCTGCCGCTGCTGACGGACCGGGTCAGCATCGCGGCGGTCAACGGTCCGCAGTCGGTGGTCGTCGCCGGTGACGAGGACGCGGCGATGGCCGTGGTCGAGGCGTTCGCCGACCGGAAGCACAAGCGGCTGACCGTGAGCCATGCGTTCCACTCGCCGCACATGGACGGCATGCTGGCCGACTTCCGCAAGGTCGCGGAGGAACTGACCTACGGCGCCCCGCGCATCCCGGTCGTCTCGAACCTGACCGGCGCCCTCGTCACCGACGAGATGGGCTCCGCCGACTTCTGGGTCCGCCACGTCCGCGAGGCGGTCCGCTTCCTCGACGGCGTCCGCGCCCTGGAGGCCGCCGGAGTAACCACCTACGTCGAACTCGGCCCCGACGGGGTCCTGTCGGCCCTCGCCCAGGACTGCGTCGAGCTGGACGCCGCCTTCGTGCCGGTCCTGCGCGCCGCGCGTCCCGGCGCCGAAGCCGAGACCGCCACCACGGCGCTCGTCCACGCGTACACCCGAGGCGTCCCCCTCGACTGGCGGGCCTACTTCGCCGCCACCGCGGCCGGGGCCCGGCGCGTCGACCTGCCCACCTACCCCTTCCAGTCCCGCCGCCACTGGCCCGAGCCCGCCACCGCGCTCGCCGGCACCGCGAAGACCGGCTCCGCCGGGAGCGAGGCCGACGCCCGGTTCTGGGACGTCGTGGACCGGGCCGACCTGAGCGCGCTCGCCGACGAGTTCGCCCTCGACGGGGACCAGCCGCTCAGCGCCGCACTGCCCGCCCTGTCCGCGTGGCGGCGGGAGCAGCAGGCACAGGAGCGGGCCGACTCCCTCCTGTACCGCGTGGTCTGGCAGCCGTGGTCCGGCGAGGACCGGGGCACGCCCGCGACCGCCGGCGGTACCTGGCTCGTCGCCGTTCCCGCCCCGCAGGCGGCGGACCCGTGGGTCCGCGCGCTGACCGACCGCGTCAGCGGCGACGGGGCCCGGGTCCTGCCGCTCCCGCTCGACGTCGCCGACGCCGACCCGGCGGTCCTGCGCGCACGCCTGGACGAGACGCTGGCCGACGCGGTCACGGCAGCGGCCGGCGACGGGCGACCGGTCACCGGCGTCCTGTCGCTCCTCGCCCTGGACGAGCGGCCGCACCCCGAGCACCCGGCGGTCCCCGTCGGACTGGCCCTCACGGCCGCCCTCACCTCGGTGCTCACCGGCCCGGAGGGGCCGGCCGGCTGCGCCGACGCCCGCCTGTGGTGCGTCACCCGTGACGCCGTCGCCGCGGCCCCGGGCGACGCACTCGGCGGCGCCGCCCAGTCCCAGGTCTGGGGCCTGGGCCGGGTCGTCGCCCTGGAACACCCCGACCGCTGGGGTGGCCTGGTCGACCTGCCCGAGGAGTGCGACGAGCGCGCCCTGTCCCGGCTGTCGGCGGTACTCACCGGCGCGGGTGACGAGGACCAGGTCGCCGTCCGGGCCGCGGGCACGCTCGTACGACGCCTGGTCCGCGTCCCGGCGACCGGCGCGGGCGCCGCACACCGGTGGACCCCGGCCGGCACCGTGCTCATCACGGGCGGAACCGGCGCGCTCGGCCGCCACGTGGCGCGCCGCCTCGCCGAACGCGGAGCGCGGCGGCTCGTGCTCGTCAGCCGCAGCGGCGCCGACGCGCCCGGCGCCGACGGGGTCCGCGCGGAACTGGAGGGGCTCGGCGCGGCAGTGACCCTGGCGGCCTGCGACGTCACCGACCGGGGCGCGCTCGAAGCCCTCGTCGCGGGCCTGGCGGCCGACGGCACCCCCGTCCGCGCCGTCGTCCACGCGGCCGGAGTCTCCCAGCCGCCCGGCACGGGCACCGACCTGCCCGGGTTCGCCCGCGTCGTCACCGCCAAGACCGCAGGCGCCGGCCACCTCGACGCGCTGTTCGACGCCCCGGACTCGCTCGACGCGTTCGTCCTCTTCTCCTCCATCGCCGGCGTCTGGGGCAGCGGCGGCCAAGGGGCGTACGCGGCCGCCAACACCTTCCTCGACGCGCTCGCCGAGCGCCGCGCGGCCCGCGGGCTCGCCGCCACGTCGATCGCCTGGGGACCGTGGGCCGAGGCCGGCATGGCCACCGAAGGCGACGCGGAGGAGCAGCTCAGCCGCCGCGGGCTGCCGCCCGTGGACCCGAGGACGAACCTGCTGGCCCTGGAACGCGCCCTCGCCGGCCGGGACGCCACGCTGACCGCGGCCTCCGTCGACTGGGAGAGGTTCGCCCCGGTGTTCGCCGCCGCGCGGCCCCGTCCGCTCGTCGGCGACCTGCCCGAGGTACGCGGCGCCCTGCGTGAGGAGGCACCCGGCGGGGCCGGCTCCGCGCCCGCCGACGCGGCCGCGTCCGTACTCGGGAAGCTGACCGGCCTGTCCGGGGACGACCGGGACAAGGCCCTCCTCGACCTCGTGCGCGAGCACGCGGCGGCAGCGCTCGGCCACGCCTCGGCGGACGCCGTCGCAGCCGACCGGGCCTTCAAGGACCTGGGCTTCGACTCCCTCACGGCCGTCGAACTGCGCAACCGCCTGGGCGCCGCGTGCGGCCTGCGGCTGCCGTCCAGCCTCGTCTTCGACTACCCCAACCCCGAGGCCCTCACCCGCCACCTGCTGCGCACCCTCTTCCCCGGGGGAAGCGCGGCCGCGGCCGGCGCGGACCTCGACACCGACCCGCAGGACGTGGAACTGCGCCGGACCCTGGCCACCATTCCGATGGGCCGGATCCGCGAAGCGGGACTCCTCGACACCCTCCTGCGGCTCGCCGGACCCGGCACTCCCGCCGAGGACCCCGACGCGGGCGCCTCCGAGACGGCCGGGTCCATCGACACGATGGACCTCCAGGACCTCCTCGACCTCGCCCTCGACGGCGGTGGCGGCCTCGACGAGGACACCTCCGGCAACACCACCAGCAACAGCAACTTCTGACGTGCCCGAAGTGCGGAGTAAGTGATGACCACCCCGAACGAAAAAGTCGTTGAAGCGCTGCGGGCCTCCCTCAAGGAAACCGAGCGGCTGCGCCGCCGGAACCAGGAGCTCACCGACGCCTCCCGCGAACCGATCGCGATCGTCGGCATGAGCTGCCGTTTCCCCGGCGGAATCAGCTCGCCCGAGGACCTGTGGAAGCTCGTCGAGAGCGGCGGTGACGCCATCTCCGGCTTCCCCGCCGACCGCGGCTGGGACGTCGAGTCGCTGTACGACCCGGACCCCGACCACCCCGGCACGACCTACGCCCGCCACGGCGGATTCCTTTACGAGGCACCCGAGTTCGACGCCTCCTTCTTCGGGATCTCGCCGCGCGAGGCCCTCGCCATGGACCCGCAGCAGCGCCTGCTGCTGGAGACCTCGTGGGAGGCCTTCGAGCGCGCCGGGATCGACCCGGCGACGCTGCGCGGCAGCCGCGCCGGCGTGTTCGTCGGCGCGTCCGCCAACGCCTACGGCGCCGGCTCGGACGAGCTGCCCGACGGCGTCGAGGGACACCTCCTGACCGGTACCGCCTCCAGCGTGGTCTCCGGGCGGCTCGCCTACATCTTCGGCCTGGAGGGCCCCGCCGCCACCGTCGACACGGCCTGCTCGTCCTCCTCTGTGGCCCTGCACATGGCCGTCCAGGCACTGCGCCAGGGGGAGTGCTCGCTGGCCCTGGCCGCCGGCGTCACCGTCCTGGCCGGCCCGGAGGTCTTCGTCGAGTTCAGCCGCCAGCGCGGCCTGTCGGCCGACGGCCGCTGCAAGTCCTTCGCCGAGGCTGCGGACGGCACCGGCTGGTCGGAGGGCGTCGGTGTCCTGCTGGTGGAGCGCCTGTCCGACGCCCGCCGCAACGGCCACCGGGTCCTGGCCGTCGTGCGGGGTTCGGCCGTCAACCAGGACGGTGCCTCCAACGGCTTGACCGCCCCCAACGGGCCCGCGCAGCAGCGCGTCATCCGCCAAGCCCTCGAAAGCGCCCGTCTGACCCCCGCCGACGTCGACGCCGTCGAGGCCCACGGCACGGGCACCATCCTGGGCGACCCCATCGAGGCGCAGGCGCTGCTGGCCACCTACGGCCAGGACCGCCCGGCGGACCGGCCGCTGTGGCTGGGCTCCCTGAAGTCGAACCTCGGCCACACCCAGAACACCGCCGGCATCGCGGGCATCATCAAGATGGTCATGGCGATGCGGCACGGCGTGCTGCCCAAGACCCTGCACGTGGACCGGCCGAGCTCGCACGTCGACTGGTCGGCGGGCGCGGTCTCGCTGCTCACCGAGCAGCGGGCGTGGCCGCAGACGGGACGCCCGTACCGGGCCGGTGTCTCCGCTTTCGGCGTCAGCGGCACCAACGTGCACACGATCATCGAGCAGGCGCCGGAGGCCGACCGGGCCCCGGAACGGGCCGAGGGTGACGCGGAGCCGGAGCCGAGGGCGGTGCCCTGGCTCCTGTCGGCCAAGGGCCAGGACGCCCTGCGCGAGCAGGCGGAGCGCCTGCTGGCCCACGCGGGGGAGCACCCCGGGCTGAGCCCGGTCGACGTGGGCCGGGCGCTGGCGGTCGGCAGGGCCTCCTTCGAGGACCGCGCCGCGGTGGTGGCCGCGGACCGGGCCGGCCTGCTGGCCGGCCTCGCGGCGCTGGCGGCGGGCGACTCGGCGCCGGGCGTGGTGACGGGCTCGCCGGTCGGCGGGAAGCTCGCCTTCCTCTTCACCGGGCAGGGCAGCCAGCGGCTCGGCATGGGCCGTGAGCTGTACGAGGCCTACCCCGCGTTCGCGGCCGCGCTGGACGCGGTCTGCGAGCGGATGGAGCTGGAACTGCCGCTGAAGGACATCCTGTTCGGGGCGGACGCGGCTGTTCTGGACCGTACGGAGTACACCCAGCCGGCGTTGTTCGCGGTCGAGGTGGCGCTGTTCCGGCTGCTGGAGTCGTGGGGTGTGAAGCCGGACTTCGTGTCCGGTCACTCCATCGGCGAGATCGCGGCCGCGCACGTCGCCGACATCCTCTCCCTGGAGGACGCGTGTGCCCTGGTGGCGGCGCGTGGCCGTCTGATGCAGGCGCTGCCGGAGGGCGGCGTGATGATCGCGCTCCAGGCGTCGGAGGACGAGGTCCTGCCGCTGCTGACGGACCGCGTGAGCATCGCGGCGGTCAACGGGCCGCGGTCGGTGGTCGTCGCGGGTGACGAGGACGCGGCGGTCGCCGTGGCCGAGGCCCTCACGGGCCGCAAGGCGAAGCGGCTGACCGTCAGCCACGCGTTCCACTCGCCGCACATGGACGGCATGCTCGACGCCTTCCGCGAGGTCGTGGAGGGGCTGACGTTCAGTGCCCCCCGCATCCCGGTCATCTCCAACCTGACCGGCGCCCTCGCCACCGAGGGCGAGATGGCCTCGGCCGACTTCTGGGTCCGCCACGTCCGCGACGCCGTCCGCTTCCTCGACGGCGTCCGCGCCCTGGAGGCCGCCGGAGTCACCACCTACGTCGAACTCGGCCCCGACGGCGTGCTGTCCGCCCTCGCCCAGGAATGCGTGGAGCGGGACGCCGTCTTCGTCCCCGTGCTCCGCAAGGCCCGCCCCGAGCCGGAGAGCCTCGTCACCGCCCTCGCCCGGGCCCACGCGCACGGCATCCGGGTCGACTGGCAGGCCTTCTTCGCCGCCGCCGGCGCCCTCCGCGTCGACGACCTGCCCACCTACGCCTTCCAGCGTCAGCGCTACTGGATCGAGCCGGGCACCCGCGCCGGCGACGTGGGCGCGGCCGGACTGGACGAGGCCTCGCACCCGCTGCTCGGCGCGACCGTCGCGCTCGCCGACTCCGAGGGCTTCGTCTTCACCGCCCTGCTCTCGCCCACCACCCACCCCTGGCTGGTCGACCACCAGGTCATGGGCAGTGTCCTGCTGCCCGGCACCGCCTTCGTCGACCTGGCCATCTGGGCCGGTGACCAGGTCGGTTGCGACACCGTCGAGGAGCTGACCCTCGAAGCGCCGCTGATCCTCCCCGAGCGCGGCGGCCTCCAGCTTCAGATGTACGTGAGCGCGCCGGACGCAGACGGCACGGGCCGACGCGCCTTCGGCCTTTCCTCCCGCCCCAAGGACAGCGCGCCCGACGAGCCCTGGACGCGCCACGCCGGCGGCGTACTCGCCCACGCGGCCGCCTCGGCCCCGCCGCGCTTCGCGCCGGAGCAGTGGCCCCCGGCCGGCGCCGAACCCCTCGCCACAGAGGGCCTCTACACCGACCTCGCCGAGGTCGGCATGGGCTACGGCCCGGCGTTCCGCGGCCTCACCGCGGCCTGGCGGCACGGCGACAGAGTCTACGCCGAGGTCGCACTGCCCGAGGAAACCGCCTCCGCCGCACGGGACTTCGGCCTCCACCCCGCCCTGCTGGACGCCGCGCTGCACACCCTGGGCCTCGGCGTCCTGGGCGGTACCGAGGGCGAGGGACGCCTCCCGTTCGCGTGGAGCGGAGTGACCCTCCACGCAGGCGGGGCCGACGCCCTGCGCGTGTGCCTCACGCCCCGCGGGGCCGACGGCGTACGTCTGGAGATCGCGGACTCCACGGGCGCGCCCGTCGCGACCGTCGACTCGCTCGTCCTGCGCGCCGTGTCGGCCGAGCAGGTCCGGGCGGCGCGCACCGCGTACCACGAGTCGGTGTTCCGCGCCGAGTGGACGGCGCTGCCCGCCGCGGCCGACGCGCCGGGTACGGCGCCCGAAGGCCGGTGGGCCGCGCTCGGCACAGCCGTCCCCGCCGCCGTCCGCCCCGCCGCCGACGCGATCTCCGTCCACGCCGGCCTGGCCGCGCTCGCGGCGGCCGTCGACGCCGGAGCCCCCGTACCCGAGGCCGTGTTCGTCGGCTTCGGCCAGGCCGACGAAGACGCGGACACGCACGCCGGGACCACGCCGGAGCTCTCCGCCGAAGCCGTACACCGGGCCGCGCACCGCGCCCTCGCCCTCGCCCGCACCTGGCTGGGCGAGGAGCCCTTCACCGGCGACCGGTTCGCCGACACCCGCCTCGTCGTCCTCACCCGGGGCGCCGTCGCGGCCGGCGCCGACGCCGCCGACACGGTCACCGACCCGGTCCACGCGGCCGTCCGGGGCCTGCTGCGCTCCGCGCAGTCCGAGAACCCCGACCGGCTGCTGCTGATCGACACCGACGGTTCCGAGGACTCGGTACGCGCCCTGCCCGCCGCCCTCGCCGCGGGCGAGCCGCAGCTCGCCGTGCGCGCCGGGACCCTCCACGCGCTCCGCCTCGCCCGTGTGGCCCGCGAGAGTGCCGAGGACACCGCCGCGCAGACCCCCGAAGGGGCCCCCGCCGCGCAGGCGACGGCCGGTTCCGCCTCCGGCCCGGCCTACGCCCCGGAATCGACCGTGCTGATCACCGGCGCCGGCGGCCTCCTCGGCGGCCTGATCGCCCACCGGCTCGTCACCGAGCACGGCGTACGGCACCTGCTCCTCGTCGGCCGCCGCGGCGGATCCACCCCCGAGGCGCAGCGCCTCAGCGCCGAACTCGCCGCCCAGGGAGCCTCGGTGACCTGGGCCGCCTGCGACGTCGCCGACCGGGACGCGCTGGCCGCCGTACTGGCGCAGATACCCGCCGAGCACCCGCTCGGCGCCGTCCTCCACACCGCCGGCGTGCTCGACGACGGCGTGATCACCTCCCTGACGCCCGAGCGCCTGTCGGCCGTACTGCGGCCCAAGGCCGACGCGGCCCTCCACCTCCACGAACTGACCCGCGACCTCGACCTCACCGCGTTCGTGCTGTTCTCGTCCATCGGCGGCGTTTTCGGCGGCGCCGGCCAGGGCAACTACGCGGCCGCCAACGTGTTCCTCGACGCGCTTGCCCAGCACCGCCGCTCCCTGGGGCTCCCCGCCACCTCCCTGGCCTGGGCCCTGTGGGCCGACGGCGCCGGCATGGCCAGCAGCCTCACCGACGCCGACATCAGCCGCATGACCCGCGGCGGACTGCCCCCGCTCACCTCGGCGGAGGGCCTCGACCTCTTCGACCTCGCCCACCGGCTCGACGAGGCCGCGCCGGTCCTGATGCGCGTCGACCTCGCCGGGCTGCGCCCGCAGGCCCAGGCCGGCACGCTGTCCCCGCTGCTGCGCGGACTCGTACGGGTCCCCACCCGCCGCCACGCGGGCGGCGCGGCCGCGTCGGCGGGCGCCACCGGTCTGCGCAAGCGCCTGGCGGGCCTGCCCGCCGCCGAGCGGGACCGTGCGCTGCTCGACCTCGTACGCAAGCAGGTCGCCGCGGCCCTGGGGTACCCGGGCGCCGCCTCCGTCGAGCCGGGCCGCTCCTTCAAGGAGCTGGGCTTCGACTCGCTCACCGCCGTCGAGCTGCGCAATCTGCTCGGCGAGGCCACCGGCCGGCGCCTGCCCGCCACCCTCGTCTTCGACTACCCGACGGCGACCGCCCTCGCCCAGTACCTCCGCGAGGAGCTCGTCGGAGACCTCGCCGACGCCGCGGCCGCCGACGCGGGCCGGGGCGGCTTCCCGGCCCGCCGCCCGGCCGCCGCGACCACCCGCGCCGCGGACGACGACGACCCGATCGCCGTCGTCGCGATGAGCTGCCGCTTCCCCGGCGGGATCACCTCCCCCGAGGACCTGTGGCGCCTGCTCGCCGAGGGCCGCGACGGCATCACCGCCTTCCCCGCCGACCGCGGCTGGGACCTCGACGCCCTCTACAGCGACGACCCCGACCGCGAGGGCACCAGCTACGTCCGCGAGGGCGGCTTCCTGCACGAGGCGGCCGACTTCGACGCCGACTTCTTCGGAATATCCCCGCGCGAGGCCCTCGCCATGGACCCGCAGCAGCGCCTGCTGCTGGAGACCTCGTGGGAGACCTTCGAACGCGCCGGCATCGACCCCACCGGCCTGCGCGGCAGCCGCACCGGCGTGTTCATCGGCTCCAACGCCCAGGACTACCTCCAGCTCTGGCTGAACGACGGAGACGGCCTCGAAGGCCACCTCGGCACCGGCAACGCGGCCAGCGTCGTCTCCGGCCGCATCTCCTACTCCTTCGGCCTGGAGGGCCCGGCCGTCACCCTGGACACGGCCTGCTCCTCCTCGCTCGTCACCCTGCACCTCGCGGCCCAGTCGCTGCGCCGGGGCGAGTGCGCGATGGCCCTGGCGGGCGCCGTGACCATCATGTCCACGCCGGGCGCGTTCACCGAGTTCAGCCGCCAGCGCGGGCTCGCCTCGGACGGCCGCATCAAGGCGTTCGCCGCGGCTGCCGACGGCACGATCTGGTCCGAGGGCGTCGGCCTCGTCCTCCTGGAGCGGCTCTCGGACGCCCGCCGCAACGGGCACCCGGTCCTCGCGGTCGTCCGCGGCACGGCTGTGAACCAGGACGGCGCCAGCAACGGGCTCACCGCCCCGAACGGCCCCTCGCAGCAGCGGGTCATCCGGGAAGCCCTCGCCGACGCCGGCCTGACGGCCGGGGACGTGGACGCCGTCGAGGCGCACGGCACCGGTACCCGGCTCGGCGACCCGATCGAGGCGCAGGCGCTCCTCGCCACGTACGGCCAGGACCGGCCCGCGGACCGGCCGCTGCTGCTGGGCTCCGTAAAGTCGAACATCGGTCACACGCAGGCCGTGGCCGGTGTCGCCGGTGTGATCAAGATGATCATGGCGATGCGCAACGGCGTACTCCCGCAGACCCTGCACATCGACGAGCCGACCCCCTACGTGGACTGGTCGGCCGGGGACATCGAGCTCCTCACCGAGCAGCGCGCCTGGCCCGAGACGGGCCGCCCGCGCCGGGCGGGCATCTCCTCGTTCGGCTACAGCGGCACGAACGCCCACGCCGTCATCGAGCAGGCACCGCAGCACACGGCCGAACCGGCGCCCGCGACACCGGCCGGCCCGGGGCTCCCCGTGCTGCCGTGGCTCGTCTCCGGCCGCACCGCGGCCGCCCTGCGCGCCCAGGCGGAACGCCTGCACCCGGCCGCCGCCGACGCACTGAAGCGGTCCGGGGCCCGGGGCGCACTCGACCTCGGCCTCTCCCTCGCGACGCACCGCGCCGCGCTGGAGCACCGCGCGGTACTGATCGGCGCCCCGTCGGACGGCGAGACCCTCCTCGGACGCCTGACGGCCCTGGCCGCCGGCGAGCAGGTTCCGGGGCTGGTGCGGGGTGCCGTGTCGGGTGGCGGGCTCGCCTTCCTGTTCACGGGGCAGGGGAGCCAGCGGCTGGGCATGGGGCGTGAGCTGTACGACGCGTTCCCGGTGTTCGCGGACGCGCTGGACGAGGCGTGCGCGCGCTTCGACTCCGAGCTGGAACTGCCGCTGCGGGACGTCCTGTTCGGGATCGATGCGGCGCTGCTGGACCGTACGGAGTACGCGCAGCCCGCGCTCTTCGCCGTCGAGGTGGCGCTCTTCCGCCTCGTCGAGAGCTGGGATGTGAAGCCGGACTTCCTGTCGGGCCACTCGATCGGTGAGATCGCGGCGGCGCACGTCGCCGGGGTGCTGTCGCTGGACGACGCGTGCACGCTTGTCGCTGCTCGTGGCCGTCTGATGCAGGCGCTGCC
>NZ_JBEORW010000080.1:0-19396 GCF_040302565.1 Streptomyces sp. NPDC097981
AACGGGGCTATCCAGGACGGCTCAGACGCCGTAATCACACTAGCCACACCAAGATCATCTCACCCGTGACCAGCAGTTACGGGACAACCCTTAGCTGGACCTGTCTGGCCGTGGAGGGCCCCCTGGAACCCGATGGTCTCCTCCCATACGGACAACAAGGGGGGAGAAGAGGGGTGCGACCCAGATTGCACGCCAATCCGGGACCTGACCAGCATGCGAGGAACCGTCGGCCGGGGCTGGGTGCGTGGCCGGGAGCACGAGGGTCCGGACGCCCGCGCGGAGTACCTGCGGCGGCCGTCCGGCCGACGCCCACGTGAGGCTCCGATTCACACCTCTCTGCATCAAGCCAGCCTTAAGAGACCGTTAAGCCGAAGGCTACGAGAGAAAACCGCAGCTCAGAGGCGTGCGAGGAGTGACGTCTGACGTTGCCATGACGCTTACCCCTCCGTAATACTCGCTGTCTCGGGTGACATTGCGTCACGTTTGAGAGCGCTCTCGAACCCCTCCTGTCATTCTTCACGCTTTGCCCGGCCTGGCACCCCTCCTCCCCCACCCAGACAAGGAACCATGCCCATGGCTGCTGCCCATCGCGCACGTCGCCACTCTCTCGGCGGAGTGGTGCTCCTCGTGACCACCGCCCTGGTCGCGGCGGTGCTCATGTCCTTCACCCGTTCGGTCGCCCCGCCCGCCGGTGCCGCAGTTGTCGCGCAGACCTGGTCCGACGAGTTCGACGGCGCGGTCGGCCGCGCTCCTGACGCCGCCAAGTGGACGCTTGAGACCGGCGGTTCGGGCTTCGGCAACCACGAGCTGCAGTACTACACCAACAGCACCTCGAACGCCGCGCTCGACGGCCAGGGCAACCTCGTCATCACCGCGCGGAAGAACACCGACGCCGGCCTCGGCTGCTGGTACGGGCAGTGCCAGTACACCTCGGCCCGGCTGAACACCGCCAAAACCTTCACCCAGGCGTACGGCCGCTTCGAGGCCCGCATCAAAATCCCGCGCGGCCAGGGCATCTGGCCCGCCTTCTGGATGCTCGGCAACGACCTCGGCAGCGTGGGCTGGCCCAACAACGGCGAGACCGACATCATGGAGAACATCGGCCGCGAACCCAACACCGTGCACGGTACGGTGCACGGCCCCGGCTACTCCGGAGCGGGCGGCCTCGGCGCCCCGTACAGCCTGCCCGGCGGCCGCGCCTTCGCCGACGACTTCCACGTGTTCGCCGTCGACTGGAGCCCGAACTCCATCGTCTGGTCGGTGGACGGCACCACGTACAAGACCCTCACGCCGGCCGACACCGGCGGCAACAAGTGGGTCTTCGACCACCCGTTCTTCGTCATCCTCAACCTGGCGGTCGGTGGGGACTGGCCCGGCAGCCCGGACGCCTCCACGTCCTTCCCGCAGACGATGACCGTCGACTATGTCCGCGCCTCCTCCGCCGGTGCCCCCGCCGCACGCCCGATCCGTGGCATCGGCGGCATGTGCGTCGACGTCGCCGGCGGCTCCGACGCCGACCGCACCCCCATCCAGCTGCACGACTGCACCGGCAGCGCGGCCCAGCAGTGGACCATCGGGGGCGACGGCACCGTCCGCGCGCTCGGCAAGTGCCTGGACGTCGCGGGCGGCTCCACCGCCGACGGCGCCGTCGTCCAGCTCTACACCTGCAACGGCACCAACGCCCAGAAGTGGACCTACACCGCCGCCCGTGACCTCACCAACACCGGTGCGGGCAAGTGTCTGGATGCCAAGGGCAACTCCTCCGCCGACGGCACCCGGTTGCAGACCTGGACCTGCACCGGCGCCGCCAACCAGAAGTGGACGGTCGGCTGACCCACCAGCCCCGCCGCCCTCCCTTCTCCCCCGTCCCTGCGTCCGACCGCTCCCCCGCCCGACCCCGCGAAGAACGGACCCCCACCGTGACGGCTCACCACCAACGAACCATGCCCCGTAGAAAACTCCTCGCCGCGACAGCGGGCCTGGCCCTGGCCGTGCCTGCCGCGGCAGCCTGGCTCGAGACGGGCGCCAACGCGTCCACCACCGCCACGCTCCCCCTGGATCTGGTGAACACCACCGGCAACAACACGGTGTACGCCTATGTGCTCGGCCGTGACGCCGCGGCCGGCGGCAGGTGGGCCTTCATCCAGGCCAACGGCCTCAGCCTGTACCACCCGTCGGCTCCGGCCAACGATCAGACCCCGCTCGGGGTCGACTGTGCCATCCCGCTCAACGCGTCCGGCGCCGGAGCACGGAGGGTGACGCTGCCGCGCCTGGACAGCGGCCGTATCTACTTCTCCGTCGGCACGAAGCTCACCTTCCTGGTGAACCGCGGCGGCGGTCTGGCCCTGCCTTCGGTGAGCAATCCTACCGACCCCAACGCGAACGTCGCTCACGACTTCTGCGAATTCACCTTCAACGACGACCAGTTGTACGCCAACATCACGTTCGTCGACATGGTCTCGCTACCCATCGCCTTCCAACTGGAGACCGGCCAAGGCACCCAGACGGTGCGCGGGCTGCCCGCCGACGGACTGTCCCGGATCACCGCCGCTCTGCGGGCCCAGTCCGCCGCTGACGGCAGCGACTGGAGCCGGCTGATCGTCACCGCGGGCGGCCGCGACTTGCGCGTACTCAGCCCCAACCTGGCGATCCGCGGCAACAACGCCTTGTTCCGCGGCTACTTCGACGGCTACGTAGACGAGGTGTGGAACAAGTACCGCTCCACCGACCTGCGCATCGACACCCAGTTCACCTGGGGAACCGTTACCGGCCGGGTGAACGGCGATGTCCTCGCCTTCCCCGGAGTCGGCAGCTTCGCCAAGCCGTCCACCCTTTCGATTTTCTCCTGCAGCGACGCGCCCTTCACCACGGGCAACGACCTGATGGGCAATCTCAGCGCACGGCTCGCCGCCGCCTTCAACCGCACCACCCTGCTGGACAACCCCCACCAGCCGACCGCCGAGGATCCCGCTGCCTTCTACACCCGGCCGCGCACCAACCACTACGCCCGCATCCTGCACAACACCACCCCCGACCATCTCGGGTACGCCTTCCCGTACGACGACGTGCACCCGGCCGGAGTCGACTTCGAGGGCAAGGTGCAGTCCGGCACCCCCGACCGCTGGACCATCACGGTCGGCGGTGTGGCCGGCGGCGGCACACCGGCCCCGACGCCGACCGCGACCACCCCGGGCGGCGGGGTCAGCGCCTTCACCACCATCCAGGCCGAGTCGTTCAATGCCCAGTCCGGAGCACAGGTCGAGGCCTGCTCCGACGGCGGCGGCGGATCCGACGTCGGCCATCTGTCCAACGGCGACTGGCTCAAGTTCTCGGCCGTCGCCTTCGGCTCCACCGGTGCCACCCGCTTCGACGCCCGCGTCGCTTCAGGGGCCGCCAGCGGAGTCAGCGGCCTGGTCCAGGTCCGCCTCGACAGCCCCACAGCCACCCCGGTCGGCGGCTTCGCCGTCGCCAACACCGGCGGCTGGCAGGCCTGGCGCACTGTCCCTGCCGACATCCGCCGCACCACCGGAACCCACGACGTCTATCTGACCTTCGACAGCGGCCAGTCCTCCGACTTCGTCAACGTCAACTGGTTCTCCTTCGCCTAGCTGGGCAGGGGCCCGAGGGGCTGTACGGTCAACGGCTCTGTCTCGCATTCGGTGGTAATGGAGGGTGGCCGGGGTCGTTGTTGTCGGTGTGATGGATGTCAACGGGCTTGCGTGGATGGAGTTTTCGGGGATGTCGCCGCTGGTCGTCGAGGATGTGGTCGATGAGGGTGGGCGGGTCGTGGTGAGTGCGCGGGCTCCGGAGGAGCCCGCGCCCTGCCCGGTGTGCGGGGAGTTGTCGGGGCAGGTTCACGGCTACCACTGCCGGAGGGTGGCCGATGTGCCGGTCGACGGCCGGCGGGTGGTGCTCCAAGTGCGAGTGCGACGTCTGGTGTGTCCCACGCGTGGGTGCCGCCAGACCTTCCGCGAGCAAGTACCAGGGGTGCTGGAGCGCTATCAGCGGCGCACTACCCGTCTGAACAGCCAGGTCAAGGCGGTGGTGAAGGAGTTACTGACTTGAGCTCGTCAGGGTGATTGTTTGCGAAGTCGTCGATGGGCTTGGGTGGGTGGCTGTATTCGTGGTGGGTGAGGTATGCGGATGGGGGCGGGCTGACCGCCGCGGGGCGTCAGCGCCGTGAATCGGTTCGGATTCAGGCGGCCGAGTTGTTCGCGCAGGGGGTCAGGCCGCCGGAGGTCGCTCAGCGTCTGCGGGTGAGCCGCAAGTCGGCCTACCAGTGGCATC
Source organism: Streptomyces sp. NPDC097981 (assembly GCF_040302565.1). Classification (NCBI taxonomy): domain Bacteria; kingdom Bacillati; phylum Actinomycetota; class Actinomycetes; order Kitasatosporales; family Streptomycetaceae; genus Streptomyces; species Streptomyces sp. NPDC097981. The sequence continues at coordinate 4,288 of NZ_JBEORW010000080.1, forward strand.
AGCTGTTGCGGGACGGCGGAGTCGCGGCTCTGACCTCGCGTGGCCCGAGTGGATCGCGATGCCGGCTGTCGCCGTACTGCCTGGAAAAGCTGGCGGGGCTTTTGGAGCAGGGGCCGGCCGTGCACGGCTGGGTGGAGGACCAGGTGTGGACCGCATCGCGGGTGGCCACTCTGATCGGCAGGAAGTTCCACGTCTCCTATAGCGTCTCGGGTGCCACAAGGCTGATGCACCGGCTCGGCTTCTCCCCTCAGGTGCCCGCACGGCGGGTCGCCGAACGAGACGAACAGGCCGTCGCCGAATGGAAGGGGGCGACCTGGGCGGAGGTAAAAGGGCCCGGGCGGCCTGCGGGGGCTACGTCTGCTTCGAGGACGAAGCCGGCTTCACCCGTAGGCCGCCCCGGGGACGGACCTGGGGCCGGCGCGGCATCACCCCGGTCGTGACCGTGAGCGGGCGCCGCTCGGGACGACTGTCTGTAGCCGGGCTGATCGCCATGCGGCCAGGATCCCGGACCCGGCTGTGCCACCGTCTGCGTACCCACCCCGCGGGCGGGGGCAAGCGGCGCAGCATGAGCGAGCGGGACTTCATCTCGCTGGTCGACGGTGTCCATCAGCTGGTCAGGGCGCCGATCGTGCTGGTCTGGGACCGGCTCAATACCCACGTCTCCCGCAGGATGCGGGACCTCGTCGCCGAGCGGGCGTGGCTGACAGTCTTCCTGCTGCCCGCCTACTCGCCCGACCTGAATCCGGTCGAAGGCGTCTGGGCGCACGTCAAGCGCAGCCTGGCCAACCTCGCCGTCATGGCCCTCGACCGACTCGAAACCCTCGTCCGCAACCGGCTCAAACGCCTCCAGTACCGGCCCGACACCCTCGACGGCTTCATAGCAGGCACCGGCCTGACCCTCGACGACCCAGCGTCACCCTGACGAGCCGAAGTCAGTATGCAGCCAGGGCTGTGGGTGGGGCCATGATGGCTTCGTACTCGACGGGAGTCAATCGGGCCAGACGTTTCTGGCGTCGGCGGTGGTGGTAGGTGCGCTCGATCCAGGTGACGATCGCGATCCGCAGTTCCTGGCGGGTGGCCCAAGTACGGCGGTCGAGGACGTTGTTCTGCAGCAGTGCGAAGAAGCTCTCCATGGCCGCGCTGTCGCCTGCGGCACCGACTCTGCCCATCGATCCGATCATGCTGTGACGTGCGAGGACTGCGACGAATTTCCGTGAGCGGAACTGCGACCCCCGATCGGAATGCACGGTACAGCCGAGGACCTGGCCGCGGCGGGCGATGGCGGACTCCAGGGCTCTCACCGCGAGGCTGGACTGCATCCGGGCATCAATCGAATAGCCCACGATGCGTCCCGAGTACACGTCCTTGACCGCGCACAGATACAACTTGCCCTCGTCGGTGGCGTGCTCGGTGATGTCTGTCAGCCACAGCCGGTTCGGTCCGTCGGCGGTGAAGTCGCGCCGCACCCGGTCATCGTGGACCGGAGGGCCGGCCTTGGCGTTCTTGCCCCGGCCTCTGCGCTTGCCGAACGCGCTCCACCAGCCGTTGTCCCGGCAGATCCGCCAAGCGGTCCGCTCGGCCATCGGCTCACCAGCGGCACGGGCCTCGTCCGCGAGGAAGCGGTGACCGAACTCCGGGTCGTCGCGGTGAGCGTCGAACAGGGCATCGGCCCGGTATGCCTCGGCGAGCTCGGTATCGGTGACCGGCCAGACCAGCCACCGGCAGCAGGGCTGGCGAGCCAGCCCGAGCACCCGGCACGTCACCGCCACCGCCACCCTGTGAGGGGCAGCGGCGGCGGCCAGCTCGCGGACGAGCGGGTACATCATTTTGATGGCAGGTTCGCCTGCGACAAATATGCCGCAGCCCTTCGCAGCACCTCGTTCTCCTGCTCCAGCAAGCGGATGCGCTTGCGGGCCTCGCACAGCTCGGCGGACTCACCCGACGCCGGCGCGGGCCTGGCGCCCTCATCGGTTTCGGCACGGCGCAGTCACTTCGACAGCGTGATCGGGTGGACGCCGAAATCAGCGGTGATCTGTTCCAGCGTGACGCCGGGCTCGCGGTTGCGCGCGACCCGCACGACGTCCTCGCGGAACTCCTTCGGATACGGCTTGGGCACTGCGACATCCTTCCAGGCCGCCTCTCAGCAAGCCAGGTCAGGTGTCACCCAACCCTGCAGCAGTCCCGGGTCCACCGCCTCAACCTGGCTGGCACCTACCCAGTGCCACCAACACCCCCATTCACACCGGGGCCCCCTTTCACATCGCTGTCACCAAACCGAAAGATCGCACGTGTCCACCGGAAGATGGACGGCCGGTCCATCAGTCGGTTGTCCAGGTCCGCCCCTCCCTCTCCCTAGCGTTGGAGTGGAAAATCCGGGAGAGGCGCGCAGCGCCCCCGTACTCATCGAAACGAGGGGTTGCCCCATGAGCCCATTCCTGACCGCCTTGATCGCCAGCGGGGTGATCCTGATCATCATCCTGTCCACCGACCTGGGTACCCGCCAGATCACCAACATGCGGCTGCTGCGCTCGATCATCGCGATCGCGATCGTGATCGCGCTCTTCGTCCACACGCTCCCCCTGGACGGGAACGACCCCTGGCTCCAACTGGCCGGTATCGGCGCGGGAGTCATCTGCGGCCTGATCGCCGCGACTCTGCTGCCCGCCCACCGAGGCTCCGACGGTGAGGTCTACACCAGGGGCGGCATCGCCTACGCGATCGTCTGGACCTTGATGTCCGCCTCCCGCGTGCTGTTCGCCTACGGTTCCGAACACTGGTTCACGCAGGACGTCATCCTGTTCAGCATCGAGAACAAACTGAGCGGACAGGACGTCTACTCGAACGCCTTCGTGTTCATGGCCCTGGCCATGGTCCTCACACGCACCGCTGTTCTGCTCGTCAGGCGCCGCCGGTTGCGCGGCACCGAGTCCTCGACGACCGACAGCTTGGTAGACGCATAGCGGCGTTCTGTGGTGACGGCGGTTCCTTCGGTGCCCGCCCGGTCGGGCTGCTGGAACGGATTGCCGGGCGGCAGACGCCCGGGACGTGACGGTCCGGGACTGGTCCCAGCCCTCGCCGCCTACGTATCCGCCCCCGCACCTCACACAGACCGGATGTGTGGGCGAGCCCGCACCCCGTGCTACGGAGCGCCCACCAACATGCCGTCCTGGCGCTGGCCCGTCTCGGATTCGAACGGGCCCTGCCGGGGCTGCTGACCGCGCTGGACACCGGCACGGACTCTTGGCGCGCCGTGAACGTGGCTGGCCACCTGCCCCAGGCTGCTGCGGACTCACGCCACGGCTCATCCGCCGCCTCACCCACATCGACCACTCTCGTGGATGGCCCGATGTCAGTCCCACAGCTCTCGCGTCCGCTCTCGCCGCGTTCGGGGGCCCGGGCGGCCTGAAGGCCGCGCTCACGGACGCCGTCCGTGCCGCTGTCCAGCACAAGCAGGTCAGCGGCAACATGCGCCGCCCCCGCCGCTACCACCGTGGCCTGTTGCGAGCCTTCTACCTCTCCTCCATGGCCAGCCTCAGAACGTGCACCGCGTCACGGACGTACTACCAACGCAAGCGCGACGAGGGGAAGGGCCACAAACAAGCAGTGCTCGCTCTCGCACGCCGCCGGGCCAACGTGCTCTGGGCCATGCTCCGCGACGGTGCGTGCTACCAACCCGCACCACCAGTCACACTGGCGGCTTGACATCCCTATTGGGAAGTTCTTTAATCTCACGTCGTTGCGGAGTGCTTGCCGGTGGGGAAAATGCGGTGCGTGCTGGCACCACGCTGGTCAGACTCGCTGACATGACTGAGAAGATCACCCGCATCAACCCCGAGCAGCTGCATGAGACACCCGGCTACCACCACATCACCGTGGTGGAGGCAGGCCGTACCGCCTATCTGGCGGGGCAGTGCCCGCTTGATCGGAATGGTGACCTCGTCGGTTCCGGTTCCCTTGAGACGCAGGTCGACCAGGTCGTCGCGAACGCGCTCACTGCCCTGGCAGCGGTGAGCGCCCAGCCTGAACATGTGGTGCGGTCAGTGATCTACGTGCGCAGCGATGAGAGGGACATTCTCGGAGCCGCATGGCGTCGGCTCACCGCGTCTGCCCTGGGTCTGGCGTTCACCACCGCCAGCACGCTCTTGGGCGTCGCCCAGCTGGGCTTTCCGGGACAGCTCGTCGAGGTGGATCTCACCGTGGCGCTGCCTGACTGACTTCGAACAGCGTATCGAACTGGGTAGCCCAGCTGGGCATTCGCGGGACGCTGGGGCGGCCTTCGTCTGATCATGTGCTCCGACCAAGGTGTACCGATCGAGACGAAGGCCGTGAAGGTAGAGCCTTCCGGTCCGGGACCCGCGGCCGGCCGGCCGGGCTTCAGCTTCGGCCCCGGCATGGGTGGTTCGCAACGCCTGCCGGGCCACCGTCCGTGGACGGCTCCCGCGCCAGGTGGATGCGGGCCGTCGGTGCGGCGTGTGCCGCGAGCCCCGGAGGGTTCACCAGGTGACGGGGAGCCGTTCGACCCGTCGGATCAGCGGTTCTGCACGCCAGGGCAGATCGTCCTCGGGCACCGCGAGCCGGAGCTGCGGAAACCTCTGCGTCAGGACGGACAGCGCGGTGCACAGCTGAAGTCTGACCAGCGGCGCTCCGATGCAGTGGTGCGGTCCGAAGCCGAAGGTCAAGTGGGGATTGTCCCTGCGTCCGATGTCGAAGGTCTCAGGGGCGGGGAAGACGCTCCGGTCGCGGTTGGCCGCGGCGAGTGCAGCCAGGACCGCCTCCCCCTTGCGGACGAGCGTGCCTCCGACCTCGACATCCTCCGTGGCATAGCGGGCGAAGGTCGCGTGAGAGGGAAAGGGGGCGTAACGCAGGATCTCCTCTGCGGCGAGCGGGATGAGGTCTGGGTTCTCGCGGAGGACGTGTACCTGGCCAGGACGGCTCAGCAGGGCGTAGAGGCCGTTGGAGAGCTGCGCCGAGGTGATGTCCGGGCCGGCGATCAGGAGTTGGCCTACATGTTCGATGAGCTCTTGGTCGGTGAGTTCGGGCAAACGCTGCATCGCCCGTTCCGGTAGCCGCGCGACATCGCACACTCTGTCTTGGCTACGCCAGGCAGCGATGACCCGGACGATGTACTCGAACATGCCCGCAGTGCGCGTCTGAATATCCTCGGGAACCAGGGTGGTATTGGTGAACGCCTCTGACCAGAACAGGAAATCCGGCCGATCGCGGGCAGGAATTCCGAGTAGGTCGTAGACCACGTGACTTGCGAAGGGTTTGACAAAATCGCTGACGAGGTCGGCGGGGGTCCCCCGCGCGCTCATTTTTTCGGCGAGTGCGGTGGCGTGTGCGCGTACGCCGTGCCGCAGTTCTTCGAGGCGCTGTGGGGTGAAGGACAGGGCCGCTGCAATGAAGTGCCGATGCCTTGTGTGCTCCGGCGGGTCCATCCCCAGCGTGCCGGTGCCGACTGGCGACGGAGTGAGGCGGGCCTCGTCCCGGCCGGCGGCCTCGGCTCGGCTAAAACGCGGTTCGGCCAGCAGTGCGCGGATGTCCTCATGGCGGGTGGCGAGCCAGGCCGGATCGCCGTGGGTGGGCTGAACTGGAGTCAGGGTCTGGCTCGTGCGGCATTCTTCGTACTGAGGGTCGAGGTCGAGGCGGAAGGGGACGGCGAAAGGGTAAGGGATACGGCGCCCACAGGAATCTGTCACATTCCAAGTGTCCACTTGCGCTCGGCGACACAAACAAGTCAGGCGAGTGATATCCGCGCACCAGAGTTGACCTTCACGGACATCAGCAACACCTATGCCGGCAAATCATGTGGGCATGAGCCGACGTTCCAGCACGGAGAGCACCGGAGTACCCGTAGCTGCGGGTGTTCGCCTGGAGTGGTGGGCTGTCCCCCGCAGTGTGCGGAGACTTGTCGAGGCGCGACTGGGTTCCTCTGTGGAGAGCGCCGTGACCCAGCCCGGAGGTTTCTCGCCCGGGGTTGCTGCCCGCGTATGTCTTGCCGACGGCCGACGTGTCTTCCTGAAGGCAGTGGGCTCCGAGCAGAATCCCGACACCCCCGACCTTCACCGGGCCGAGGCCCGAATCGCAGCAGCCCTTCCTGTCACTGCTCCTGTACCTCAGTTGCTCATGGCCCAAGCCAGACGTGAGGGCGCCGCCGTCGAAGAACCGGGCAGGGTCAGCTGGCGCGTCGGCCAGACTCGCAGCTCCGAGCACTCGGCATCCGCCGGACGGGACAGCACAGTCTTCACCCGAGGCACCCGGCAGCACCGTCTCGCCTCGGACGCCGAGAGTGACGTAGGGGCAATCCTGGGCATCCTCGCGGACTATCCGGATAGCCGCGCACTCACGCCGTCACCCGGCCCCAGTGAGCGGACGGCCTTCAAACCCAACACCCTGCTACTGCTCTTCTGAAGACCACCTCGACACCATCAGGAAACACAACGTGCAAGCTCGGGGCATCGCAGGAACAGGGACTGGCCCTGCGGGCGCCGGCGGTCGGCTGCTGGGGGATCGACACATTCAGCAAGGCCGGCACCGGGGCGGCTGGGGCAGGCGGATTGAAGTCGAGAGTGAGCGTCACATACCGGTTGCTGACATCCCAAGGCGGCTGCGGGGCCTGCGCCAGGAAACGGCTCCGCAGCTCCCCATTGGTGAACACCAGCACCGTCGCCGCAAGTACACGGGAGCCAGCCTGGCCCGGGTCGGGGTCAATGACCGCGACAGGGTGGGCGGCCTCACCCATCAGCGGGACACCGCCCGCGTACCGGGCATCGCCCATGCTGCGCCCAACGTGCTCAGCACGGAACCCCTTCTGCTGGAGGGCGTCCATTGCCCAGCCCGGACCAGGCACCTCGGCCTCGGCGACCGCGCCGGCCTCCTGCGCCGCCGTCAGCAGACACCACTTCAGGTACAGGTGATCCGGCGGCCCCTCCCCCACCGGGCAATCCTCCGGCGCGCCGGGCTAGTGCGCGATGCGGTGCCCACCGCCGCGACAACCGGGCGTGCATCGGCCACCCGCAACCCCGCACGTCAACTGCGACGGCTTCACCTCGTACACATCCTCCCAGGTACGCCCGCACCCCAGATCAGGCAAGTACGAGTGGACTTACCCCATTCGGCGTGTTCGGCGTGGAACATGACGATCCCCCCAGGTCAGCGGCTGCCCGCAGCGGTCGCAGTACGAGACCGCGCGTAGCCGAGCCCACCCCCTCAGACTCCTGTCCCTGCCAACAAGTACCCAGGTATCTCGAGGCGTGACCGTGCGCGGGACGCGCGATCGCCTCCAGCGGCCGCCTCCGGCCTGCGGGATCTGCTCAGTGGCGCGGAACACGGGATCGGGTTCCCGCAGGGGGACAGAGCATTCGTAATCATCTGGCCGTAGCAGTTGGTCAGCTGTGGCCCTCCTGCTCAGCCCGCACGGCTGCTGCGTCGGCCTGCCGTTGCTGTGCCGGGGCAACCAGCTGTGTCCGGCTGGTTGCGACCCTCCGCAGTCTATGACGGCATCGAGCCGAACACAGACGCTGAGCTGTCGCGAAGACGCAGACGTCGTCGTCCCGCAGGCAGGAGGCCCGCGTTGCGACCCTCGAAGGGGCTATCACGACCTGCCTCAAATGATCTGGTCCGATTCGCTCGCCGTCCCAGATGGTCTGGTCCCGCGGGTCTGCTTCTTCGGTCTCGCCGGCCCTGGCGGCACCTGAGCTGTCCCGGGTGCTGACCGATGGGGGGCAGGAGCTGGTCATAGCCGTGCGGCCATGCGGATCAGGCCGGCCAGGGCGAGGGAGCGGCTGTGGGCGGGCCAGGCGATGTGGGTCACGACGGGAGGTGCGTCGGTCAACGGGACGGCCGTGTGCTCGGCCCACAGCCAGGAGCGGGCGGAGTCGGGGACGACCGCCACGGTGCGTCCGAGGGCGATCAACTGGGCCAGTTGCGTCTGGTTGTGGATCTCGGGGCCCGGTCCGGGTGCGTAGGTGCCGTGGGTGGGCCAGCGGGCGAGCGGCAGATCGGGGACGTCCCTGACATCGGCCAGGGACAAGGTCTCGCGGGTGGCGAGGGGGTGCCCGGCAGGCAGGACGGCAACCTGCCCCTCGGTCGTCAGTGCCTCGCTGTCGAACCCGGCGAGGGAGTTCCACGGCGTGTGCATGAGCGCGACATCAGCGCGTCCGTCGCGCAGCAGCTCTTCCTGCTCGCAAATGCCGCACGGCAGCAACTCGATCTCGGCACTGTCCGGCTCGGCCGCGTAGGCGTCGAGAAGCTTCCGCAGCAGTTCGTGGGACGCGGCGGCCTTCACGGCGAGGACCAGCCGACCGCGGGGGCCGCCAGGGCTGTCGGCGCCGCCGGCGCGCCGGGTGCGGCGAGCGGCGGCAGCGGTCGCGTCGATGGCCGCCCGGCCCTCGTGCAACAGCACCTCTCCGGCACCGGTCAGGCGGACGCCACGGCGGTTGCGCTGCAGCAGGCAGACCCCGAGGCGCCGTTCGAGCTGCTGGATCGCCCGCGACAGCGGCGGCTGGGCCATGCCGAGGCGCTCGGCGGCGCGCCCGAAGTGCAGTTCCTCGGCGACGGCCACGAAGTACCTCAACTCGCGGGTTTCCAGGGTGTCCACGGCCGCAGCATACGCGGTGATACCTGGCAGGTATGACAGGACACCGTATCGGTGTTGGCCGCGCCCCTCGTCCCCGAGCCAACATCATCAGCATGAGCGAAACGATGATTGCGCTGGTGACCGGCGCGAACAAGGGCATCGGGTACGAGATCGCGGCCGGGCTGGGCAGCCTCGGGTACCGCGTGGGTGTGGGAGCCCGCGACGCCGCCCGACGCGAGACCGCCGTCGGGAAGCTGCGCGCCGTCGGCGTGAACGCGTTCGGGGTGCCGCTGGACGTGACCGACGACCAGAGCGTCACTGATGCCGCGGAACTGATCGAACGGCTGGCCGGGCGCCTGGACGCCCTGGTCAACAATGCCGGCATCTCGGGCGAGATGGACCCGGGGTGGGTGCAGGACCCGACCGCGCTCGACCTGGAGGTGCTCCGCACGGTCGTGGACACCAACGTCATGGGTGTCGTCCGGGTGACCAACGCGATGCTGCCACTGCTGCGGCGCTCGGCCTCGCCACGCATCGTCAACGTCTCCAGTAGCGTCGGCTCCCTGGCCCGGCAGGCGGACCCGGACATCGAGATCGGCCCGATCATGGCGGCCTACGCGCCGTCGAAGTCGTTCCTCAACGCCCTCACCGTGCAGTACGCCCGGCAGTTCGCCGGTACGAACATCCTGATCAACGCCGCCTGCCCGGGCCTGGTCGCGACCGACTTCACAGGCTTCCAAGGGCCCCGCACTCCTGAACAGGGCGCGGCCACAGCGATCCGGCTCGCCACCCTGCCCGACGGCGGCCCGACCGGTTCGTTCTTCGAGGACGACGGCGTCGTCCCCTGGTGATCACGAACCCGCCGTGAATCGACGGGGCTCCGGTAGGTCCGCGAAACGGTGGAGAAGGACCAGATCGACTGAGACAGCGTCAGGCATCTACCCGACAAGAACCAGACCAGGCTGCGGCGGCCGGTCGGAGCCCGCTTCACCTGCAGGTGTCGTCGTACCGGGCAAGATCCGGCCAGAACTCCGCGACCAGCTCCGCTCGGCGGGCCGGGCCGGGTTGGATGGGGCGCATGGAAACCACAGTGGAGTGCGTGGTCGTGCGCGGCGGCGGGTACGAGGGACGGCAGGGCGGCACGTTCGCGGCGGGGATCTCGGCGCAGTCCGTCGGCGCCCGGGGCCTGTGCCTGCACCGGATGAGCCTGCCCGGTCACACCCGGGGCCGCCCGCACCTGCACGCCGGTCACGAGTCGGCGATCCTGGTGCTCTCCGGGCAGGTCGAGGTCTGGCACGGTGCGGGCCTGGCCGATCACCTCGTGCTGGAGGCTGGGGACTACCTCTTCATCCCGCCCGATGTACCGCACCTGCCGGTCAACACCCGGGACGAGGAAATGGTCGCAGTGGTCGCCCGCACCGACCCCGACGAGCAGGAAGGCGTACAGCTCCTCGACCTCCCCCGGCACCTCCACGCGGCCTTGACGGCCGTCCCGGTCGCGTCGCCCGCCTGACGAGCCCATCACACCGGCGAGGCGTCCTGGCAGGCCCGCTGCGGATGATCTTCACTCCAAAGAGGCTGCCCATTCCGAGGGCCATGCCGATGGCGGAATGCATAGGGGCGTACATCTCCATGTCGCGCGCGGCGACCAGGGGGCCGAGGTCGAGGATGTCGCTCAACGAGATCCAGGCCTGAGCTCAGCCGCGCGCGGCCGAAGCCGCCTGTCCCACCCTCTACACCGCATTCTGGGGGCGGTCGGGACACAGGGAAAACGGGGCTGCGGCCTGGGCGAAAGCGACGGTCAAGCCACGGTGGGACTGCGACGGTCAAGGAGGACGACGTCGCGCCACCTGCCGCCCCGGCGTCCTGGGGCACGGCCGGCAGCAACTGGTCGGGGCGCTGGTAGCCGGGCTGGATCGAGGTCGACGCCGCACCGCCGAGGTTGGGCCCGCTCCCGGTGGACCACGGGAGGCTGCAGGCGGTGGCGACCTTGCGGTATTCGCGGGCGGATTCCGGCGAGATACCGATCTCCGATGCGAAGCGGGCGAGGAGCTGTCGGGTGCCGTCGGAGTCGGGGGTCGTGTCGGGGGCGATTGGTGTTGGGCGTAGACGAGCCACGTGGCGCCGTCGGCTGCCGCGATGATTTCGGTTGCGTGCCTGAGCAGGGCTGGCGCCCGGGTTGCCAGGCCGAGGGCGCCGGCGGCGGCGAGTGCGTCCAGGTGTGTGCGGGGTACGCGCTCGCGTGCGGTCCAGTCGGCGCTGGGGCGCAGCAGTTCGTCGGCGATGTGGGCTGTCTGGGCGAGTACCTCGATTTCGGCGGGGCCAGGGGTGAGGCGTGCCCGCATCAGGCGGTCGGAGAGGTCGCCAGTGTGGTGAATTTTTCGCCGAGCGGCCTGACGATGTTGCGTTCGACCTCGTAGTAGCTGGTCAGGGAGGCCATGGGGGTGCGGCGCAGGTGCCAGCGGCCGGTGAGGTTGCAGCCGATCTCGCGGCCGGCGAAGCTGCCGGTGGCCCAGCCGTCCTTCTCGTCGTCGAGGGTGCGTTCGACGCGGAAGTAGTTGAAAAGGCTGGTGGCCGTGGTGCGGACGGTCTCGTTGGGGTCTTCGGGGCGGGGGTCTGCCACACCGAACCAGCACTCGGGGCCGTCCGCGTCTTTGACGTAGGCGTCGTTGAAGCCCAGCCACGGCCAGACGAAGGCGACGAGACCGGCTTTGTCGGTGGGACAGTCGTCGATCGGACAGCCGGCGGGGACGCGCTCGGGGTCGATGTAGAAGCGGCCGAGCCAGGTGGGCAGCCACAGGTAGTAGGGGTAGGAGCTGTTGTCGGAGAGCAGGAAGCTGTTGGCGTTGGAGTGGAGCTCGTTGCCGGCCACGGGTGTGAGACGGACGCCGTACTCGGGTATCGCAAAGCGGACACTGATGACTTCGTAGAAGGAGCGGATGTCGCGGAAATACTCCGCGAGTGCGTCGTAGGCGGAGGGCGCTTGGGCGAGTACGTCGGGCCTGAAGATCACGTGGTCTCCTGAATGTCGCGACGGCCGCGGGCTTGTTCACCTGATGTTCCATGCGTGGTCTGGAGCCGTAAAGAGTGGCAAGTCGCAATGACTCGATCCGGATGGGGTGGCGAATTGGGCGGTGTGGCCGTGATCGGCGCAGGGGTGGGAGGCTGTTACACCGCCTGCCGGCTGACGGCGGGTGCGCGGCAGGTGACCTTGTACGAGAGCGGGTACCGGGTGGGCGGCCGCATCTGGTCCGTGCCGGTGCGAGGCGGGGGGTGGGCAGAGCTGGGCGCCATGCGGCTGAACACGGAAGCCGCCCCGGTCATGGCGCTGCTGAAGCACCTCGGGCTGGCCGGATCACTGGTCCCCTTCTCTTTCGGGCGACCCGAGAACCTGGTGCGGGCGCGCGGGCGGGTGGTGCGTCAGCGCAATGCCTCGCAGGGGTTGGGCGCCGCGTACCGGCTGACGGGGCGTGAGTGGGGGGCGGATGCCGATGGGCTGGTCCTCGCAACGGTGGAGGCGGCGGTGCCCGGGTTTTCGGCGCTGCGGGAGAAGTACCACGGTGCGGTGCAGGAGGGCCGTGCCGGCGACGCCGACCAGGCGCTGGTCGACTACCGTGCGGCGCGCGAGGCTTCGGTGGTGCGGGGGAAACCGCTGCGCGAGCTGTCCTGGCCTGGTGTGCTCGCCGCAGGGCTGAGCCCCGAGGCGTTACGGCTCGTCACGGACACCAGTGGGTACGACGTCCATCCGGGTGGTGCGGCCGAGTGGATCGATGTCGTCTTCCACACCCCGCCCCGGGCCGAGTACGTGACTCTCTCCTGCGGCATACAGGCCCTGCCCACAGCGCTGCATGGCGAGTTCAGGAAAGCCGGTGGCCGGACGTGCTGGGGCCGCAGGCTGACGCGGATCGATCGGGCGGCCGGCGGTTACGAGCTGACGTTCGCCATTGACGATCAGGAAGGCCACGACACAGGCCGCTGTCTGCGCGTCCAGGCCGAGACCGTGGTCCTGGCACTGCCTCAGGGCGCTCTGCGCCGCATCGATGCCGGGCCCGCCGTATTCGGGCCCCGGTGGCGCCACGACCTCGACACGGTCGAAGCGGTGCGCGCCACGAAGCTGTTCCTGGCCTACGACCAGCCGTGGTGGCGCGCCTGCGGCCTCTCGTCCGGTCGCAGTACGACCGATCTCCCGCTGCGGCAGCTGTGGTACGAGCCGGGAGGGGCTCCCCGGCTGCTGCTGGCCGCCTATCCCAGCGGGCCGTCCGCAGCAGTATGGGACCACTTGCGCACAGGTGCGACCTATCGCGAGCCTGCCAGCCGGGCGATGTTCGCCGGCCCGCCTGCCCCCGCCGCCGCCGTGGACTACGCCCACCGGCTGCTGTGCCGCATGCACCGGGTACGGGCGCGCCCGCCGGTGGCGGCGTGCTGGCAGGACTGGGGAGTTCACCCCCGCGCGGAGGCCTGGCACCTGTGGCGGCCCGGACAGGACTCACAGCAGGTCGCGGCCCGCATGCGCGCGCCGGGGCCCGGCGTGGGCCTGCACGTCGTCAGCGACTGCTGGACCGGTGACCCCGGCTCGATCCCTGCCACCCTCGGCTGCGCCGAACAGGTCCTGCGTGAGCACCTCGAAGCAGATCTGCCGCCATGGATCCCGTGACCCCCCGACACGCCGTTCGGGCGAAAACCCGCGGTCGCCCGCCGGGTCACCGTCGACCGGGCGGGAACCGGCCACCCTGGAACCCACTCCCCCGATCACGCCCCGGATCACGCCTGCTGACCACTGCCCTGTTTCTGATCACGGCCCCAGGAGGAAACATGACCGCGTCCATCCCGGCCACCGCGCCCGACACCGCCAAACTGCTCGCTCATCTCGCCGCCCAGCCAGTCCTCGCCGACAGGCTCGGCGGAAGCCCTGCCCAGTGGTCAATCCACGAGATCGGCGACGGGAACGTCAACCTGGTCTTCGCCGTCCGGGGCCCGGCCGGAGCCGTGTGCGTCAAGCAGGCCCCGCCCTTCGTCCGGGTGGCCGGCCCCAAGTGGCCGCTGACTCCCCAGCGGGTCCTGTTCGAACACCGCGCGCTCACCGAGCATCGCCGCCACGCTCCCCTGTACGTTCCCGAACCGCTGCACGTCGACGCCGGCGAGCATCTCCTCGCGGTGGAATACCTGGAGGGCCACACGGTCCTGCGCGGCGGTCTTGTGGCCGGCGCCCGCTACCCGCACTTCGCCGAGCAAGCAGCCCGCTACCTCGCACACACCCTCTTCTTCACCTCCGACCTCGCCCTGCCGGCCGGCAGCAAAAGGGAGCTGGCAGCCCTGTTCGAAACCAACACGGCCATGTGCCAGATCATGGAGAACATGGTCTTCACCGAGATCTTCCTGCCGCATCCGCGCAACCGATGGACCAGCCCCGAACTCGACAAAGACGTGCACGCGCTGCGGCAGGACACAGAAGCGAAGATCGCTGTGTCCCGGCTGAAGTCCCGCTACCTCAGCTCCCGCGACGCGCTCCTGCACGGCGATCTCCACACCGGATCGATCATGGTCTCCGCATCGTCCATCGCCGTGATCGACCAGGAATTCGCCTGCTACGGCCCCATGGGATTCGACCTGGGAAGCCTGCTGGCCCACCTCCTCATCGCCTACTTCGCCGCCGGCGCTCACGGAGGCGACCGGTCCGCCCAGCAGGACTGGCTCCTGTCCACCGTCGAGCAGATCTGGGGCGGGTTCCGGACGCACTTCACCGACCTGTGGCACACCCACGCGACCGGAGACGCCTATCCGCCCGCCCTGTTCACCGGCACCGCCCAGGCCGCCCTGGAGACTGAACGCCAGCGGTATCTCGACAACCTGTTCACCGACACCGTCGGGTTCTGCGGCGCCGAGATCATCCGCCGCGTCATCGGCTTCGCCCGGCCCGCCGACTTCACCACCATCACCGACCCCGCCCGACGCGCCACAGCCGAACGCCGCGCCCTGGCCCTCGCCCGCACCCTGCTCACCGCCCCCACCAGCCATCGCACGGCCGCCGACCTCACCACCACCGCGCAAGACAGCTGAGCAACACTCCAGCACCTGGCTGCTGGTCCCACGAAACAGCCCGGACGACCAGGACCCCGCCAACAGCCGCTTCCACACCTGAGCCGCCCACACGATCCGGGCGCCGCCCATACGGCCAGCTGAGCACCCCAATTTGATGCCACCCGGGGCGGCGGCCCGCCGCCCCTTCCACCGCTCAGACAACGGCAGGCACACACCTGTGGCAGGGTCACACACTCGGTGCCAGCAGGGCGCCCCGGACGTCCGCGTCGTGCCACTGGGCCCACTGCACCGTGGTCATGACGCCCGCACTGTGGGCGACGATGATCACAGGCCCGGTGATCTGCACCATCACCTCGACCAGATTGGCGACGTGGGCGTCGCGTCTGAGCCGTTGCGCGGGAGTATCACGAAAGCGGTGTTCACCACTCGGTTGGCGTAGAGGTTTCTCGTTGATCTGGTTGGCTCACACTCGTTCGGCGGAGAGGCGGCCGT
>NZ_JBEORW010000081.1:0-19069 GCF_040302565.1 Streptomyces sp. NPDC097981
AACCACACCCGGCTCCACGGTGAGATAGGGCACATTCCACCCGCCGAATACGAAGCCAACCACTACCTGAGCACCACGAAACCCCAGGTCACAACTAACATCTGAGATCTCTACCGAACCCGGAACGGTTCAATCATGGCGGTGCCCGCCGTCGGCGCGGAGGCTGCCCCGGCGCGGGATTGCTACTCCCGCGACGGCTTCCCTCCCAAGGGCGGCAACAACATCGGGGACACGCCTCCCCGGTACAAGTTCAGCAACAGTCCCTACCTCGGCGCGCGCTACGACTCGTGCGAGAACGCCATCGCTGTCTACTTCGGGGGATACTCCAGAACCGGTACAACCCACTACACCGTCCGCTGGTCGGATGCCGGAGGCTGGCACGATCAAAGAATGCACAACGGTGCACGGAGGCAGTGGACCATCGAAGCTCCCGGAAACGACTACAACTTCCTGGTCCAGGCGTGCAACGGCAATGCCTGCACCCGCTGGTCGCCCCAGATCTACGTGAACGCCCGTTGACGCTGCGGAGGAGGCGGTCAAGTCTGGCCAGATAACCCGCGGGCCGCCGGTCCCCCTCAACGGGTGAGCTGGAGGACACGGCAAGTTCTCGGTTGTAGGGCAACCTGCGCAGCGGAGAAGTCGGCGAAAGCTCTCGGCGGTTACCCGGTCGAGCAGCTCGGGCAGTGGTGGCTACGTGATGTCGAGGACACCGCGTGGCGGGTCATGTACGCGGCCAGGACACGCGGGATCTTCTGCTGTCCTCCCTACTTGGCCCCTTTGACGTCGGACCGTCTCCACCAGCAGCACGGCCCGGCCTGCGAGACCACCCCGCGACCGCCATCGTCTCCCTACGGGTCCGTGACGACGCCTGTGTCACCGCGTTCACCCAGCCGACCAACTACCTCGTCAAGGTCAACGGCCGGTTCCTGGAGAGCGGCTGCGTCGAGCCACGCGGCGGCCACTGAGTTCCAGGACTCCCTGAGGTTCCAACTTGCAGAGAGTACCCGTCACTTCGCGGCAACCACGCAAGCTCACCCGCGCTCGTGCGCAGCGCACCAGGTTGATGGAGACGTGACATTTACGGTAAAGGGCATGTGGCTCGTCCTCAGTGCCTTTGACATCCAATCTTGTCGCCCCAGGCCAGGCCACCCTACCGGACCAACTTGGCTGTCAAAGGACAACCCGGTCGTATTCGGCACCTACCAGCACAACCGCAACCCGTTCATCGGCCACCCGGAGTGGGTCGACATCTGGTAGCAGCCCGGGTGCGCTCGGCGTGCTACTTGACGTAGATCTCGTCGAGGGTGTCGATGACCCCCGCCGCGTTCAGGTGGTAGCGGAAGGGGAGGCCCTTGTCCGGGTGGGTGTCCAGCCACCCGGTCAGCTCGCTGGTGGAGATGGGCTTGCCCATCACCTCGGAGGGGAGGATCGGTGCCGTCGCGGTGATCTTGGCGGTCTCCGAGATCGGGATGTACGTCCACGCGCCCGACGGTTCGAAGCGCCCGGGGCAACCGTACGTGCCGTGCTGGACGATGAGACTGGTCATACCGCCCTCGGGCGTGTAGCGGTGCACGGCGATCGTATCGGGCGAGACCGGCATCCTGTGGTCGGCGCCGCAAGTCGGCGCGGGGGGCGGGGCCGGGGCGGGTGGATTCTTCCCCGCCGGGGTGGCGGTCGCCGAGGGCTTGGGCGCCGCGCCGGTCTTCGAGGGGGCCGGCACGGCGACTGTGGCGCCGGCGGTGGGCGGGGCCGTAGCGGTGGGCGGGGCCGTGGCGGCCGCGGTGGGCTTCGCGTCCGGCGCGGCCAGGTCGTCGCCGTTCTGACAGGCGGTGAGCGCCAGCACGCCGCACACCGCCACGGCGGCCATGGCCGCCTGCCTCCGAACCGCTCTCATGGTCTTCTCCCTCTCCCGGATTCCGGCGTCGCCGCACCGTAACCCCCCAGATCCAGCCGGCGCGACGGCCGGACGCGGTTCGTCACCGGGCCGGGATCCCGTTGTTGCGGAGTGCGGACCTCCGCCCCCGCCCCGCGAACGCCCGTGACCGCCCACCGGTCGGGGTCAGGGGGCCAGACCGCCGGCGAGGGAACTGGAACTGCGGCCAGGCGGCCTGCGGCGGGCAGGGGTCCCAAAGCTTCTGGGAGAGCGCGGCCAGCGGCATCCGGATGCCGGCGGCCACCTGGGCCGAGGTCTGGGAGGCGGCCAGGTCAGCCGCCTCCTTACCTACGAAGACCTGGCCTTCCGCACCCCCCGGTACCTCATGGGCATCGAAGTCGGTGGATCGCTACCCGTTCCCCGGCCCTTGAGGTCTTCAAAAAGAGCGCGGCCCCCGGCTTCACCTCCCGTTCGCGGTGGCAGCAGTCGGTACCGCGATAGTCGTGACACACCCTGCCCCCGGAGCCTCATGGGCAACCAATGTGCACGCAGGCAGCCATCCGCGAGGCCGGACAACCGTCGGCAACTGTCTTCCGCGTAGCTCCCCTGGACAGAGAGACGACCTGGTCGCTGATGTGCCGGATCGCCACCTGCTACGGACAAGAGCCCGAGTGGATTCTGGGGTACTGGCAGTGGAAGAACCATCAGCCCCGGCACCCAAACGGGACACCACGCGCGGATGCGGAAGTGCTGCTCAATCAGGTCGGCCGAACCATGCCGGCAAGACTGTGCAGGGTGGACGAGGAAATCCTCGGACAGGCACTGCCGTCGTGGAAGCAAGGCAACAAGCAGTTCACCGACCAGCAATCGGCCGGGGCTGCGGGAGCGCTCTGGCGCGTTGGCGCCACAGTGGTGAGGCCGGCCGCATTCGGCTGCCGGCTCTGCACAGCCCGGCGCACCGGGCAGGCGGTGCGCCTGGTCCGCTACGCCGAGCGCTGGCAGCGGGTGTGCGCGCTTCTGCACCTACATCTGGACCCTTTACGACTGCATGCGCGGGGCCGCACTGGCCGGCTGTGCGAGCAGCATCACCGGTGGCAGCTCGATGCGGACGCCGACCACGGGCTGGAGAACCTCGACCTGCGCGAGAGCCCGGAAGTGACCCAGGCGCAGCGGCGGTGGGCGCGGGTGTGGAGCGTCGTGCGCGCCGGGCCGGGGCAGAGCCGGCCGAGGTGTTCGGCCTCGCGCGGGCGGTGGTGTGCCCGTGGTGGGAGCAGGCTCTGGGTTGGGGTGAGGAGCGGATCTGGTCAGCCCGGCTGCACCGGCCTGCGGGCGGGGACGCGGGGCCCAGGTTTTGGTGGTGGCACGCTGTGGCCCGGGACGCGGTGGTTTTCCCCGAGGTCGTCGCTGTGGCCAATGCGCTGATGGACCCTGCCATGGAGGAGCTGGCATGGGCGGACAGCGGGCGGGAACGGATCCGGCCTCGGCCTGCGGACGGTGGAGGACGTTGACGCGTCGTCGGGCCAGGGCAAGGACTGCCTGGACATGGCGCCTGCCCTCCGCGCGCTTCCGGTCGTAGAAGGCTCGTGAATTGGGGCCGCGCTGGATGCTGAACAGCGCCGACGCATAGAAGACGCGTTGCAGGCCGCGGTGGTAGCGCTTCGGTCGGTGGAGGTTCCCACTGATCTTGCCAGAGTCCCGCGGGGCTGGTGTCACCCCCGCGAAGGCCGCGAGCCTGTCAGGGGTGGGGAAGGCACGGGCCACCACCCCGACCGCTGCCGCCTCGGGGCAGCAGGGCGCTACGGTGCTGGCGTTCATGTCGCCCGCGGCGGTTTCCTATCCGGAACCCGCCCAAGCGGTGACGCTTGACGAGTGCAAGCGGAACTTGGCCGGCGCCTCTCAGGTTTACGTCACGTCCCGGTTCGCGGTGTGCACGGGGCTGAAGGTCACGACGGTCTGGGAGAAGCAGAGTGGCGCGGTGGGCACCAGCTCGTACACCGTGTATGTGCGGGGCACCGTCCCCAAGGAAGCCGACCGCACGATGTACTTCGACTACGACGTCACCGACTTCGGTCATGGGTAGAAGCGGTACAGCGGTTAGACACCTCGCTCAACCGCCAGAGAGCCTCGCTCGGTTCGCTGCCTGCCGACGCACCCAACCGTCCAGGACCCAGGACCCCACGAGGTGACAGGGTCCTCATCGCGCAGGGGTCGGCCTGTGACAGGCTGGCGCCGGTCCGCCACAGGCCGGCCCTCGGGTGGCCGGTCAGTGACCGGGCAGCTCGAATCCGAGGGCGGTCAGGGCCTCCTCGGCGGCCTGCTGGTCCTGCTCGTAGCTGCCACCAGAGATGCCGAGTCCTCCGACGCACCGGCCGTTGTCGATGATCGGGTAGCCGCCGCCGACCGCCATCAGACGAGGGTGGCCGCCCAGCGGCGCGATCTTCGGGTTGGCGAGGTAGTCGTTCCACGCGTGGGTGGAGGTATGGAAGGCGGCCGCGGTCCATGCCTTGTCGAGGGCGACCTCGGCGGTGAGGAAGGGCGCGTCGTCAGCGCGGTCGAACGCCTTCAGGTGTCCGCCCTGGTCGGTGACGGCAACAGCGGCCGTGAATCCGATACGGGCGGCGGCGCTGTGCACGGCCGCGATGAGTGCGACGGCGGATGCCTGGGTGATCGACGAGGCGGGGGACGACTTCGGGAGCGCGTCGGTGCTCATGAATGTCCTTCGTTGCCTGCTGTACGGGTGGTTCGTGGCGTGCGGGGCGAGCGGGGGCCGCCTCACCGCAGCGGTGAGGCCGGGGTGGGGACCACGCGGGTGACGAGGGACTTCTCGGGGATCAGCAGGTCGTGGACCGCCGGGCCGATCTCGTTCTTCCAGCGATCGTGCTGGTAGACCTCCGCGTACAGGGCCTCGCGCTGGGGCTCGTCCTCGAACCGGCGGATCCACACGTAGCCGTCCTCGTCCTGCTCGTCGACGAAGGAGCCGGTCACGTCCATGCCCAGCGAGGCCTGGAACGGGATGACCACCTCCTCCATGTAGCGCACCCATTCCTCGCGGCGCCCGGGCCGGGCCTGGTAACGGCGGATCTCGTAGAACACGGTGTCACTCCAACACTGGTGTCGGGATGGTCAGCTGGCGACGGTCAGGACGAGCTTGCCGCGGGTGCGGCCGGCCCCGCTGCGGGCGTGGGCGGCACCGGCCCGCTCCAGCGGGAAGGTCCCCTCCACCTCCACGACGACCTCACCGGCGTCGATCAGGCCGGCGATCGTCGTCAGCGCGGCGCTGTCCGGCTCGACCAGGAACGGGGTGACCCGCACCCCGGCCGCCTCGGCGGCTTGCGCCAGCTCCGGGGAGACACCGGCCGGGATGGCGACCAGCAGGCCGCCCGGGCGCAGGACCGTCAGCGAGCGGGTGCTGGTGTCGTCGTGTGCGTCGCCCACCAGGTCGATGACGACGTCGACGTCCGTGACGGCGTCCTCGAAGCGGGTGGTGGTGTAGTCGACGGTCTCGTCGGCGCCGAGTTCCTTGAGCCAGGGGTGGCGGGCGGCGCTGGCGGTGGCGATGACGTGGGCGCCCAGGTGCCGGGCGAACTGGACGGCGAAGTGGCCCACCCCGCCGGCGGCGGCGGTGACCAGGACGCGCTGGCCGGCCTGCACGTGGGCGGTGTCGACCACGGCCTGCCAGGCGGTCAGCGCCGCCAGCGGCACGGCAGCCGCGTGCACGTGGTCGAGGGTGGCCGGCTTGCGGGCCCACTGGCGGGTCGGGGCCGTCACATACTCGGCGTAGGCGTTGGCGACGCGCGGGAACCACGGCATCCCGTACACCTCGTCACCGGCCTTCAGCGTGGTCACCCCGAAGCCGACCTCCTCCACCACGCCGGACACGTCCCAGCCGAGGGTGAACGGCGGCTCGCCCAGCAGGCCCGCCATGCCGGTGCCGCCGCGGGTCTTCCAGTCCACCGGGTTGATCCCGGCGGCGTGCACCCGCACCAGCACCTCGGTGGGCAGCGGCACCGGCCGCGGGACCTGCTGGACCCGCAGCACCTCCGGGCCGCCGAAGGTGTCCTGGACCACCGCGCGCATCATGTCTGCGGACATGCGTCATCTCCTGAAACAACGTTCCCAAGAGGGCTGTTGGCGCCCTCCCCCGACGTCGACGACGCTATCCCCAGGGGTACAGTTACCTTCAAGGTCCACTACTTCCCGTTGGGAAGTGACCAGGTGAGGAGAGCGAGCATGACGACCACCTGCCCCAGCGGCCAGCACTCGCACCACGACGTCTACGCCGCCCAGTGCCCCTGCCGCACTCTGCTCGACCTGCTCGCCAACAAATGGTCCGCGCTCGCCATCGGCGCCCTCGAGGACGGACCCCAGCGGTTCGGAGCACTCCAGCGCCGCCTCCAGGGGGTCAGCCCCAAGGTCCTCACCCAGACCCTGCGCCGCCTGGAGGACTTCGGCCTCCTCGACCGCACCGTCTACCCCGCCGTCCCGCTGCACGTCGAGTACTCCCTCACCCCGCTCGGGACGAGCGCCGCCATCCCGCTCAACGCACTCCGCGCATGGGCCGAGGACAACATCGACCACGCCTTCCCACCCGAGCTGGCCGCACAGTGAGCCTTTTCAGCGTTTGAAGCTCAAGGGTGAGTACGGCCTTGGCGGCTGACGTCAGCCGGTCCGGGCTGCAGCGGGCGTGGTGGAAGATTCTCCAGCGTTTGACCGTGGCCACGCCACGTTCGACCGGGTGTCGGAGTCGGGAGTGGGCCCGGTTCAGCGACCTCTGCCTGACGCTGAGCTCCTTGCGTGGTGCGCGTTTGGCCGGCACCGCGAACGTGCAGCCGGCGCCGGTGTACGCCATGTCGGCCAGGGCCGGGATGCGGAGCCGCAGCCGAGATCGTGCGCCAGCTCCAGGAGGAAGGCCACGTCATTGACCCCGAGGACCTGGCCCACATCTCGCCGTACCTGACCGAGCTCATCCGCCGATTCGGCGAGTACTCCACCCACGAACTCGCCATCCAGCCCGAGGCATACGACCCCAGACTCGACGTCGACTTCACCCAGCTCCGCGACCAGGGCCTGCGCGCCGAGGGCTTTGGGACAGCAGCCTGATCAGGTGACGCCGGGCGGCATGTCATGGTCCTTCCCCTCCTCGGCCCAGCTGTCCCGGGTGTCGGGGCCCGCGGTACCCGGTCAGCCGCTCGGCCAGGGCCCACAGTTCGGCGCCGAGGGCCGGGTCGTGGAGCTGGGGTGAGCCGGGCGCCGGGCGGTCGTGGACGAAGTACGTCCCGTCGATGCCGTCCGTCCGCGTGGCCAGTGCGACCAGGCGCCGGGCGCCGTCCGTGGGGCTGTCCAGGAACGGCCTCGACAGTGCCGTGAGGACGGAGCCTGCCGGCCCCAGATAGCGGCCGAAGCCGGAAGCGATGATGCCCGGATGGAAGTCGGCCACCGTGATCTCCGGGTGGCGGCGGCCGAACTCGCGCAGCAGGATCCCGGCGGACAGCTTCGCCCGGGCATAGACCTTGTGGGCAGCGAGCCCCGACGTACCGGTCGCGACTGCGGCCGTTTCGCCTCTGGTGAACGAGGCACCGGTGTGGGTGCGCGAGGAGGTCGCCACCACCCGGCCACCGGCCAGCCGGGGGGCGAGCAGGGTCGTCAGCAGCGAGGGCCCGATCGCGTTGACCTGGAAGATCGGCTCGATGCCGTCCGCCGTCGCGGCGCGTGCCCGGGGGATGCCCCCCGCGTTCGCTGCGAGTACGTCGATACGGGGCACGAGCGAACTCAGGGCGCCGGCCAGCCGGTGGACGTCCGCCAGATCGGCGAAGTCCACCGTGAGGCCGTCGATGCCCAGTTCGTCCGCCAGGACGCGGGTCGCCGCAGGATCCCGGCCCACCGCGATCACCCGTGCACCGAGCCGGTGGAACATGCGCGCGGCCTCGCCGCCGACCCCGGAGCTGGCTCCGGTGACCACGACGGTACCGAGGGCACTGCCGGATGGGCTGGTGCTCATCGTCGTGCCTCCTTCTTTTCATGGGATGGTCCGCTGGGTACGGCGCGGCGCCGGGCGTAGGCATCGTGCTCGACCGCGGCCAGCAGGAACTGCGCCACGTCCGCGCGGGAGATCGAGAGGTTCTTGGGGGTGCGCCGCTCACCGGAGGCCGACCAGTGTGCACGGGGCGGCGCATCGGTCAGGGCGCCGAAGTACGCGGCCGTCCAGTTGAGCCCGGAGGTCTGCAGGATCTCCTCAGCGGCGTCGGAGTCACGGTAGTCGCGCCGGATGAAGACCCTGGTGGCTGCGCGGACCAGCGCGGACGCCCCGTGGACGCTCTCGCCCGTGCCCCAGGCCAGGGGCATGACGATGCGTTCCACCCCGCCTTCGCGCATGGCGTCCACCAGATGTGCGGCGGCCGCCGCGACGATCGCGGGTCCTCTGCGGCCCTTGAGCCACAGCGGATTTCCGAGGGCGAAGATCACGGCGTCATGCCCCGGAACCGCCTTGCGCACGGTCTCCGGCTCGTCCGCGACCGCACCGGTGACCACGCTGAGACGAGGGTCTGGCGGCAGGCCGTCCGTCCGCCGCGCGAAGGCGGTGACACGATGCCCGTTCAGCAGCCCATGGTGGACGACGTGGCAGCCGATCCCGCCATTGGCACCTACGACGAAGAGACGCACAGCGGCACCCCCTCGGGCCCGACGGGCCGGCCTTGCGCGTCCCGGGCGGCATGACCCGACAGGCGCACGAGCCGCTCTCCGTTGGTGGTGGCGACCTGGCTGATCGTCCCGGCAGGACTGTGGACCGCCGGGAGGCTGACGCGTTGTACGGACATGACCGTGTCCTTCCGGCACTCAGGGGCCCCACAGCCCGTCCGCGACGGACGTCAGATGGCCGTCGGCACGGTAGGCGTAGGCACGGCTGTTGACGGCGCATCCGGTGGCGGTGGCGTGCTGCTCGGAGAGCCGTCCGGCCTCGTCCCGGGCTGAGGTCATGGTGACCACGTCACCGAAGACGCGGGTCAGCTCGCGTCCGGCGGCGTCATTGGTGAAGTCGACGTGGTGGCCGCCGGTGGTGAGGCGATGGGCCTGTCCGTCGGCTCCGTAGGCGTAGGAGGTGACGTGCCCGGTGGGGGTGGTGCGGCGCGTGGCCGTCTGGTTTGACCAGGGCCTACATGTACAACGCTGCCGGCAACGTCGTCTACCGCCGCGCAGTAGCCGCCCTCGCCGCTACTGCCGGAGCCTTGGCACTCGGCGCCGCCGCAACCGCCGAGGCCATTCCTTCCGTCGTCAAGTGATGACCTGCGGCCGCCCGAGGCTGGGGTACCCGCTTCAAGCCGGGCACCTGGGCCACTGCCTGAACGAAGGGGGTTGAGTTGGTCTGGTGTCCGGGCCATGAAGGCCTCGCTGAACCGACCCGTCACCGACGACTCCAGGAATTCGTGCGGTCGGCCGGCGATCCCGTTGCCCGCCATCGCGCCGTGCACTATTCCTGTTCGGATGGATGAGATCGACTTACAGCCCGCCGCCATACGCACCGTCGCAGAGTTCACGGCGGCGTTGCGAGGGCTCAAGGCCCGGTCCGGCCTGACCCTGCGGCAGCTGGAGAGCCGCGCTGTGGCCCGGGGTGACGTTTTGCCCCGGAGTACCGTCGCCGACCTCCTACGCAGAAGCACCCTGCCGCGCCGTGAGACGGTCGCCGCGTTCGTCCGAGCCTGCGGTGAGGAGGACCGATCCGCGGAATGGGTGGAGGCCTGGGCGCTCCTGGCGAGCGCGGACGCCCACGCGGACGCCCACGCGGACGCCCACGCGGACGCCGTCGCCGATGTTGCCCCAAAGCGATCGCCGTGGACGGGATCCGGACACCGCAGGCGGCTCGCCTTCGCGGTGGCCGGGCTGATGCTGATGGCGGTCTTCGCGGCAGGTGTCCTGCTGATCAACCATCTCACATCCTCCGGTTCGCACGCGAAGGGCACCGTCGCCGGCCGGCCTCCCGCTCTCCTTCCCGTGGCCTCTGCCGGCAGCTGGGCCCGTATCCACCCCGCGCGGACCCCGGAACTGTGCCTCACGGCCGGGAACGAAAGCTCCGGCCGATACCGGTCCGAGGTGGCGGTCCAACGCCCCTGCGCAGACCCCGGCCCGCGCACGTTCATCGAGCCGGAGGGCGACGATCTGGCCAACATCAAGTGGGAGCACCCGAGGAGCAAGGCAATGGGTTGCCTGACCATCCTCGACAGCGGCCCCGCCAAGGGGCTGGTGGAGCCGCAGGAGAACTGCCTGGCCGACAAGGACGCCCAGCTCTTCCGGATCGAACGCTTCGGTTCGACGGCGGAGGAGGGCTACCGGCTGCGGCGCGCACACACCGACCTCTGCGTGGGGATCCCCGACGGCGAGACGACCGTGGGGGCCGAGGCCGTCCAGCAACCCTGCGGCGACCAACCCGGTCAGCGCTTCCGCATCGACCTGCTCCCCCCGGCCCCCAACCCGAGCTGACGGAGAAGCGCGAGACGCCCCGTTCCGGACGGGTGACCCGCCACCCGGTGGGGGCAGCGGGTCACCCACTCGCGCTCAGCCGGCCACCGGTGTGACGTAACCGCTGATCCTCTGAGCGGGGTTGACCCAGGTTCCGACCTTGTACGAGGCCCAGGTGTGGGGGCTCACATTGCCGGGTTCGCCCTGGTTGCCGCCCACTACGCTGATCTTCGAGCCGGAGATGGCCACCACGATGGCCACGTGGTCGTCTGCGGTGCCCGGGGTGTGCTGGTTGTAGAGGATCGCGTCACCGACCTTCGGGGTCGAGTGCATCGAGCCGTAGGCGGTGAAGCTGGAGGCGAGGTTGTTGAGCTTGTTCATCTTGCCGCCGACGCCGTTCTTCCACCACACCCAGCCGACGAAGTCGGCGCACCACGGGTGTGCTTCGGTGTGGTTGGGTCCGCAGCTGCCCGTCTGGGCCGTGCCCCGGCCCCAGTAACTGCCCTTGTTGTTCAGCCCGCACGGGCCGGCACCGATCTGCCCCTTGGCGGTGGCGGCGATCTGCGTTCCTAACGAAGACGCCTGGGCGTTGGCGACGCCCGGAGTGGCTATCGCGGTTCCGGCGAGCAGGGTGATCACGGCGCTCTTGGCCGCGAGGGACGTGAACTTTCGCATGGCTGACTCCATCGTCGAGAGCCGTGGCTCGCACGGCTGTTCGCTGGGATGGCAGAACTGTCGGCGAGGCGATGCGGTACGACCAAGCGATCCGCTGTCCGGGACTGTCCGGCTCCCTGTCCGTGCAGCTCAGCGAGTACGTTCCGGACACCTGTCCGGATTCGGCGCGGCGGCACGGCGTACGCCCGCCCGCCGCGCTCGGCGCAGGAGCCGGGCCTCGCCCCCGCGTCTTGCGGGCGGATCCAGCCGGACAAGCCAGCCCCGGCGGTTCCGCGTTGCAGGAGTGGCCTGGATGTCTCCGCCGAGTACGTGTCGACGCTGATCGCCTCCGGTGAGGACGCCCCGGCCGACTCCGGGGAGCGCGGCCGCGCGAGCCAGCCCGCCCCACGATCCCGCTGTCGTACCGCAGCCGCCCGTGCAGGCCGAGGCGATTCGCGTCGAGCTCGCCCAGGTCGCCCCTCACCTGCTTCCGTAGTTCGACCAGGACCGGGGCCGCCATTGCCCGAGCCCGCGCCGAGACGTCGGCAGTGCCACTGCGGGTGTTCGCTGAAGGCTGGGTCGTCGAGGTGGCCATCGCCCGGCGCCCCGAGACCGTCACACGACTGCGCGAACTGGAGACAGCTGCCGACGGGGAGACCGACGTGCGGGCCGCCCTGAGCATCGCCGCAGAGATCAGCAGCGTCCGCCGTGCAGCTGCCGGCTGAGGCTGGCATCAGCGGTGCCGTCCGGTGAGCGACGAGTAGACGTGGGACTACGCGTTCCAGGCAGAGGACCAGGTGAGCTTCCCCAATTTGGTCCTCGACAAGGTGAAGGCCCGCGCCGGGCCGATCGTCGACCTCGCCAACCCCGGCATCGACCCCGCCGGGCTCGGTGAGCCCACCCATGTCACGCCCGTCGGCACATCGATTGCCCCGTTCACCGGACTGAGCCAGCGCCGGCGAGCAACTGGCGGCCCGTGCTGCGGCGCGAGGATGCGGACGGTGTCTGCAAAGGCCGGCCGTCGAGCCTTCCGCTGCAAGACACTCGGTAGGCCCCCCTGGCTCAGCGCGAGGAACACCGGCATCAGCCGAACCTCGGCGTTCTCGCTGCCGATGCGAAGCCAGTCGGGACCCTCCACGCTGAGCTTCTGCACGGCCGACGGTGAACGACTTCTACTCCCAGAACGTGAACCCGGTCAGGTTTCAGGTGCTGTTCACCACCCTGGGCATCGCGCTGTTCCTGTGGTTTCTCGGGCCGCTGTGGAGGGTGCTGGGGGAAGCCGAGGGCGGGCCGGCGCGGGGTACGACAGTCGCGCCGGTCGGGGCGGGCGTCGCTTCGGTGCTGATGCTGGTGGGGCTCTCCGGTGCGCTTTCGCTCCCTCGTCCCCCTGACTCCGCGGCCGGAGGGCTACGCCGTTAAGGTCAAGTCGCGGCCGTGTCCCGGCGCCGCAGCGATCAAGGGGTCAGCGTGGGGAGCGGAGTCCGCCCGGGAGCCCTTCGCACGTCGGCCGGGCGGACCGCCTTGTCTCCCTCTCACCATGCGACAGAAGAGGCCCGTGACCGCCGCGCGTTCGACGTACATCGCATGTGACAGCGATGTACGGAACATGTCACAGGGCTCGTATCGCCAGGTGCCGTTGCTTCCCCCAGAGCCCCTTCGGTGGGATGTTTACGGGCCGGAGCGGCACGCAGCAGGCCGCAGGGAGGGATCGGGGTGGACATCTTGACACGCCAACAACACCGCACCGGCAAAGGCAGAACCGCCGGAAGAGCTCGGAGAATCGGCAGGACCGGCGCAAACGGCACAACGCGGCGCCGCTGGGCGGCGGTGACCGCCGCGGCGATCGCCATGGCCGCACCACTGACCCTCGGCGCCGCAGGAGACGCGGGGGCGGCGGGAGACCACCCGATCGTCTTCGCCCGCTACACCGCGGCAGGGCCCACGGAAGACCTCTACGCAATCTCCCCCAGTGGCGGCACGTCCGTCAAACTCACCCACACCTCCACCGTCAGCGATGTGATGCCCAGTTGGTCCCCGGACGGCAAGCGGGTGGCCTTCGTCCGCTATGGATCCGGTGGCGCCATCGACGGAATCTGGACGATGAAGACCACGGGCGGCGACCTGAAGGTCATCCCCGGTACCAAGGGCGCCTCCGACCCGGCGTGGTCCCCGGACGGCAAGCGGATCGCCTACGCCAAGCCGGTGGGCGCCCAGCACGAGATCTATGTGGCCGACATCGACGGCACTCCTGCCACCCGACTCACCCACACCGCGGCGGACGACCTCCATCCGACGTGGTCCCCAGACGGCGAGTACCTGGCGTTCAACCGCGCGGACGCGGGCGGACACAGCAAGGTGATGCGGATCCGGCTGTCCACCCTGGCGCAGACGGCGGTCACCGGGCCAAGCTCCCACGATTGGACGCCCGACTGGTCGCACAGCGACCGGATCGCCTTCAGCCGCGTGGACTCCTCCGGCTTTGCCCACCTCTACCTCGTCCGCCCCGACGGCACCGGACTCCACCGCATCACCGCGGCCCGTTTCAACGACAAGAACCCCTCCTGGTCCCCGGACGGCAGCCGCCTGGTCTTCACCAGAGGCGGTGCCGACGACGCGGACCCCGAACACCTCTACCTGATACGGGCCGACGGCACCGCACTGACCCAGCTCACCAAGACCGACTCCCATGACCTGGAGGCTGACTGGCGCCCGTAAGGCGCCAGTCAGCGGGCCGGCACCCTGCCCGGGTCCGGCGAACGGGGTGCCGGCCCGCGCCAGTCGCGTAGGCCCAGTCCGAGCGGAAGCCTGTCAGACGTCGGCTCTGCCGAAGGCCTGAAGTCTGTAGAGAGCTGGCAACGCCGTCGCCTCGGCGAGAGCAGCCCGAGCCCGGCTCAACACACGTCTGGTGGAAGGTATCGAGTGCAGTCTCGGACAATCCAGGAGGCGCGTCCGCGCGTAGCGGGACCGTGCGGCCGATCGCGCGCAGGCGGCCGCTGCTGTCGTGGAGGCCGAGGATGAGGAGCTGCGGGCGGGTCGCATGCCGGTGATCGCGCCGATGACGGCTTCGGTGGTGTCCCTGCGGCGGATTTTGTACCTTCTCTGCACCAACATGCGGGGCGTGACGGACAGGCCGACTGAGTGTCCGCGAGGCACATGACCGCCACGTTCGCCCACCCCGGCATGGCACGATGCCGGGGTGGAGAGTAGAAAACGTGCAGAGAGCCTGTCTGAGCTCGGCGACCTGTTGAAATCGCTCGCGAACAGGCCCGTCGTCTCCGTGCGGTACGGCCGATTCCCGGATGGCGCGCCCCCTGGTCGCGGGCTGGGGCCCCTTGCCGGCCAGGTGCACGACCTCGTCGCCGAACTCCACCCGATGTGGAAGCGGTACCTCCCCAGCGGGGCCGAGCCCCCGAGCGCTTCGCAGATCGAGGCTCTCCTGGAGCCGCTCAGCGCCGACGCGGCCGTCGAACTGATGACCAAGCTCGCCGCCGACAACCTCATATGGCCCAGCTCGAAACTCATGGACCGCGAGCTCGCCCACCACACGGTGACTCGCATTGTGAAGTGGCTCGGGCCCGGCGCGACTTGGTGGACCAACCGGCAAGGCAGCTCCTGGGATCCCGTCACCGCCTGTACTTTCGATGGCGTGGTTGCCGGAAGCGACGGTGAGTACCTTGCGATCCTGATCCAGGTCGGGGAGGACTGAGCCGACAACCGCCCCGACATCAGTCAAGCCGATCGTTCGTTCTGGTGGCGTCATGTGGGCATCCCGGAATCAGCACTCCGCGGTCCTCGACACCAGCCGCCGCCGAGTCGAACCGACGACGGCATAGTGCAGTCAACTGGGAACGACTCGAAGACCTCCGCCGCGAGGCCCTCCAACTCATCACGCACAGCAGCAATCTCGTGCTGATCAGCGGCCGCCGCCCGGTCGGTGGGCGCTGAGTTCGCCGTAGGCCCGCAGGGCGTCGGCCGGGTCGCCCGGTCCGCCCCGTCCGTCCCACCCGTTCCGCAGCACGGCGTCCAGGAAGGCGAGGGTGGCCCGGCGACGACCCGCGGGCTCCGGGTGCGGCCCAGGGAGCCGACGATCGTGGGCACCGGCGGCAGGTACAGGGGGCCGTCCATGAAGGCGAGGTGCGCGGCGCCGGGGACGGTGAGCCGGTAGCTCGTCGCGGTGTTGACGTCGAGCGCCTCGGTGAGGCGGGGCAGGTAGCGCGGATCGGTCCCCGCGGTGACCTCCTGGGTGAGCGCGAGTGCCGGCCGGTCGAGGGCCGGCGAGGCGGGGCCGTGCGGGAAGCCGTCCAGATCTACGACGGCGGCGAACCGGTGGTCCTGCCGGGCCGCCTGGAGCGCGGCGGCATCGCCCATGGAGTGGCCGGCCACCGCGACCCGGCCGGCGTCCAGCCGGCCGCCAGCTTCGCGTCCTCGTCCGCGTCGCCGGAGGAGTGGGTCGCGGTGGTGATCGTCCGGCCGTCGGAGAGGACGACGGCGGCCGAGTCGTACGGGTGGTCGAGGGCCGCGACCACGTAGCCGTGACCGGCCAGTTCCTCGGCCCAGGTGGTGTTCTGGGTGCGCACCCCGCTCGGCCCGGGCGAGAACAGCACGACGGGGAACCGCCCGCCCCCATCGGCCACCGGGGCGTCGAAGACCGCACGGCTGCGGGCCCGCGGCACACCGTCGATCAGGAAGCCCGGCAGCCCGACCCCGCGGGCGAGCGCCTCGGAGACGGTGCGCGCCTCCTCAGCCGTGCGTCCGAGGTAGTGGGCCCGCTGCACGCCGTCGGGGCTCTTCTGCGCGGGGTACCAGAGCTGGACGACGACCGTGCGCCGGTCGTCCGGATCGGCGGTGAAGGTCTCGGGGTGCTGCGATCGGTCCACTGCACCACGCGGGTGCCGACCGCGAAGTCGCCCGTCGGCTCGGGGAACATCGGCACCGGGAAGGCCCAGGCGGCCACCGGGCCGGCGGCGATCAGCCCCAGGCAGGCCGCCGATCCCGGCAGCGCCAGCCACCAGCGGGCCCGCCACGCCGACCGGCCGGCCCGGCGTCGCAGCAGCGGGGAGCAGGCGAACGGCAGCGCGCAGCCGGCGCCCGCCAGTACTGGCAGCAGCTGCCAGCGGACGCCCGTCAACCCCAGTACGAGCGCGGACAGCACGAGGAGCGCCCCCGCCGCGACCGCACTCGACAGGACAAGGATTTCGAGGGGGACATGGACAGTCCCGCGATGATCTCGGTCACCCGGCCATCGTCGGCGCCGGGTGCGCGCCGCCACATCGGTCCCGGGTCGCCGTCGCGGGCCGCCGGGGGCGACCGGAGGCGCAGTCCGCGACGGCCGCCGGTGCCACCGGAGCAGCAACCGGGTACGCCGGAACGGTG
Organism: Streptomyces sp. NPDC097981; assembly: GCF_040302565.1. Classification (NCBI taxonomy): domain Bacteria; kingdom Bacillati; phylum Actinomycetota; class Actinomycetes; order Kitasatosporales; family Streptomycetaceae; genus Streptomyces; species Streptomyces sp. NPDC097981. The sequence continues at coordinate 16,352 of NZ_JBEORW010000081.1, forward strand.
TCCGCGTTGCGCCCCCCGGGAGAGCGAGTACTTCGCGCCGGGCGAGCTCACGAGCGATGTCGTCGGGGCCTACAACCATCCGGCCAAGGAACTGGGCGGGGTGCGGCGCACCTTCGATCTCAAGGTCACGGGCCCGGAGATGCCGGTGCTGCGGCTGGCGGACGGCAGGTCCCTGGTCACCTGCTCGTTCATACGGACCGATCGTTGGCAGGGGAAGTCGGGGGCGTCCAGTTACTACACCTTCTGGTACGGGAAGGACAGTCCGCAGGACGCGCTCCTCGGCGGGGGTAACAAGCACTGGCTGAACACCGAGGTGCGGCTCAGCATGACGGTCACGTTCGAGGTCGCGCCCCAGGGCCGGGCCGAGGTCGTGGGATGCAACTGCCTCCAGCCGGCCTTGCTTTCAGCCGAGGGAACAGCCGACTGACGTATGGGCGGCCTTCCGCAAGCCTGCGACGGACGCTCCCGCGACGGCGGCCGGCGACCAGGCGGCGCTGGCGCTCATGCTGGGTACGGTAGGCACGCCAAGATGAGGCCGCCGGCCTCTGACGCGTCCCGCTGCTCGGCCGCGCCCTCGCCGGCGGGGGCCACATCCTGGTGTTCCGCGGGGACGCGCGGGCCGCGGCCGCTCTCGACGCCCTACGGATGCTCCAGCACAGGGGCGGCTGGTCCTCATCTACGCGGAGGGTGGCCTGCCACACCTACGGACGCTGCCGAGGCCGCCCCCGGCACCTTCCGAAGCGGCTTCGCCCGCCTCACCGAGCGCACGGGCGCGCCCGTCGTCCCCGTGAGCCAGGCTGGCGGCCGCCGCATCACCTCCGCCAGCGTCGCCAAGCAGCTCGCGGGGCTCGCCACCGCACCGCAGCGTCGTCCAGACCTGCGCGTGCACGTGGGAGCTCCGCTTCAGCTGATCGGCGACCGCCAGGTGTGCACGACGCGGGCCCGGACCGTGGTCACCAGCGCGTGGCGGACCGCGCCCGTCCACCTCGGCGAGCCCGCGGCCCTCGCTGCGTACTCCCCAGCGCCCACCAGCCGCCGTAGCGTTCGCCGAGCACCGGCGGCGCTGCGGCGCCGGGCGAGGTCAGCCCCTGCACAAAGGGCCCGGAGTCACCCATGCATCTCGCGCGGTCCGGTCCATGGCTGCGCCCGACGGGACCTCAGTGGTTGGCAAGGATCACGAAGAGGATGCCGAGCACCACCGCCCAGGCCCTGCACGACTCGTCCACGTGCACGGCTCCCATGACGGACCGGTCGCGCCGGGCCCGCCTCCAGAGCACGCCCGGCGTGAACTCAATGAACGAAAGGATGACCGGAGCGCCCTCGGCGGGGCATGGTTTGGGACAGGCGGTCGCCGATGCCGAAATCACTGCCTCGCTGCCCGGATTCGGTCAGGGCGCGGAATTCGAGGGGATGACCGCACGCGTTTAATTCCCGTCCGCACCCGGCACAAGATTTCGTGGAATTTTAATAAACACCCGCTCACCGTGCATGCCGACCCAGCCGTGAATACGGTAATGACCCGGCCGGCCAAGCGGACGGCCGGGTGAATTCACGCGTGCGAGCGCGGCGGCTACTGCGTCATGCCCCAGCGGACCGGGGCGATCTGCTTGGACATGATGGTGATCAGCTCGTACGCGGCGTGGGACGCGGCGATCGAAGTGATTCCCGCGTGGTCGTACGCCGGCGCGACCTCCACGATGTCGGCGGAGACCAGGTGGCAGTCCGACAGGCCGCGCAGGATCTCCAGCAGCTCGCGGGAGGTCATGCCGCCGGCCTCGGGCGTCCCGGTGCCCGGGGCGTGTGCCGGGTCCAGGACGTCGATGTCGATGGAGATGTACAGGGGCCGGTCACCGACCCGCTCGCGCAGCTGCTGGGCGATCTCGTCCACCCCGCGCCGCATCACGTCCGCCGAGGTCACGATGCCGAAGCCGAGCTTTGCGTCCTCGTCGAGGTCCTGCTTGCCGTAGATCGGGCCGCGCGTCCCGACGTGGCAGAGGGCCGAGGTGTCTACGACGCCCTCCTCCACGGCCCGACGGAACGGCATGCCGTGGGTGTACTGCTGGCCGAAGTAGTCGTCCCAGGTGTCCAGGTGTGCGTCGAAGTGCAGGACCGCCACCGGGCCGTGCTTCTTGGCCACGGAACGCAGCAGCGGCAGCGCGACGGTGTGGTCGCCGCCCAGGGTCATCAGCCGGGCGCCGCCCGAGAGCAGCTCGTCGGCGGCGGCCTCGATCGTCTCCACCGCCTCGCCCGCGTCGAACGGGTTGGCGCTGATGTCACCGGCGTCCGCGACCTGGCTGAAGTGGTACGGGTAGACGTCCTGCGCCGGGTTGTAGGGGCGCAGGGTGCGCGAGGCCTCACGAATGGCGTTGCCGCCGAAGCGCGCTCCGGGGCGGTACGTGACGCCGCCGTCGTACGGGATCCCGACCACGGCGATGTCCGCCTTCTCCACCTGGTCCAGGCGGGGGATGCGGCCGAACGTGGCCTGACCGGCGAAGTGGAGCGTCCGGTCGGTCTCGGTCGGCGGCAGCGGCGGAGTCACTCCGTTGGGCTGGGCGGTCATGGTGCGATCAGTGCCTTTCCAGGGTCGGCGGGGTCACATCGGGGGGTTGCCGTGCTTGCGCTGCGGCAGATCGGCGTGCTTGCTGCGGAGCATCGCGAGGGCGCTGATCAGGGTTTCGCGGGTCTCCGCCGGGTCGATGACGTCGTCCACGAGACCGC
>NZ_JBEORW010000082.1:0-18343 GCF_040302565.1 Streptomyces sp. NPDC097981
GTTGCGTCTCCGTTCGGGGCGGGTGAGCGTCTGTATCGCACGGGTGACCTTGCCCGTTGGGATGCGGAGGGTCAGGTTGAGTATCTGGGTCGTGCCGATGAGCAGGTGAAGATCCGTGGTTTCCGGATCGAGCCGGGTGAGGTCCAGGCTGTCGTGGTCGGGCATCCGCTGGTCGCGCAGGCTGCTGTGGTGGCGCGTGAGGACGTTTCGGGTGACAAGCGCCTGGTTGCCTACGTCGTTCCTGCAGGGGAGGTGAATGGGGAGGAACTGGCTGCTGGGGTGAGCCAGTTCGCCGGTCAGCGCCTGCCGGAGTTCATGGTTCCGTCGGCGGTCGTGGTCCTTGAGGCGCTGCCGTTGTCGGTGAACGGCAAGCTGGACCGCAAGGCGCTGCCGGCTCCCGAGTACGTGACGGGTTCGGGCCGTGGCCCTTCCACGGTGCGTGAGGAGATCCTGTGCGCTGCCTTCGCTGAGGTCCTGGGCCTGGAGAGCGTGGGCGTCGATGACGACTTCTTCGCACTCGGTGGTCACTCGCTGCTGGCGATCCGCCTGGTCGAGATCCTGCGCGGCCACGGCGTGTCGGTCTCGGTGCGGGCGCTGTTCCAGACGCCGACCGTGGCGGGCCTGGCCGCGGTGGCCGGAACCGGGGAGATGGTGGTCCCCGAGAACGCCATCCCGGCGGGTGCGCTGGAGATCACGCCGGAGATGCTGCCGCTGGTGGATCTCACGGCCGCCGAGGTGGAGCGGATCGTCGCGACCGTCGACGGCGGCGCGGCGAACGTGGCGGACGTCTACCCGCTGGCCCCGCTCCAGGAGGGTCTGCTCTTCCACCACCTCCTCGCCGACGGCGGCGAGGACGCGTACGTCATGCCCACCGTCATGGAGTTCGACTCCCGCGACCGGCTGGACGCCTTCACCGACGCGCTCCAGCAGGTCGTGAACAGGCACGACATCCTGCGCACCGGCATCGTGTGGGAGGGCCTGCGCGAGCCCGTGCAGGTCGTGTGGCGACACGCCGTCCTGCCGGTCGAAGAAGTCCTGCTGGACCCGAACGGCACCGACCCGGTAGGTGAGTTGGTGGCCCTGGGCGGTTCGCACATGGACCTGGGCCGGGCACCGCTCATCGGCCTGCACGTGGCCGCGGAGCCGGGCACTGACAGGTGGCTGGTGCTGTTCCGGGCGCACCACATGGTGCAGGACCACACCGCCGTGGTGGTGCTGCTGGAGGAGGTCCAGGCGTTCCTCGCCGGACGCGGCGCCGAGCTGCCCGACCCGCTTCCGTTCCGCAACTTCGTGGCCCAGGCCCGTGCCGGGCTGGGCAGCGGGGAGCACGAGTCGTTCTTCGCCGAGCTGCTGGGCGACGTGACGGAGCCGACCGCTCCGTTCGGGCTCGTGGACGCGCGGGGCGACGGCGCGGGCGTGGTACGGGCCGGGCTGGCGTTCCCGGACGAGCTGAACGACCGGCTGCGCGCGGTCGCCCGTCGCCTGGGTGCCAGTGCGGCGACGGTGATGCACGTGGCGTGGGCGCGGGTGCTGGCCGCGGTCAGCGGCCGTGACGACGTGGTCTTCGGCACCGTCCTGTTCGGCCGGATGAACGCCGGCGCCGGATCCGACCGGGTGGCCGGCCCGTTCATGAACATGCTTCCGGTACGGGCCCGGCTCGACTCGACGGGTGCGCTGGCGGCGGTCACCGCGATGCGTGGTCAGCTCGCGGCGCTGCTGGAACACGAGCACGCACCCCTCGCGGTGGCCCAGCGGGCCAGCGGCGTACAGGGAGACACCCCCCTGTTCACCTCGATGTTCAACTACCGGCACAACGGCTCCCAGGGTTCGGGCAGGGCCTCCGCCGGGGCTGTGGAGGAGGCCGGGGCGCGGAACCTGGAGGGGATCAGGACGGTGAAGGTCGTCGACCGCACCAACTACCCCCTCTCGGTCGCCATCGACGACGACGGCAACCGGCTGGGACTGGCCGTCGACGCGGTCGCCCCGATCGACCCGCGGATGGTGGCCGGGCTCGTGCGCACCGTCACGGGGAACCTGGTGGACGCGCTGGAGCGGGCGCTCGACGGCGGCCCGGACCTGCCGCTGAGCGGCCTTCGGGTGCTCGGCGAGGCCGAGCGGCACCAGGTGCTCACCGAATGGAACGACACCGAGGCCGAGATGCCGGACGCCTCGGTTCCGGAACTGTTCGAGGCGCAGGTGGCCCGTACGCCCGACGCGGTCGCGGTGGTGTGCGACGGCGTCGAGGTGACGTACGCCGAACTGGACGCGCGGGCCAACCGGCTGGCCCACCACCTCGTCGGCCAGGGCGTGGGCCCGGAGTCCCTCGTGGCCCTGTGCATGCGGCGCGGCGTCGAGATGACCGTCGCGATCCTGGCCGTCTGGAAGGCGGGGGCGGGGTATCTGCCGATCGACCCGGAGTACCCGGCGGACCGCATCGCGTTCATGCTGTCGGACGGCGGCGTCGCGCTGCTGCTGAGCGAGGAGGAGGTGCTCGACGAGCTGCCCGTCGGCCGGGTGCGCGCCATGGCGCTGGACGAGCCGATGGTCGCAGCCATGGTCGGCGCCTGCCCGGACACCGCACCCGGGGTCGGCGTGGCGCCGCAGGGCCTGGCCTACGTGATCTACACGTCGGGATCCACCGGCCGTCCGAAGGGCGTCGCGGTCACCCACGGCGGCCTGACGAACTACGTGGTCTGGGCGAGCGGGGCCTACGGCATGCAGGACGGGGGAGGGGCGCCCCTGCACTCGTCCCTCGCCTTCGACCTGACGGTGACCAGCGTGCTGGTGCCCCTGGTGTCCGGCTCGGCGGTCGTGGTGAGCCCGGAGGGCGGCGCCGAGGGACTGGCGGCGCTGGTCGCCGCAGGCGGCGGGTTCGGGCTGGCCAAGGTGGTCCCCGCCCACCTGCCGCTGCTCACCGAGCTCTTGACGGCGGAGCAGGTGTCCACTACGGCGCGGAAGATAATCGTCGGTGGTGAGGCGCTGACCGGCGCCGTGGTCCGCTCGTGGCTGGAGCGGGCGCCGCGTTCGGTGGTGGTCAACGAGTACGGGCCGACCGAGACGGTCGTCGGATGCACCGTGTTCGAGGTCGCGGCGGGCCAGGAGATCGGCGAATCGGTGCCGATCGGCAAGCCGAACGCCAACACCCGGGTCTACGTCCTGGACGGGACGCTGCAGCCGGTGGCGCCCGGGGTCATCGGCGAGCTGTACATCGCCGGTGCCCAGCTCGCGCGGGGTTACGTCCGGCGGCCGGGGCTGACGGGCGAGCGCTTCGTGGCCTGCCCGTTCGAGCAGGGCGGCCGGATGTACCGGACCGGTGACCAGGTCCGGTGGACCGTTGACGGACAGCTTGAGTACCTGGGAAGGTCCGACGAGCAGGTGAAGGTCCGGGGCTTCCGGATCGAGCCGGGCGAGGTCCAGGCCGCCTTCACGGTCCACCCGTCGGTGGGTCAGGCCGCGGTCGTGGCCCGCGAGGACACGCCCGGTGACATCCGTCTCGTCGCGTACGTCGTCCCTGCTGAGGGCGACAGTCTGTTCGACCTCGAACTTGCGGGAATCCTGCGCAAGTTCGTCGCCCAGCGGCTGCCCGAGCACATGGTTCCCGCGGCGGTCGTCACGCTGGAGCGGCTGCCGCTGACGCAGAACGGCAAGCTGGACCGCAAGGCCCTGCCCGCTCCGGAGTACGCCGGGGCGACGGGTGCCGGACGGGCGCCGTCCACCCCGCAGGAAGAGACCCTCTGCGAGCTGTTCGCACAGGTGCTGGGAGTCGACGCCGTGGGCATGGACGACGACTTCTTCGAGCTGGGCGGCCACTCGCTGCTCGCGGTCCGGCTGGTCAGCCTGGTCCGGGCACGGCTCGGCGTGGAGGTCCCGCTGAAGGTCCTGCTGAACGCGCCGACGGTCGCCGGCCTCGCGGCGGAACTCGGAAAGCAGCAGGCGGCCCGGCCCGCGCTGCGCCCGATGCGTCCCCGCGAGGATTCCTGATGACGGAGGGGCGCTGGACCGCCCTGTAGTACCCGAAGCCGCGGCCGGTTCCCCCCTGGCCGCGGCTTCCCGCGTTCAAGTGGCGCGAAGACTCAGTTGAACGAACCTTTGATCGCCGCGCGGACCCTGGGTCATAGTGACTTCGGAGGGGTGACGTTCTTCCTGTGATATCGGTTGAACGGAGCACGGCCGCTTTGGTATTCGGGTCGGCGAATCCCGGACCGACATGCGAGCCGCATGTGGGCCAAGAGCCTGATGGAGACCATTCCCAACTGGGCTGCCCGGCGCGTAGTTTCTCTCGGCATACTCGAATATTTGGTCCGATAAATCGGCCGGGGGTCCACGACGATCCGGCCGTGACCTTTCCGTGTCGGCTGAGCATCGTTTCTCCGTGCTTGCACAGCAGCTTGGAAGTCAAAAGTCAGCTAGGCCGGCGTTGCGGCCGATGCGTAACCATTGAGGATTCCTGATGATTCCGTTGTCATTCGCGCAGCGCCGGTTGTGGTTTATCGACCAGTTGGAGGGGCCGAGCGCCACCTACAACATCCCGATCGTGCTGCGGCTGTCCGGTGAGGTGGACGGGAAGGCGCTGGGAGCGGCGCTGCGTGACGTGATCGGCCGCCACGAAGTGCTGCGCACCGTCTTCGCGGTCGCCGACGGCGAGCCGTACCAGCGCATCCTGAAGCTGGAGGAGCTGGCCTGGGAGCTGTCCGTGGCCGAGGTGGGACCGGGGGAGCTGGAAGGCGCGGTGGCGCGGGCCTCGGCGTACGCCTTCGACCTGTCGGCCGAAGTGCCCATCCGGTCCTGGCTGTTCTCGGCCGGCGCGGACGAGCACGTGCTCGTCGTGACGGTCCACCACATCGCCACCGACGGCTGGTCCACGAAGCCGCTGGCCCGGGACCTGTCCGTGGCGTACGCGGCACGGTGCGAGGGGCAGGCCCCCGCGTGGGAGCCGCTGCCCGTGCAGTACGCGGACTACGCGCTGTGGCAGCGCGAGCTGCTCGGCGACGACCAGGACCCGGACAGCGTCGCCTCCCGGCAGATCTCCTACTGGCGCGAGGCGCTGGCCGGTGTGCCCGACGAGCTGGAACTCCCCTTCGACCACGCCCGCCCCGCAGTGGCCGGCTACCGCGGCCACACGGTGGGGCTGAACGTCTCCGCGGAGGTGCACGCGCGCCTGACGGAGGTCGCGCGCGAGTCCGACGTGACCATGTTCATGGTGGTCCAGGCCGCGCTGGCCGTCCTGCTGTCCCGGCTCGGCGCGGGCACCGACATCCCGATCGGCGCCACGGTCGCGGGCCGTACCGACGTCGCCCTCGACGACCTGGTCGGCTTCTTCGTCAACACCCTGGTCATGCGCACCGACCTGTCCGGCGAGCCGACGTTCGCCGATGTGCTCGCGCGAGTGCGGGAGGCCGGCTGGAACGCCTTCGCGCACCAGGACGTGCCGTTCGAGCGGCTGGTCGAGGAGCTCGCCCCGGCGCGTTCCCTCTCCCGGCACCCGCTGTTCCAGGTGATGCTCACCATGCAGAACACCGCCGGGGCCGAACTCGACCTCCAGGGCGTGCGGGCCGGGGGCGCCCCGGGTGCCCAGCCCGAATCGCTGACCGCCGGGCTCGCCGCCAAGTTCGACATCGAGACCAGCGTCGGTGAGGCGTTCGACGCCGAGGGGCGGCCCGCCGGGCTGCGCGGTGAGATCATCGCGGCGGCGGACCTCTTCGAACTGGCGTCGGTCGAGCACATGGCGCTGCGGCTCACGCGCGTCCTGGAGGCCGTCGCCGCCGATCCGCGGACGCCGGTGCACACCATCGACGTCCTGGCCGAGAGCGAGCGCCGTCAGGTGCTCGTCGACTGGAACAGCACCGCCCTGGAGCTGCCGTCGGACACCGTCACGGTCGCGGACCTCTTCGAGGCGCAGGTTGCCCGTACCCCCGACGCTCTCGCCCTCGTGGTCGACGGCCTGGAGCTGTCGTACGCCGAACTGGACGCGCGGGCCAACCGGCTGGCCCACCACCTGATCGGCCGCGGAGTCGGACCCGAGTCGATGGTCGCGGTGTGCCTGGAGCGCGGCGCGGACGTCGTGCCCGCGCTGATCGCGGTCCTGAAGGCCGGCGGCGCCTATCTGCCGGTGGACCCGGAGTACCCGGCCGAGCGCATCGCCTACATGCTGGACGACGCGGCGCCCCTGGTCGTGCTCGCCTCCACGGCCACCGCCGCCGCGCTGCCGTCCGTACGCCCGGAGCTCGTGGTGCTGGACGCGCCCGAGACCGTAGCCGTGGTGGCGGGCCTGCCGTCGCACGCGCCGACGCAGCACGCTCGCGTGGCGCCGCTGACGCCCGCCCACCCGGCCTACGTGATCTACACCTCGGGCTCCACGGGACGCCCCAAGGGCGTGGTGGTCGAGCACCGGTCCGTGGTGGCCCTGCTGACCTGGGCGGCCGCCGAGTTCGGCGGCGCCGACTTCGCCCGGGTGCTGGTGTCCACCTCGTTCAACTTCGACGTCTCGGTCTTCGAGCTGCTCGGCCCCCTGGTGTCCGGCGGATCCGTCGAGGTCGTAAGGGACCTGCTCGCCCTCGCCGACCGCGACTGCGGCCCCTGGCAGGTCAGCCTGGTCAGCGGCGTGCCCTCGGCCTTCGCCCAGATCCTGGGCGGACCGGGCCCCGACGCCCGTCCGCGCACGGTGGTCCTGGCGGGCGAGGCGCTCACCGCCGACGCGGTCGGCAGCATCCGCCGCGCGTTCCCGGGCGTTCGGCTGGCGAACATCTACGGCCCGACCGAGGCGACCGTGTACACCACGGCCTGGTACACCGACGAGGACGTCGAGGGGGCGGTGCCGATCGGCCGCCCGATCTCGAACGCCCGGGTGTACGTGCTGGACGGACGCATGGCGCCTGTCCCCCCCGGTGTCGCGGGCGAGCTGTACATCGCGGGCGCGGGCCTGGCCCGCGGCTACCTGAGCCGCCCCGGGCTGACCGCCGAACGGTTCGTGGCCGACCCCTTCGGCGCCCCGGGCGAGCGCCTCTACCGCACCGGTGACCTGGTGCGCTGGAACACCGAGGGGCAGGTGGAGTACCTGGGCCGCGCCGACGAGCAGGTGAAGGTGCGCGGTTTCCGCATCGAGCTCGGCGAGGTCCAGTCGGTCGTCGCCGGACACGACGAGGTGGCCCAGGCCATCGTGGTCGCCCGCGAGGACACCCCGGGTGACAAGCGCCTGGTCGCCTACGTCGTGCCCGCCGGGGGCGCGGACCACGAGGAGCTGCCGACGGCGGTGCGCACGCGGGTGGCGGAGCGCCTGCCGCAGTACATGGTCCCGTCCGCAGTGGTGGTGCTGGATGCGCTGCCGCTGTCGGTCAACGGCAAGCTGGACCGCAAGGCCCTGCCCGCACCCGAGTACACGACGGGTTCGGGCCGTGGTCCCTCCAGCGTGCGGGAGGAGATCCTGTGCGCCGGGTTCGCCGAGGTCCTGGGCCTGGAGAGCGTCGGCGTCGACGACGACTTCTTCGCGCTGGGCGGCCATTCGCTGCTCGCGGTGCGCCTGGTGGAGGTCCTGCGCACGCGCGGGGTCTCGGTATCGGTACGGGCGCTGTTCCAGACCCCGAGCGTGGCGGGCCTGGCCGTGGTGGCCGGGACCGAGCAGGTCGAGGTACCGCCGAACGCCATCCCCGAGGGTGCGCGGGAGATCACCCCGGAGATGCTGCCGCTGGTGGACCTGACCGCCGATGAGGTGGCGCGGATCGTCGCCACCGTCGAGGGCGGCGCCGCCAACATCGCGGACATCTACCCCCTCGCCCCGCTCCAGGAGGGTCTGCTCTTCCACCACCTGTTCGCCGACGGCGGCGAGGACGCATACGTCCTGCCGACCGTGGTCAGGTTCGACGTCCGGGAGCGGCTGGACGCCTTCACCGAGGCCCTGCGCCAGGTGGCGGACCGGCACGACATCCTGCGCACCGCGATCGTGTGGGAGGGCCTGCGCGAGCCGGTGCAGGTGGTGTGGCGTCGCGCCGTCCTGCCGGTCGAGGAAGTACGGCTGGACCCGGACGGTACGGACCCGGTCAGCGAGCTGGTGGCCCTGGCCGGCACGTCCGTGGACCTGCGGCGCGCGCCGCTGATCCACGTGCACGCGGCGGCGGAGCCGGGCGGTGACGCGTGGCTGGCCCTGGTGCGGGTGCACCACATTGTCCAGGACCACACCGCCCTGGAGGTGCTGCTCGAAGAGGTCGAGGCGTTCCTGGCCGGCCGCGGTGACGAGCTGCCCGAGCCGCTGCCCTTCCGCGACTTCGTCGCACAGGCCCGCGGCGGCGTCGAGCGCGCGGAACACGAGCGCTACTTCGCCGGACTGCTGGGCGACGTGACCGAGCCGACCGCCCCGTACGGGCTGATGGACGCCCATGGCGACGGAGCCGGGGTCGTGCGGACCCGCGTGCAGTTCACCCCCGAGCTCTCGCAGCGGATCCGCGAGGTCTCGCGCCGGTCCGGCGCGAGCCCGGCGACCGTGATGCACGTGGCGTGGGCGCGGGTGCTGGCCGCGGTCAGCGGCCGTGACGATGTGGTTTTCGGCACCGTCCTCTTCGGGCGCATGAACGCCGGTACCGGATCCGACCGGACCCTGGGCCCGTACATCAACACGCTGCCGGTGCGCGTGAAGATCGCCGGGTCCGATGCCGCGGCGTCGGTCGCCGCGATGCGCGGTCAGCTCGCCGAGCTGCTCTCGCACGAGCACGCGCCGCTGGCACTCGCCCAGCAGGCCAGCGCCGTACCCGGTGACACACCGCTGTTCACCTCGCTCTTCAACTACCGCCACAACACCGTCCGTCCGGCCGAGGAGGCCGCGGACGAGACCCGGACCGCCGGGACCGCAGGGATCAGGGCGGTCTTCTCGCAGGAGCGCAACAACTATCCGCTGACCGTCTCCGTCGACGACGACGGCGAGGACATCGGGCTGGCCGTGGACGCGGTGGCACCGATCGACTCCCTGGCGGTGGGCACCCTGCTGCGCACGGCCGTGGAGAACCTCGTCGCGGTGCTGGAGGACGTACGGGAAGGCGGCCAGGACCGGCCGCTGCGGGCCATCGAGGTACTGGACGAGTCCGAGCGCCGCCGGGTGCTCGGTGAGTGGAACGACACCGCCGAGCAGACCCCCGACCAGACCGTGGTGGAGCTGTTCCAGGCACGGGTGAGCGCCTCTCCCGACGCGCTCGCCGTGGTCGGCGACGCCGCCGAGCTGACGTACGGCGAGCTGGACGCCCGGGCCAACCGCCTGGCGCGGCACCTGACCGGCCTCGGCGTCGGCCCCGAAGCGGTGGTCGGCCTGTGCCTGGAGCGGGGCATGGACGTGCTCGTGGCCGTCCTGGCGGTCTGGAAGGCCGGCGGCGCCTACCTGCCGGTCGACCCCGAGTACCCGGCGGAGCGGATCGCGTTCATGCTGGACGACGCCACGGTGGCGTGCGTGCTCACCGACGGGGCGACGCGCGAGCGGCTGGCGGAATTCGAAGCGGGCTCCGGCGCTGCCCCGGTGGTCGTCCTGGACGACGCCACGGTGGCGGCCGGGCTCGCGGCCCTCGCCGCGGACGCGCTGACCGGGACCGACGGAGCGCCCCCCGTGCTGTCCGCGCACCCCGCGTACGTGATCTACACCTCGGGATCGACGGGCCGCCCCAAGGGCGTCGCCGTCACCCACGGCGGACTGACCAACTACGTGACCTGGGCGACCCGGGCCTACGGTATGGGCGAGGGGGGCGGCGCGCCGCTGCACTCGTCGCTGGCCTTCGACCTGACGGTCACCAGCCTGCTCCTGCCGCTGGTGTCCGGTTCCCCGGTCGTGATCAGCCGGGACGGCGGGGCCGAGGGACTGGCCGAGGTGATCCGGCGGTCCGATGAGTTCGGTCTGGTCAAGATCGTGCCCGGACACCTGCCGCTGCTCGCGCGCCTGCTGTCCGACGGACAGCTCGGCGATGCCTCCCGGCGCTGGATCGTCGGCGGCGAGGCCCTCACGGGCGCCGATGTCCGCACCTGGCTGGAGCACGCGCCGCAGTCGGTCGTGGTCAACGAGTACGGACCGACCGAAACGGTCGTCGGATGCTGCGTCTTCGAGGTGACGGCGGGCCAGGAGGTCGGCGAATCGGTGCCGATCGGGCGCCCGATCGCGAACACCCGCCTGTACGTCCTCGACGGGAGCCTCTCGCCCGCCCCGGCCGGCGTCGCCGGTGAGCTGTACATCGCCGGTGCCGGACTGGCCCGCGGCTACGTGAACCGCCCCGGCGTGACCGCCGAGCGGTTCGTGGCCTCCCCCTTCGTGCCGGGCGAACGCCTGTACCGCAGCGGGGACCTCGCTCGCTGGCGCGCGGACGGCGAACTGGAGTACCTGGGCCGGGCCGACGAGCAGGTGAAGATCCGCGGGTTCCGCATCGAGCCGGGCGAGATCGCCGCCCTGCTGTCCGGCCACGCGTCGGTGCGCCAGGCGGCGGTCGTGGTCCGTGAGGACACCCCCGGCGACAAGCGCCTCGTCGCCTACGCCGTGCCCGCCGAGGACGCGGCCGCGGGTACGGCCGCCGCACTGCCGGCGTCCCTGCTCGCGTACGCCGCCGATCAGCTGCCGTCGCACATGGTGCCGGCCGCCGTCGTGACCCTGGACGAACTGCCGCTGACCGTGAACGGGAAGCTGGACCGCCGGGCGCTGCCCGCGCCGGAGTACACGGCGGGATCGGGCGGCGGTCCGACCAACGCGCGGGAGGAGATCCTGTGCGCGGTGTTCGCCGAGGTCCTGGGCCTGGAGAGCGTCGGCGTCGACGACGACTTCTTCCGGCTGGGCGGACACTCCCTGCTGGCCGTCTCGCTCGTGGAACGCCTGCGCGTCCGCGGCGTCTCCGTCTCGGTACGGGCGCTCTTCGAGACGCCGACCGTGGCGGGCCTCGCCAGGGCGGCCGCCGCCGACCGGGTCGCCGTACCGCCGAACCTCATCCCCGAGGGCACGCGCACGCTCACCCCGCAGATGCTGCCGCTCGTGGAGCTGGACGCCGGTGAGATCGAGCGGATCGTCGCGACCGTCGAGGGCGGCGCCGCCAACGTGGCCGACGTCTACCCGCTCGCGCCGCTCCAGGAGGGCCTCCTCTTCCACCACCTGATGGCGGGCAGCGGACGCGACACCTACGCGGCCCCCACCGTGCTCGACTTCGACTCCCGGGCCCGGCTGGACGCGTTCGTGAACGCGATGCAGCACCTGGTGAACCGGCACGACATCTACCGCACGGCCGTGGTCTGGGAAGGACTGCGGGAACCGGTGCAGGTCGTGTGGCGCCGAGCCGAACTCCCGGTCGCGGAGGTCACACTGGATCCGCAGGGCGGGGAGCTCGTGGACCAGCTGCTGGCGATCGGCGGCACGTCCATGGACCTGCGCCGCGCCCCGCTGGTCGACCTGCACGTGGCGGCCGTTCCGAACAGCGACCGGTGGGCGGCGCTGCTGCGCATGCACCACATGGTCCAGGACCACACCACGCTGGCGGCCGTCTTCGACGAGCTGCAGGCCTTCCTCAGCGGACGCGCCGCGGAACTTCCTGAGCCGCTGCCGTTCCGCGACTTCGTCGCGCAGACGCGTGGCGGCGCCGAACGCTCCGCCCACGAAGCGCACTTCGCCGAGCTGCTCGGTGACGTCACCGAGCCGACCTCCCCGTTCGGGATGAAGGACGTCCACGGTGACGGCACCGACCTGAGCCAGGCACACCTGGGCTTCGGGCAGCAGCTGGACACCCGGGTGCGCGAGGTCTCGCGCAAGCTCGGCACCAGCCCGGCGACGCTCCTGCACGTGGCGTGGGCGCGGGTGCTGGCCGCGGTCAGCGGCCGTGACGACGTCGTCTTCGGCACCGTGCTCTTCGGCCGGATGAACTCCGGCGCGGGCTCCGACCGGGCGCTGGGCCTGTTTATGAACACCCTGCCGGTCCGCGTGCGGGTGGGCGGAGTCAGCGTCATGACCGCGGTCGCCGCCATGCGCGCGCAGCTCGCGGCGCTGCTGGAACACGAGCACGCGCCGCTGGCCGTGGCACAGCGCGCCAGTGGAGTGCCCAGCGATACACCGCTGTTCACCTCCCTGCTCAACTACCGGCACAACACCCCGGCGGCGTCCGCCGAGGGCGCGGAGGCGGGGCGCGACGAGGGCATCGAGGGGATCCGCAGGCTGTTCATGCGCCCCCGCAACAACTACCCGCTGACCGTCGCCGTGGACGACAACGCCGACAGCATGGGTCTCGTCGTGGACTCGGTCGCCCCGGGCGACCCGGACTCCGTGGGACGCCTGGTGCGCACCGCGGTGGAGAACCTGGTCGCCGCGCTGGAATCCGCCATGGCCGGAGGCCCGGACCAGCCGCTGGACACGGTCGAGGTGCTCGGCCGGGACGAACTCCACCAGGTGCTCGTGGAGTGGAACGACACGGCGGCGGAAGCCCCCGTGGGCTCGGTGGCCGAACTCTTCGAAGCCCAGGTCGCGTCCACTCCGGAGGCGGTCGCGGTGGTCTGCGACGGCGAGGAGGTGACGTACGCCGAACTCGACGCCCGCGCCAACCGGCTCGCGCACTATCTGATCGAGCAGGGCGTCGGCGCCGAGTCGCTCGTGGGGCTCTGCCTCGGACGCGGCGTGGAGATGATCGCGGCGATCCTCGGCGTGTGGAAGGCCGGTGCGGCGTACCTGCCGATCGACCCCGAGCAGCCGACGGACCGGGTCGCCTTCATCCTGACCGACAGCCGGGCCGTGCTCGCGCTGACCACCGAGGAGATCCTGGACGAACTCCCCGCGGGCAAGTCCCGCCTGGTCGCGCTGGACGGCGCCATGGCGCGGATGCAGCTCGCCGCCGCCCCCACCACGCCGCCGCGCGTACCGGTGGAGCCGCGGGGCATGGCCTACGTGATCTACACCTCGGGTTCGACGGGCCGGCCCAAGGGCGTCGCGATCACGCACGGTTCCCTGGCCAACTACGTGTCCTCGGTGCCCGGCCGGGTCGGCTTCGGCACCCCGGGCGGCCGGTACGCGCTGCTCCAGGCACAGGCCACCGACCTCGGCAACACCGTCGTGTTCGCGAGCCTGGCCACCGGCGGTGAACTGCACATCCTGGGCGAGACCGCGGTCACCGACCCGGTCGCCGTGGCCGGCTACCTCGCCGAACACGGCATCGACTACCTCAAGGCGGTGCCCTCCCACCTGGCCGCGCTCGGATCCGCCGGAGACCTGGGCGCCGTACTCCCGGCCACCTCCCTGGTCCTCGGTGGCGAAGCGGCCTCCGCCGCCTGGGTGGGCGAGCTGCTCGCGGCCGGTGAGGGCCGCGGGGTCTTCAACCACTACGGTCCGACGGAGACCACCATCGGCGTGGCCACGACGCCCCTGTCCGCCGGCATGGTGACCGGCGACGTGGTGCCCGTGGGCACGCCGATCGCCAACACCCGCTTCTACGTCCTGGACGACCGGCTCCAGCCGGTCCCGGTCGGCGCGGCGGGCGAACTGTACGTCGCCGGCGCGGGCCTGGCCCGCGGCTACGTGCGCCGTCCCGGACTGACCGCCGAGCGGTTCGTCGCCGACCCCTTCGGCGCGGCGGGCGAGCGGATGTACCGCACCGGCGACCTGGCGCGCTGGAACGCGGACGGCCTCCTTGTGTTCGCCGGGCGGGCCGACGAGCAGGTGAAGATCCGCGGCTTCCGGATCGAACCGGGCGAGGTCCAGTCGGTCCTGGCCACGCACCCGATGGTCGAACAGTCCGTGGTCATCGCGCGGGAGGACACCGCGGGCGACAAGCGCCTGGTGGCCTACGTGGTGACCGACGACCCGGAGAGCGCCGACGACCTCGAACTCTCCGCTGCCATACGGAGGTTCGTCGGCCAGCGGCTGCCGGAGCACATGGTGCCCTCGGCCGTCGTGGTCCTCGACCGGCTGCCGCTGACGGGCAACGGGAAGCTGGACCGCAGGGCCCTGCCCGCCCCGAACTACGGCTCCGCGCTCACCGGCGGCCGCAACCGCGCGGCCAGCCTCCAGGAAGAGATCCTGTGCATGGCCTTCGCGGAGGTCCTCGGACTGCCCGCGGTCGGCCCGGACGACGACTTCTTCGAGCTGGGCGGCCACTCGCTGCTCGCGGTCCGCCTGGTCAGCCGGATCCGGACCACGCTCGGCGTCGAGGTCGAGATCCGCGCCCTGTTCGACACTCCCACGGCCGCGGGCCTGGCCGAACACCTGGCCGGGGCGCGCGAGGCCCGGCCGCCGTTGGAAGCCGCGACGCGCCCCGAGCGGCCGCCCCTGTCCTACGGTCAGCGCCGCCTGTGGATCATCGACAAGCTGGAGGGCCCGGGCCACACCTACAACATCCCCGTCGCGGCCCGGCTGTCCGGCGAGGTGGACGCGCAGGCACTGAACGCCGCCTTCCATGACGTGCTCGAACGCCACGAGGTGCTGCGCACCGTCTTCCCGGTCGCCGACGGCGAGCCCTACCAGCAGGTGTGGGACCCGGCCGACCTGGACTGGGACCTGACCGTGGCCGAGGTCGCTCCGGAGGACCTGCCGCAAGCGGTTGCCGCCGCGCAGCGCTACACCTTCGACCTGTCGGCCCAAGTGCCCGTGAACGCATGGCTTTTCAGCGCCGGTCCGGACGACCACGTGCTCGTGGTGGTCATCCACCACATCGCCACCGACGGCTGGTCCTGGGCGCCCCTGGCCCGCGACCTCTCCGCCGCCTACGCCGCACGCTCCGGGGGCGCCGCCCCGCAGTGGCGCGAACTGCCGGTGCAGTACGCGGACTACGCGCTCTGGCAGCGCGGGGTCCTGGGCGACAGCGAGGACCCCGACAGCCTGATCTCCCGCCAGGTCGCCTACTGGCGCGAGGCGCTGGCCGGAATCCCGGAAGAACTGACGCTGCCGACCGACAAGGCGCGTCCGGCCGTGGCCGGTCACCAGGGCCACCGCGTCCCGGTCGAAATCCCGGCCGAGGTGCACGCACGGCTGCTGGAGATCGCCCGCACCGAGGGCGTGACGATGTTCATGGTGCTGCACGGGGCCCTGGCGGTCCTGCTGTCCCGGCTCGGAGCGGGCACCGACATCCCGATCGGCTCGGCCATCGCCGGACGCAACGACGAGGCGCTGGACGACCTCGTCGGGTACTTCGTCAACACCTTCGTGCTGCGCACCGACCTGTCGCAGGACCCGACCTTCAGCGAGGTGCTGGGGCGGGTACGGGAGTCCGGACTCGGCGCGTTCGCCCACGCGGACGTTCCGTTCGAGCGGCTCGTGGAGGAACTGGCCCCGGCCCGTTCGCTGTCCCGCCACCCGCTCTTCCAGGTGATGCTGCTGCTGGAGAACACCGCCGAGGCGGTGCTGGACATGCCCGGGCGGCGTACCGACGCCGGTACGCCCTCCGAAGCGCCCTCCGACGCGCCCGGTGCTCCGGCCGGACCGACCGTCAGCACGTCCGTGGTCAAGTTCGACCTGGACGTGAGCATGGTCGAAACGCACGACGCCCAGGGAGCGCCCGCGGGCCTGCGCGGCACGGTCATCGCCTCGACGGACCTGTTCGAGCCCGAGTCGGTCGTACGGATCGCGCGGCGCCTGACGCGCGTCCTCGCCACCCTGGCCGCCGCCCCGGACACCCGGCTCAGCGCCGTGGACGTCCTGGACGAGGACGAGCGGCACCGCATGCTGACCGAGTGGAACGACACCGCGGCCGAGGTGCCGGACACGACGGTCGCCGCCCTGTTCGAAGCCCAGGTCGCGCGCACTCCCGACGCGCCCGCCCTCACCTTCGGCGACGTGGAACTGAGCTACGCCGAGCTGGACGCCCGGGCCAACCGGGTGGCCCGGTACCTGGCCGGGAACGGAGTGGGACCGGAGTCGGTCGTCGCAGTCGTCTTCGAGCGCACTGTCGACCTGGTCGTGGCCCTGCTAGCCGTGGTCAAGGCTGGCGCCGCCTACCTTCCGATCGATCCGAACTATCCCGCCGACCGCATCGCATACGTGATCGCCGATTCGGGCGCGGTGTGCGTGCTCTCCGGCGAGGGCATGCGGGACCGGCTGGAGGAGTTCGACGTCCAGACCGCGGCGGACACCGGAGTTCCGGTGGTCCTGCTCGACGACCCCGAGCTGGTCCGGGAGCTGGCCGGATACGCGGACGGTGCACTCGCCGACGACGAGCGCACCCGCCCTCTGTCGCCCGCCCACCCCATGTGGGTGATCTACACCTCCGGATCCACCGGACGCCCCAAGGGCGTGCTCGTCGAACACCGGGCGATCGTCAACTTCCTGGAGTCGATGCAGGACAGCTTCCCGCTGACCGCGGGCGACCGCCTGCTGGCCGTCAGCACGCACGGCTGCGACATGGCGGGCTTCGAGTTCTACCTGCCGCTGCTGGGCGGCGCGACGCTGCTGCTCGCTGCGCAGGAGCAGGTGCTCGACCCGTGGGCGCTGCGGGAGCTGATCCGCTCCGCCGGAGCGACCATGGTGCACGCGACGCCGAGTCTGTGGCGCGGCCTCGTGGCCGACGCAGACGACCCCGTGGACTGGACGCGGGTGCGGGCGCTGATCGGCGCGGAGGCGCTGCCCGCCGACCTGGCCCGTACCCTGCTGGAGCGGACGCCGACCCTGACGAACCTGTACGGGCCGACGGAGACCACCACCTGGTCGACGGCCAAGGTGCTGCGACCGGACGCGGTGGACGTCTCGTCCATCGGCGGGCCGATCGGCAACACCCAGGTGTACGTGCTCGACGAGGGACTCGTTCCGGTGGCCCCGGGCGTGGCCGGTGAGCTGTACATCGCCGGCAAGGGCATCGCCCGTGGATACCTGGGACGGCCGGGTTTGACGGCCGGGCGTTTCGTGGCCTGCCCGTTCGGCGCCGACGGTGAGCGGATGTACCGCACCGGCGACGTCGTCCGCTGGACGGCGGACGGCGATCTGCAGTACGTCGGGCGTTCCGACGATCAGGTCAAGGTACGCGGGTTCCGTGTCGAGCTGGGCGAGATCGAAGCCGTCCTGTCCACCCATACGGAGGTCGGACAGGCCGTGGTGGTGGTCCGGGAGGACACCCCGGGAGACAAGCGCCTCGTGGCCTACGTGGTGCCGTCCTCGGCCACCGGCCAGGACGACGAAGGGGAGCTGGGCCGCTCGGTGCGCGCCCTCGCCCAGGACCGCATGCCCGGGTACATGGTGCCTTCTGCGGTGATGGTGATCGACCGGCTGCCGCTGATGCCGAACGGCAAGCTGGACCGCAAGGCGCTCCCGGCCCCCGGGATCACGGCCGCGGACGGTACCGCCAACCGGGCAGTCACCTCCTTCGAGGGGAGCCTCTGCGAGGCGTTCGCCGAGGTGCTCGGTGTGGAAACGGTCGGCGTCGACGAGGACTTCTTCGCGCTGGGCGGCCACTCCCTGATGGCGGTCCGACTGGTCGAACAGCTGCGGGAACGGGGCGTGTCGGTCGCGGTCCGCGACGTGTTCGCCGCCCCGACTGTCAGCGAGCTGATGAAGCGGATGAGCCTGTCGTCGGTGCGCGACGCGCTCGACGGCCTTCTGCCGATCCGGACCGGGGGCAGCAAGCCCCCCTTCTTCGGCATCCACCCGGCCGGCGGCCTGAGCTGGTGCTACATGCCGCTCGCCCAGTGCGTGCCGGACGACATCCCGTTGTACGGACTCCAGGACCGCGGACTTGACGGGACCACCGAACCAGCCCGTTCCGTACGGGAGATGGCGGCGGAGTACGTCGAGCTGATCCGGGGGGTGCAGCCCTCCGGCCCCTACCACCTGCTGGGATGGTCCTTCGGGGCGGTCGCCGCCCACGAGATCGCCGTGCAGCTGCGGGCGGCGGGCGAGGAGGTCGCGGCACTCGTCCTCATGGACCAGAACCCGGCGGTGCCGGACCCGGACGCCGGACCCGTCGGCGACCTCGCCGCCGTGCCGGAGGACCAGCTGGACGCCGTGGCCGAGTTCGTGCGGGTCCAGGCGGGCCACGCGCTCGGTGCCACCACGGACGAGGAGTTCAGGAGCCTGGCCAAGGTCCTGCTGAATCACCGTGAGATCCAGAACCGGCACTCCCACGGGGACTTCGACGGTGACGCCCTGCTGATCGTGGCCGAGAGGGAAGAGCGGGAGGAAGCGACCTCGGGCGACGCGTGGAAGCCTTATGTCAGCGGGGAAATCCGCGAGGCCGGCATTTCCTGCACGCACTACGACATGGCCAAGCCGGAGAACCTCGCCAAGGTGTGGGCCACCGTGGCGGACTGGCTGGGACTGGAAGGGTGATGATTCCCCGGGCGGCGTGAGCCGCCCGGGGCGACGCGGCGGGATCCGCTCGGCGGTGCTGATGTCCTCCTCCGGGTTCATGCCCGGGAGTTCCGCGCGCAGCACGTACTG
>NZ_JBEORW010000083.1:0-18116 GCF_040302565.1 Streptomyces sp. NPDC097981
TACGCAAGCTCCGCTGCAGCACCAACCGGATCACCGACATCGTGAAGGCCGTCGTCGTCCTTCACCACGCCTCAACCTGAGGTTGGAAAGGGCTCGATGTACACAACAGAGCTGACAGAAGCCCGCATCGAGGATGCGAGCAACACCTTGGTTGCGCCTTCGACGTTGCAAGACAATGACTTGGTCAGGGGATTTTTCGGGTCCACGATCACGCCAGAAGACCTTGCTTCCGGTTCGGCCAACCTCGCGCAGAAGAACGTCTACCTGTGTGGTGATGTATCCGGGATCAGTGGCGGACAGCTGCATGCGGCGGCCCGGGTGTTTGTTATCCGGGAGCTATCGCACGGTTACCACGAAGACGTCGAGAAACCTTGGACCCTTGTCGACCTCGGCCGAGTTCCCATCCGCGTACACGGCGCCGGCGTGTACTACCGCGGCTTTTTCGGCCTCGGCGTCGATCACTTCGGATGGATCAGTGCGGAGCACGAGTTCCAGTCCCTGACGGAGTCCACCAAGCCTGGAACAGCCCATCGCAGCGGAATCTATCTGACGCCCGTCACGCGAAACGGTGACGAACTGCATTTCCGCCTGCTCCGGTGCTCCACGAATCTTTCGGGGCCGACCGAGATCTTTCGCCCGACTGACACGCGCATCGTCGAGGCTCTGAACCGTGAGGCCGCCGCCGTCTTCCGGAACCAGGCACCGCTAAATCACGTCCTCGCTCAGATCTACCACAACACCCGTGCCACGGCCGAGCGCAAGCAGTCCAAAGCCAAGATATCGGCCCATGCCGACAAGACCAAGGACATGCCCGCCAATGGCATCATGGCCTTCTGCACCTTCTATGACCGGCTCGACGAGCTGCAGCCCCTGGCCGAAGACCCCTTCGACTACGGTGTGAAGGGTGCCAGCGGACTGACCAAACTCCACTTTCGCCTCAAGGAGCCGATCGAAGAACGCGACGGGGTGGCACTCCCCCCGCAGTTCACCCTGACTCTTTACCCCGGCTCCGTTTTCTTCATGCCACTGTCCATCAACCGCCTGTACACGCACGAAATCCGGCCCTCGACGTTGGACGCCGAGTTGCTCCCGACCCGCCTGGGATACGTGGTGCGCTGTTCGAGTGCCGAGGCCGTTCACAAGAACGGCCACACGTTCCTCAAAGTGGCCGGAGATTTGGTGAAGCTGGAGCCGCCCACACCGGCGGGCATGAATGAGCTGCGCAGGCTGTACGCCGAGGAGAACAGGACCTCGTCCTTCATTGATTACGGCGATGATTTTCTCTTCAGTATGAATACGGGAGACTATGTTGCCCCCCGAGTCTAGGATCTCGGATGAGATCATCTCGTTCGCTTTGCCGACCGATGAGAATTTCTTTGCGGAGCTGTCCGCTTCGGCTCGTTTGGAAGACGTAGGAAAGGGCCGGCGAGGCGCCGTGCTCACCAAGACCGATGAGGCTGATGGTGTGCCTCTCGTACGTACTACCACTGAATACAGGGGCCCCGCGCAGCGTTTCCAGGCGGTGCACGAACGGCTGGCGCAACAGATTCAAGAACGTGCGGCGCTTTCGGTCGGCTTCAACAACGCTCTCATCGAGAGCTACACGAACGTTTACAAAACCATGGGCAGCCATTCCGACCAAGCCCTAGATCTGGCCAACAGGTCGTTTATCGCCGTCTTCTCCTGCTACCAATATCCCGAAGCGGGCCCGCCGAGGAAGCTGATCTTTGAATCAAAGGGGTCCGGTGTCGACAAGTTCGAGATCCCTCTCGCCCACAACAGTGTCGTCGCGTTTTCTGTCGACTCGAATCGGCGACTCCGGCATAAAATCGTATTGGACGCGCCCATCCAGGCGGCGGACAACCAATGGTTGGGCGTAACGTTTCGAGCATCAAAGACCTTCGTTCGGTTTCGCGACGGACATGCATACCTTCCGCAGGGTGCGCGCCTCGTGTCGGCCGACGATGAGCAGAAGCGCGAGTTTTACCGACTACGGCGCCGTGAGAACAATGAAACGGACTTCGTCTACCCCCTGCTGACGTACACCATCAGTGAGAGCGATCTGATGCCGCCCGTCCGGCCTTGAGGCTTTTGAACAGGCCTCTGGATCCGTATGTATGTGCCGAGGGTGCTTGGATCGCCGGCGGCACGCCGGAATGTCCGGCCGGCTCTGCGCCGGCCCCAGGCCTCCGTCTGCGGCGGCGGGGCGCAGCCTCCGTATCGATCTGATGACATGCGGACACGAGGACGGCGGCGATGGCGTAGCGGGCGTCAGGCACGGCTCGGCCTCCTGCCGGTCGTGAAGTAGTGGGCCAGCAGCCCCGTGGTGAACAAGGCGAAGGCGACCAGGAGCATCTGACCGGGGAAGAGAAGCCGGGCGGCCACAGCGCTGAACAGGGCGAGCACGGGGGGCGGCAGGGCGGCCGCGCCCAGTGGCAGCACGCCGAGCCGCATCAGGCTTCGGCCCGAGAGGCGCGCTTCCGGCTCGGACTCGGGTATGGAGTCCGCGTCGTCAGCGGACTGCGGTGAGGCCATGAGGGCCTCCAGGGGCAGGTGCGGCGAGGCGGGCAGAGCGCACTGTACGGCGAGAACTCGACGCCTCTGCCGCCGACCCGTGCACAGGTGCGCGAATGCGCATACGGTGGAGGGAGGGTGGAGTGTAAGCGGCGCCACGGGCGCAGGAGCGGCCATGAGCGAGAACCGGAGCGAGCCCCCAGGCCGCCGTGGACGGCACGAGCACCACGCGCGGTATCACGGGCGGACCGGATTGCGGCACCGCCTCCATCACCTGATCGCGCCGCACGGGCATGCGGCAGCAGACAAGATCGACCCCGTCATGGAGACCTCGCGCGAGGGCATGCGCACGCTCTGGTTCTCCTTCGCGGTCCTCACCGTCACCGCGGCCCTCCAGCTCGCGGTCGTCGCGCTGTCCGGATCCGTCGCCCTCCTCGGCGACACCCTCCACAACGGAGCCGACGCGCTGACCGCCGTGCCCCTCGCGGTGGCGTTCCTGGTCGGCCGGCGGGGGCCCGACCGCCGCTACACGTACGGATACGGGCGGGCAGAGGACCTCGCCGGCATCGTCATCGTCGTGACGATCGCGGCGTCCGCGGCGTTCGTCGCCTACGAGGCGGTCGGCCGACTGCTCCAGCCCCGGGCGGTGAGCCACCTGGGGGCGGTGGCGGTCGCGGCCGTCATCGGCTTCATCGGGAACGAGTGGGTGGCGCGGTACCGCATCCGCACCGGTCGCCGGATCGGATCGGCCGCCCTCGTCGCCGACGGCCTGCACGCCCGTACGGACGGCTTCACCTCGCTCGCCGTCCTGCTCGGAGCGGGCGGATCGGCCCTCGGATGGCGCGCTGCGGACCCGGTGGTCGGTCTGCTGATCGCCGCCGTCATCGTGTTCGTCCTGCGGGACGCGTCCCGCGAGGTCTACCGACGGCTCATGGACGCCGTCGACCCGGTTCTCGTCGACCGTGCGGAAGCAGCCCTGCGTGCGGTCGACGGCGTCGAACATGTGGGGCGGGTACGCATGCGGTGGATCGGCCACACCCTGCGGGCCGAGACCGACATCGTGGTGGACCGAGGGCTCACGGTCGCCGAGGCCCACGCCATCGCGGTCGACGCGGAGCACACGCTCATGCACGCCGTACCCAGGCTCACCGCAGCGACGGTCCACACGGACCCGCATGCTGCCGGCGGTGGTACGGCCGACCCGCATGCTGTGCTGCGCCACCACGGCACCCGCCCGGTGCCCGCGCCCGGGTTCAGTCGTGCGGGGCCTCGCCGCTCACACGGTGGTCGGCGTGGCTGAGGGCTTCGGTGACGAGGCGGCGCAGGTGTCCGTCCCCGAGCCGGTAGAACACGTGCCGGCCCTCCCGTCGGGTCTCGACCAGCCCGGCCAGCCGCAGCTTCGCCAGGTGCTGGCTGACCGCGGTCCTTGAGGCTGAGCACTGCTCGGCGAGCGAGCCGACGTCCGCCTCGTCCTGCGCGAGCAGCCACAGCAGGTGCAGCCGTGTGGCATCGGAGAGCATGGCGAAGACCGAGGCGGCCTCGGTGAGGCGGGCGTCATCGGGGGCACGCAGGTGCGCACTGGTTGCAGCTGGGACTGGCTCGCTCACTCGCATGCGGACAGGGTATGCCGGGCGGGTCCGCCGCTCGCAGCGGCCACCGCAAAGATTTGGCCAACATGTGCGCAGATGCGCACATGACTGTATGGTGAAGAGGTCCGCCCCCCGCCCCGTGAAGGACGCCCGCATGCTTTCCGTGCTGCGCAACCGCACCTATCGCCACCTCTTCACCGCCCAGGTGATCGCCCTGGTCGGCACTGGGCTCGCCACCGTGGCCCTGGGCCTGCTCGCGTACGACATCTCGGGACCCCGCGCCGGATCCGTCCTGGGCACCGCGCTGGCGATCAAGATGGTGGCCTTCGTCGGCATAGCCCCGGCCATAGGAGCGATCGCGCACCGCATCCCGCGCCGGGCCCTACTGGTCGGCTCCGACCTGACCCGCGCCGCGGTCGCGCTCATGCTGCCGTTCGTCGACCAGGTCTGGCAGGTCTACGTCCTCATCTTCGCCCTCCAGGCCGCCTCCGCCGCCTTCACGCCGACCTTCCAGGCCGTCATCCCCGACGTGCTGCCCGAGGAACGCGACTACACGCAGGCGCTCTCGATGTCCCGGCTCGCGTACGACCTGGAGAGCCTGTTCAGCCCGGCGCTGGCCGCTGCGCTGCTCGGCTTCATGACCTACAACTGGCTCTTCCTCGGTACCGTGGGCGGCTTCCTCGCCTCCGCCGCGCTCGTCGTCTCGGCGGTCCTGCCCAAGCCCGCCCCGGCCCCGGAGCGCACGGCCGGTGTCTATGCGAAGGCCAGCGCGGGGAGCCGCCTGTTCTTCCGCGTGCCGCGCCTGCGCGCCCTGCTGTGCCTCAACCTGGCCGTGGCCGCGGCCAGCGCCCTGGTCACCGTCAACACCGTCGTCTACGTACGCGATCACCTCGACCGGTCCACCGGCGACGTGGCCTTCGCCCTCGGCGCGTACGGCGCCGGTTCCATGCTGGTCGCCCTCGTGCTCCCGCGCGTCCTCGACAGGGTCGCGGACCGCACCGTGATGCTGCGCGGCGGCCTGCTGCTGACCGTGGTGTTCGCAGCCGTCGGCGTGATCACCTCGGCCTCGGGCGGCAGCTGGCGCTGGCCGGCGCTCCTCGGCGCCTGGGCGGCGTTCGGCGCGGCCTGCTCCATGGTCCTCACACCGACGGGACGGCTCATCCGGCGCTCGGCCCCGCCCGAGGAACGCACGCCCGCCTTCGCCGCCCAATTCTCCCTCTCTCACGCCGCCTGGCTGCTGACGTATCCCCTCGCCGGGTGGGTGGGAGCGTCGGCCGGACTGCTCGCCGCCGTCGTCGCCCTCGGCCTGATCGGCCTGATCGCCGCCGTATCTGCGGTGTGGCTGTGGCCCGCCCGCGACGCGGCGGACACCCCCCCACGTCCACACCACACTGGAGCCCGGCCACCCTCACCTGCGGGATGCGGTCCAGGTCCAGGGCGGCTGGCGTCACTGCCACAGCCACGCGCCCGACGAACTGCACCTGGCCGGGGCGAGCGCGCCCCGTTGAACCACAGCAGCCGGACACGGCCGGGGCCTCGGGGGCGTCGTTGCCCTCGCGGCCCCGCGCATGTCGCGAAAGGCCCGCCGCGGGTTGCGGTGACCGGCAAGCACGGTGAGTCCGAGGCGATGCCGCGCAGGGTGCGGCACCTGTTCGTCAACCGGGCCAACCTGCGCGCCGCGCTGGTGAAGCTGGTGAACGCCACTTTCGCTGCCGCGACGAGATGTGGTGGGGTACCGGCACCGTCTGCGCTTCCGACAGTCGCAAGTTCGGCTCCTGGTCCTCGAACCTGATGACCGAGTGGCACCAGCGCTATCCAGTACACCGACACCCATGGCGCGTCCATCGTAGGCTTCGCTTTCGCCCACATGCTCGACTTCAAACTCATGCCGAGACTGAAGGACATCGGCTCCGCGCGGCTGTACCGGCCGACGGCCGGGGAGGACGACAACTGGCCGAACCTCGCACCGGTGCTGTCCACCAAGACGATCAACTGGGACCTGATCCGCCAGCAGTACGACCAGATCGTGAACACACCACCGCCCTGCGCCTGGGCACCGCCGAGGCCGAACAGGTCCTGCGCCGCTTCACCCGCGGCGGCCCGAATCACCCCACCTACCAGGCGAGAGGAATTCGGGCGGGCGGTGCGTACATCGTCGTGGCTCCGGCGCCATGCCGGCGGGACATCCCCTTCCTGGCGTGCGGGCGATGTGCGTGCGGCATAGACTTTTGACCACAAGAGCCAGTCTTCAAGAGCCAGTTTTTCAGGTCAGTGCACAGGCACCGGTCTCCTTAGCGGTGATCAATTCTTTCCGTGGAGGCCCGACGAGCGTGGTGCACTCCCGCGTACTTCGCAGGGGCGGCCGAATTCTCTTCTCTCAAGACCTGTTGCGCGTTTTGCGTACCAAAGTGGCACTGGCTTCAAGGCCCGGAGTCCGCAGCCCCTGTGGAGGTAGGGATGAGAGTTGTCGTTGATCTTTCCCGATGTCAGGGATATGCGCAGTGCGCGTTCCTGGCCCCGGACGCATTCCGGATGCACGGCGAGGAAGCCCTGATGTACGACCCGAACCCGGATGACGTCCGCCGCGACCAGGTGCTGCGCGCCGCGGCCGCCTGCCCGCTTCAGGCGATTCTGGTCGACCAGTTGGAGGGGAGGGACACACCGGCGGAGGCGTCGCTGTCATGAACAGCACCGATACCCTGCGTATGACCAGCGCCGACTCCCTGCAGGCGTTCAAGCGTGATGGCCGCATCGTGGTCGTCGGGGCGTCACTGGCGGGGCTGCGTGCGGCGGAGGCTCTGCGCGACGAAGGCTTCACCGGATCGCTGACCATGATCGGTGACGAGTTGGGTGAGCCCTACGACCGGCCTCCTCTGTCGAAGCAGGTGCTGACCGGGTGGGTGCCGGCCGGGGATACCACGCTGCCGCGGCGCCGTGACATCGACGCGGAGTGGCTGCTGGGCGTACCCGCCAGCGGGCTGGACCTGGCGACCAACCACGTCCGTCTGGCCGACGGAAGCGAGGTTCCCTTCGACCGAGTGCTGATCTCCACCGGGGTGCGTGCCCGGCCTTGGTTCGTCGAGAGCGAGGCGGCTCTGGACGGAGTGTTCGTCGTACGTACACGTGAGCACGCCGAGGGCCTGCAGCGGGCCCTTGCCGCCGGGCCCTCCCGCGTCCTGGTCATCGGAGCGGGATTCACCGGCTCCGAGATCGCCTCCATCTGCCGCGAGCGAGACATCCCGGTGACCGTCGCCGAACTCGCGCCGGCCCCGCTGGTCGGAGCGCTCGGCGCCATGATCGGTGAGGTCGCGGCCGACATGCAGCGCGCCCACGGTGTCGACCTGCGCTGCGGTGTCAAAGTCACCCAGCTGGAGGGCGACGCACAGGGGCGATTCTGCCGTGCCCACTTCGACGACGGCAGCACGGTCGACGCCGACGTGGCGGTGGTGGCCCTCGGGGGCATCCGCAACACCGAGTGGCTGCGGGACTCTGGACTGGCGGCCGGTGTCTGGGGGATCGCCTGCGACACGGGCTGCCGCGCACTGGACATCAACGGCCTGGTCACCGACGACATCTTCGTCGCGGGAGACGTGGCACGCTGCCCGAACCCGATCTACGAGTACCGGCTCATCTCGCTGGAGCACTGGGCCAACGCCGTGGAACAGGCCGAAGTCGCGGCCCACAACATGGTCAGCGCCCAGGCGGACCGCTGGCCCCACCTTTCCATCCCGGTGTTCTGGTCGATCCAGTTCGGCGTCAACATCAAGTCCGTCGGTGTGCCGACCTTCGCCGACGAGGTCGTCGTTACCCAGGGCTCTGTGTCCGATCACCGATTCGTCGCCGCATACGGCTACAAGGGCCGCGTCACCGCGGCGGTCAGCTTCAACAACGCCAAGTGGCTGGACCACTACCGGAAGCTGGTCGAAACGGCCGCGCCCTTCCCGCCACCGAACCCCACGCCCGACCAGCCCGCCGACATGAAGCCGGTACCCGTCGACTTCCCCGGCCCCACCCTGCTCGCCCAGGGCGCCACCGTGGTCGTCACCGGCCATGACCCGGGCGAGCGGCGCGTCACGGCCGTGCAGCAGCACCACCGGTAGGAGGGAGACCGTGATGACCACGACCGAGACGCCCGACACGCTGCAACGGATCCTCGACTACTCCTCCCGGGCCGACCCGTACCCGCTGTACGCGGAGCTACGCAGGACGCCGGTGGCCAGGCAGGAGGACGGCAGCTACGTCATCAGCACCTACCGCGAGCTCATGGACATCTTGCACAACCCGCACCTGAGCTCCGACGTCCGCAACCTGTCGCGTCCGATGGCCGCGGCCGAGGGACGTGCCACCCCGTCGTTCATCAATCTCGACCCGCCCGAGCACGACCGCCTGCGGCGCATGACGATGCGCCACTTCGGCCCCCCGCACACCCCGGGGCTGGTGACCAGCCTGGAAGGCGACCTGACCGCCACCGTCAGCGGCCTCATCGACGGCTTCGCGGGCAAAGAGGAGGTCGACATCGTCGACGACTTCGCCTACCCGTTCCCCGTCACCGTGATCTGCCACCTGCTCGGCGTGCCACGCGAGGACGAACCCCAGTTCCACGTATGGGTGAACGCCATCATCGACTCGATCGACTACGACCCCAAGACCGACCCGAAGGAGAAACTCGACAAAGGCACGCAGGCCAGCAAAGACCTGAACCAGTACCTCGGCGGGCTGCTGGAACAACGCCATGGCCGGGCAGGCGATGACCTGCTGTCACGGCTGGCCAACGATGATGGGCCCGACGGGCGGATGACCGACGCAGAAATCGTCAGCACCGCCCACACGCTCCTGATCGCCGGCCACGAGACCACCGTAAACCTCATCACCAACGGCATGCTGACCCTGCTCCGTCACCCGCAGGTTCTGCAACGACTGCGCAACGAGCCGGGCTTGGTCGTGCCGCTGGTCGAGGAACTGCTGCGCTACGAGCCCCCCGTGCACATCATTCCCTGGCGCGCGGCGTACAGCGACATCACCGTCGCCGACACCACCATCCCCAAGGGCTCGCAGATCATGCTCATGCTGGCCTCGGGCAGTCGCGATCCGAACCGCTTCCACGATCCCGACCGCTTCGCCCCCGACCGGCGAGACAACCAGCACCTCGGCTTCGGCAGCGGCATCCACCTGTGCTTCGGCGGACCGCTGGCCCGGCGGGAAACCCAGATCGCCCTGACCCAGCTCGTCCACCGACTCGACCGGCCCAGGCTCGTCGCCGACCCACCGCCGTACCGACGCAGCCCCATTCTTCGCGGCCCGATCCACCTCCCCGTCGAGCAGAGCGACGGCCCACACCCACACGGCAGCCAAGGGCACTAGCGGGAGGACAGCCGAAGTACCGGCGGAAACATGCCGGACGCCCCGGACTTGGGGTGCCAGTAGCCGTAACCGGAGGGTGTCATGCCCGGCGACGTGCGCCGGGGTCGCGCTCAGCAACGCGTCGGGCGACGGCGTCGACGCCGGGACGGGCGTACCGCTCCAGGGATCGGACGGAGGCGTGGCGAGAGCGGGCCAGCAGCATCGGGGTGGAGGTGGCGTTCTCGGCGTCGTGGGTCAGGGCGCTGTGGCGGAGCCGGTGCAGGGTCCAGCCGTCCAGGTCCTCGATGTCCTCGGGCGAGGCGATTGGGTTGGCCACCAGCCGGGTGTTCTCCTCGAAGATCTCCTCGGCCCGCCGGTAGGAGAGCCGGGCGCGGCCGGTCTCCTCGCACACGTCCAGCGTCGCCGTCCCGGCCGTTGCCCTGGGACTCGGCCCCCTGGCCGCCGAACCCGCCCGCCGCAGCACCGCCTACGCCCTGCTCGCCGGCCTGGTGGCCCTGGTCATCGACGTCTACCTGTACTGACGGCCGGACGCCGTTCCTGCGCACGCCCCTTGGCCGGCCGCTGGGCCTGTGCATCAGGCACGGCACGGTACCGGGGCGCCGCGCGCGCCAGGGTAAGGCCGAGCCGGCTGCTCATGTCGAGCTCGAAACCTGCTCGGCCTCCGCCGTCCCGAGGCGGAGCGCGGTGGTGGACTCGACACGGTCCCGGGACGGTTCACCGGGCGCAGCTCCACGGCCCGCCACCCGGCAACCCGGGCCTGGTCCTCCTCCCGCGCACTCGGAACCCGTACGCCTGCCCTGGCCGCTCAACCGGCCAGCGTCACCTCCCGTACCGGCGGACGCAGGTATCCACCGCGCTCCAGAGCGGCCACCGCCGTGGCGCACAGCAGGCCGGTCGCGGCCAGCACCGCCCACGGCAGCCAAGCCACGCCTGTATCGAACAGCATGCCCACCCCCAGGTTCCCCGCCGCGATCGCGATCCCGGACGCTGTGTTGTAGGCGCCGTAGTAGGTGGCCACGAGCCGCTCCCCGGACAGCCGGACCACGGTGTCCATCTCGAAGGGGTAGAGCAGCGCCCCGCCCCATGCCAGCAGCGCCGCGCACAGCACCAGCCCCGCCACCCCGACGACCAAGCCCTGGGCGCCGTCACCGTACGGGCCGGGCATCAGCGGCAGGAACGCCGCGCCCATCACGGCCAGCCCCCAGGCGATCGCCGCGGGCCCGGACAGCGTCCGCTCGGCCCACGCGGTCAGCTTCAGCTGCCCCGACAGGGCCGCGAGCGCCGAGACCGCGAACACCGCGCCCGTCACCACGCCGGTCCGTTCGCCGAACAGCTCCCGGGCCCGCAGCGGCAGCGCCAGGTACACCTGGAAAGCCAGCACATAGGAGCCGGACATGGCGACGGCGAACAGCAGGAACGGCCGGTTCGCCGCGATGGACCGCCAGTCGCGCAGCACCGCCCGCCAGGCGGGCTCGGCACTGCGATCGGCCGGGGGCCGGGCGGGCAGTGCCCGGGCCTGGAGCAGGGCCAGGGCCCCGAAGATCCCGGCCGCGACCATGCACACCAGCCGGAAGTCCCACGCCAGCAGTGCCAGTCCGGCCAGGGGACCGACCAGGATGCCCGCCTGGTAGAAGACGTTGAAGGCGGCGAACGCCTCCACCCGCCGCTCCGGCCCGGTCTCGGCCGCCAGATACGCACGCACCGCAGGGTTGAACAGTGCCCCCGCGAGCCCCGTGAAAGCCGAGGCGACGATCAGCGCCGGGAGCGACTGCACGACGCCGAGCAGGGTGAAGGCGACCGTCCGCAGGGCGCACCCGGCCAGGATCATCGGCTTGCAGCCGTATCGGTCGGCCAGTGTTCCGCCGACCAGGAACATGCCCTGCTGGGACAGGTTTCGTACGCCCAGGACGAGCCCGACCGCCCAGGTGGCCAGCCCGAGTCCGTGGGCGAGGTGATCCGCGAGGTAGGGCATCAGCATGTAGAAGCCCAGGTTGATGGCGAACTGGTTGACCATCAGCAGCCGCACGCTCGCGTCGAAGGACCGCACCTGCGCCCGCAGCCCCCTCATCGCCGGACCGCCGTCCGCAGCGCGGGCCGGCGCGGCTCCCGTCCGAGCGGGTCGCGCACCTGGCTGCACCGGGTCCACCCGGTCACCGCGCACTCGTCCGGCGCCGCGATCTCGTCCGGCTCCTCGGGCGGTTCCACCCCGAGAATGCCCCGCTCGGCGCACCAGGCGTCGTTGTAGACGGTCTCCAGGTACCGGTACGGGCCGTCCGGGAAGACGGTGGCGATCCGCGTCCCCGGCGGCATCGTCCGCGCCGCCCACCCCGCGACGAGCGCCACCGCGCCCACGCTCCAGCCCCCGGACGCGTAGTGCCGGCGGGCCAGCCGCCGGCAGGCCCACACCGCTTCCCCGGGCGCCACCCAGTGCACCTCGGAGAAGGCGTCGTAGTCCACATTCGCGGGATGGATGCTGGAGCCGAGTCCGCGCATCAGCCGCGGGCCGACGGGCTGGCCGAAGATCGCCGAGTTGATCGAGTCCACCCCGATCACCCGCAGCCCGGGGGAGTGCTCGCGCAGGCCGGCTGCGATCCCGGCGGAGTGCCCGCCGGTCCCCACCGCCGCGACCAGGACGTCGACCCGGCCCAGCTGGGCGATCAGCTCACCAGCCAGCGGCCGGTACGCACCCACGTTGTCGGGATTGGTGTACTGGTCCGGGCAGTACGCGCCCGGCGCCGCCGTCAGCAGGTCGGCGACCCGCGCCCGCCGCGCCTCCTGCCAGCCGCCCGTGGGGTGAGGGGACTCGACCTGGTCGACGAAGGCGCCGAGCGCGGTGAGAAGGCGTACGACCGAGGGCTCCATGCCCGGGTCGGACACGACGGTGACCGGATGCCCGAACGTCAGGCCGGCGAGGGTCAGCCCCAGGCCAAGGGTCCCGGACGAGGACTCGATCACGGGCGCGCCGGGCAGCAGCTCCCCGCGCAGCCGTGCCTGGCGGATCATGTGCAGGCCCGGCCGGTCCTTGATGCCGCCGGGGTTGCAGCCCTCCAGCTTGGCGAAGAAGCCGCGGCCGGGCGGGGCGAAGGGCTGGTCGATCCACAGGACCGGGGTGCTGCCCACCAGCTGGGCGGGCCGCCGGGCGACCACGGGTACGGGTGCGTGAGAGAGGGGAGACAGGGGACCGAAGTCGTCGAGCAGGGAGAGGTGGTTCATCGCGTACGGCTCCTACGCGCCTCCACGGGGACGCGGAAGGCACGGGATAGGCAGTTCTGAGGGCGCGCGGGCACGCTCGACACCGCTCTCGGGTCTTCACCAGAGGGGGACGACGGCGTGCGGGGGCGCTCCTACTGCCGGCAGACGCAATTCAGCGCGAGCGGAGCCGGATGGCCTGGTGGCCCGGCCGGCTCTGCCGTGTGCGGGAAGGAACCGTGCACCACAGGTACGTGACCGGTGGCGAGTGCGTCCGAGACCACCAGCATCGTCGCGACGGGTTCCCCGCTCGAACGGGGCCGGTCGACGGAGTGGTCGAAGTGGTCGGTCAGGCCGTGCTGATGGGTGGGCTCCGGCGTGGCAACGTGGAGTGGGGGCCCCGGAGTCACCTGGTGCTCCGCGCAGGAGATTGACATCGCAGTGTGCGGACCGGTGAACGCAGCGCTGTGCGTGGCCCCGGCCAAATGCGCGGCCACGAGCAGGACGAGCCCCGGAAGGAGAAGCACGCGACAGCGTCGCAATGCCTCCACCGCAGCCGCCCAGCAGTCGCTCACGCACTCAGTGTAATCACGCCAATGCGTACCGTGATAATCGACCGGGCGGGGATGCCCCCATCTGTGGAGGTTCGGCACGGCTGGCGGGCGGCAATCGAGGACGCCGCCCGGTGGGGCGCGGTCGTCCGGAAGCGGGGATGGCGAGGCCGGCAGATGATGGCCACGGCTCAGCTCGGCCTGGACCACACGATGACCGCGATGCGGGCAGCCGGCACGCACCTGGCGGCCGTCACCGGGAACAAGGGCACGGTGATCGGCTTCGTCACCATGGAAGACCTGCTGGAGGAGCCGGGTGGGCGCGGCCGCCCACGACGGCGACGCCTGATCCACAGCGGCCGATGGCCAGCGCCGTCCCCCACGGTGTCGGCCATCGGCTTTCTCGTGCCGCATACGACGATCAGCGGCGAGCGCGCGGGAAGCTCACGTTCTGGAGCGTGAACTGGTTCTTCGTGTCGGTCAGGTTCTTGTCCAGGTACGGCGAGTAGGTCTGGACACTGACCGTCTTCGCCGTCGGGTTGAACTCGAGGATCCGGAAGTAGCTGTTCGGGTCGAGCGTGCTGACGTTCTGGTAGTCGGCCTGGATCTGGTTGACCGTGTTGCCGTTCACGCCTTTCTCCACGATCAGCCCTTGGTTGACGTAGTGCCCGGAGAACACCATCGAGACGTTGGGGTGCCGGCTGACCGTCCTGTTCCAGAGCTTCTGGCCGACGGCGTCCTTCGTCGTGCCGTTCTGGTAGGCGTGCGTCACGATCAGGACCTGGCGGTCCGGGTGGTCGGTGATCACCTTGTTGCCCCAGGCGATCTCGTCGTCGGTGGGGGCGTACTTCAGCGCGAGGATGAGCCAGTCCGTGCCTCCGGCTGAGAACATGTGGAAGCTGTTGTCGTTCTGTCCGGCCGGATATGTGCCGCCGAACGACGGCAGGTTCGAGAAGCCGCTGCGCGGGAAGTTGCGGTTGAACGCCACCGCGTCGCGCACCACGGCCGGGTTCTGGCCCTTGGGCATCGCGTCCATGTCGTGATTGCCCACACCGAGGATGTACGGGGTGACGCCGCCCAGCTGCCCCAGCGCGCCGGTGGCGTTGGTCCACTGGTAGGACTGGTCGGAGTCGTCGACGATGTCGCCCTCGTGGATCGCGTACTTGATGTTGCGGGCGACCGTGTTGTCCTTGATCCACTTGCTTTGGGCGTTGAACGCCTGGGGGAAGCTCTCCGCCGAGTACTGGGTATCGGGGAACACCACGATGCTGAAGTTCTCCAACGCCGTTGCCTGAGGCGCGGAATGACCAGCGGCCGTTGCCGGGAGCGCGACGAGGCTGACCGATAAGGCAGCCGCGACCACGCCGAGTACCCGTGCCCTGAAACGCGTCATCACCATCTCCGTAGACGTCGAACGGGCGGTCGTCTCCACGGTGGCAACCAGGTGCAGCCGCCTGGTGTCGAGAGGGAAGTCGGGGATGAACGGCGTACGGCGAGTCGGAGCCCGCGTGGCGAAGGGAGTCGTTCATTGTCTGCCTGGGGCCTCGGTCACCCTGGTGTGGCCGACGGAGGACGAAGCGATCTCCGTTCGGGCAACAGGGCTCGATGGGTAGATCCGCCCGGGCATTGGCGTGTTGGGCGGTCACCGATAGGAGCAGCGGCTGCCTGTCGCGTCAGTGGGGGCGTCCTGTGTCGCGTGGGGCGGTGGTGCTCAGGAAGTGGTCGGCGTCCTCGGGCTGGGCGAGTCGGCCGAGTTCGAGCCACGAGCCATCGGCGAAGTGCAATCGAAGGGCCGGAGCGGCTGGAGGAGACGTCCTTGCGGTCGAGGGCGTGCTGATCGCGCAGCCGTACGTGCCCAACGCGGCTACGGACCTCAAGGTGTACGCGGTCGGCGGGGAGCGGTTCGCGACCGAGCGGTGTTCCCCGTTGCATCCGGACCCGTCGGTCCGTGAACGTCGAGTGACGCTGTCGGCCGCAGTCGCGGAGATCGCCGCCCGGGCCGGTGCGGTGTACGGGCTGGACTTGTACGGGGTGGACGTGCTGCTCGGCCCGGACGGCCCGGTGGTCGTCGACGTGAACGACTTCCCGAGCTTCCGTCAGGTGCCCCACGCGGCGGCTCGGGTAGCCCGAGCGGTCCTCGGGCTTGCCCGCGCGGGCACCTCTTCGGCTGCGCCGTCACCCAGGCTCACCCCCCACCCGGTGCCGCTCCCCGGATCGACGTCGGCCGTAGCAGGGGAGGGGCACACTGCGTGAGGGGTCCGGGGCCGGTGCCGAAGCCCGGAGCGGCCGACAGCGCGGTAGGACAAAGTCGGAGACGCCCCAATGCGCCAACACAATGAACGGGTCACAGACGAGAGTGACAGCGGGCGGGGCAGCAGCGACATCCCCCTCATCGCGATCCCGCTCGGGCTGCTGGCGGGAGTCGTGGTGGGCATGCTCCTCGACCACCTGGTGCTGGGGGTCGCCATCGGGCTGTGTGCCGGCGGTGCAGTCAGCGCCTTCGGCCCCGCACGGTGTGCCCAGGACAGAACCGAGGACGGGGACTGACGCTCATGCTCCGGGCCGCGGTCGGGATCACCACGCGTACGCGAGCGCCGCGCACGCTGCGACGACCGCCCCGGAGACCGTCATCGCGATGACCAGCCCGCGGGTGCTCTTGGGCAGTCGCTCGGGCAGACTCACCTCTTGCGGGCGCTTGGGGTGGTAGATCACATCGAGCGTTCCTCCGACCTCGACCGGAGGAAAGGCGAACGGGCCCACGGTGTACTGCCTGGCCGGGCCGCCAAAAGGGGTGTACTCCAGCAATAGCATCGAGCCCTGTGCGACCTGTCCGACGTTCACGCAGGCGGCCGAGGTGCGAACACCGCGCCTCAGCAGGGGACTTGAGTGCAGATACGCGCCCCCTGAGATGCCGAGGACCAGCAGCCCGGCAAGCAGAGACAGCACGATCATCGTCACCGCAGAAGACGCCCCCCGACGGTCCGAAAGCCTCGATCACGACTCACCGCCGCAGACCGCACAAGGTCGAGCTCGCCGACCGTGAGTTCCCGTGCGGGATGACCGAGGCCCCGGCGCCCCTGGACGGGGGAGCCGGGGCCGTCGCGGAGATGCGTGGACGTGCTGGCAGGCGAATCAGCCGAGGGCGGGTGCCTTCTGCTGCGTGGCCGCACCGGAGCCGATCGGACTCGGGCTGAGGAGGCGCTGGGCCAGGACGCCGAAGACGATCGCGAAGACCGTCCACATGACGAGCTGGACGGCCAGCGAAGCCATCCTGAACTCCCACAACAAGGCCGCCGGGAAACTGGCCTTGACGGAGTCTTCGTTCGACGGCAGGAACACGAAGGCGACGGCCATGACCGCCACGAAGCCGCCGCCCGCGGTCAGCGTGGCGTTCCAGTTGCCCAGGCGCGGTGCCAGTCGTCGCCCGAGGATGATCGTGCCGACGCCGAGCAGCACGCTGAGCAGGATCATCAGGAAGAACAGCGTGGTGCGCTGCCCGATGGTGTCGGGGTTGCCGACCGCCGGCGGGGTGGCCGGGTACTTGAGGAACGGCACCAGGTAGACGAGGGTGAACGCGCCCGCCCCGGTAAGTGCGGCCGTCGCACGCGGGCTGAACTCGCCCACGCGGCCCAGAGCGAAGGAGAAGGCCAGGGCGGCGATGCCGCCGAGCGCCACGCCGTAGACCAGAACGCCGGTGGCAAGACCGACGGTCGACTGGACGGGACGGCTGACGAGTTCTTCCTCCTCGTCGGCCGCTTCGGCGGGTGCGGCGGCGCCGTGTCCGGCATGCGGGTTCTGGACCGCCGGAGCCGCTGCGTCCTGTGCGGCCTGGGCCTCCTCCACCGCGATGGAGTCCCTCACGGAGGGCTCACCCACGACGTAGGCGACGGCGAATGCGAACAGCCCGGCTATCAGGCCCGCGAGCATGCCGCGGACCAGTAGACCTCTGACAGTCGAGGCGTACATCTGCGTGGCCTCTCAGTGGCAGGGGAAGCCGAGCAGGTGACGCCCGTCGTGGACCCACTCGTGCACACCGGCGCCGGAGAAGACGGCCGTGGCGCCCTGCTCGGCACCGACGAAGTAGAGGGCGATGAGCATCAGGAGGCCGGCGAAGACGGCCCAGGGGAGTACCGCGCGCACGGGCAGCGGAGCCGACAGGGAGCCGACGGTGGTGGGGATGGCAGCGGAAGCGACAGCCTCGGCCATGATGGAACCTCCTCGGGGAACGCGCGTCCCATACGGTGGTGCAGGACGACGGTCCTCGGGTCTGACTCGCCGCGCAGCCACCCCTTGGGGCACCAGCGCAGCACACAGTGGCGCGACCATGCCGGATTCACACCGGACTTCCGTCTCGCCGTCGTCGCTCTATGAATATGTCGACGTGACGCTACCCTGCGCCGAGCCTCCGGCCAAGAGCGTGAGGCTCTGATCGCAGCCTGCAACCCCTGTGACGTGGGACGTTGTGCCTTGGATGTGTGTCTCAGGCCGTCGGGGCCAGCCTGAGTCGACTCCCTGCTTCACATGCGAAGGGGGCCGCCGCCACGGAGGGGCGTGTTGCCATTCCCGATCTCTTGCCCAGGCGGTGGTCAAGACAGGCAGGAGCGGCGGACTGGGCTGTGCCTTGCACCTCTTGCCGATGACCCGCCACGTGGAGTGTGTCGCGGTCCCCGAGTCAGGCTGTAAACCTCCACACGTACCAGCCGGAATTCGGCCTGGGAGAGCGAACCGTACGTCTCTCGAAAATGGATTCCGAAGGCGCCCAGGCAAGGCAGTTTGTCGAGTCCGGGCCGCGGTCCTTGAGGGACAACCCGGCCGATGCCTAAGGGTTGTCCCGTAACTGCTGGTCACGGGTGAGATGATCTTGGTGTGGCTAGTGTGATTACGGCGTCTGAGCCGTCCTGGATAGCCCCGT
>NZ_JBEORW010000084.1:0-18027 GCF_040302565.1 Streptomyces sp. NPDC097981
CTTGGTCGAGAACCCGTCTACCAGGAGCTTCGTCGTTCCGTACAACCCATGCCCACCAACACCCCGACGCCACAGCCAGGTTGGAAAGGGCTCATTGACAACGCACGGCATCGGCCATATCCGAGGCTTCGGCAATTCGTACGCCGCGCTCTACCCAGCCTGGCACGGACCAAAAGATCGGGAGCAGGCTCCGGCGCTGTCCTGTCCGGTCAGCGCACCCTCCAGGGCGAAGGGCTGTCCCGTAAATGATTTCCCGGACGCCTCGGGCAAGGTTGGTCGCCGTGCGGCCTGCTGACTCATCCGGCGAGGGCGAGGTCGTACATCCGGGCGATGCCGGGCATGGGCGTGGTGGATGCCGTCGCCTTTGAGGCGGCAGTCGCGGAGGATCTTCCAGGTCTTCATGCGGGCGAAGACGTGCTCGATGCGGGCGCGGACCTGCTTGTGAGACTTGTTGTGCTCCGCTTTCCAGACCAGTAGCTCGGCCTGGCTGCGCTCGCGGCGGTGCGGGATGACGAGTCCGGTGCCCGGATAGCCGCCGTCGGCGATAGTGAGGGTCTTGCCGACGGCGGCCTTGGCACCGGACTCCTCCCACGCTTGCCGTCGTTGCGATTCCCGGCGAGTGACCGGCCGATCACGACCACCAGGCGGGTGCCAGCGTCGATGACGAACCTGGTGGTTGGTGGAGTACCGGTAGTTCTTGGACTGCGCGGCGATTGTGTGATCCCGGGTGGGCACCAGGGTGCCGTCCACGATCAGCACGGTGTCCTTGGCGAACCGCTTGCGGGCCTGAACCCAAGCATCGGCCCCAGATGGTCGGTGATCCGATACGCCGCCGACTTGGACACCCGAACAGCGGGGCCAGCTGGCGCATCGTCAAGTTCGTACGCCGGTAAGCCGCGACCAGCACCGCCCGGTCCTCCAGCGGAAGGCTCCACGGGCGGCCCTTGCGGACCGCATCCGCACCCTCACGCCGCAGAACCGCCACCAGCTTCCCGAAAGTACGCGCGCTCAACCCGGTGGACGGGGCTATCCAGGACGGCTCCGACGCCGTGATCACACCAGCCACACCGAGATCATCACATCCACGCCGGCCTGGCCTGGGGGGAGTCAGACAGCTCGGCGACGTCGGTAGTAGGCGTAGGTAAGGGCGAGCACGATCGGGCCCCACAGCATCACCGGGCTGATGCACACGCGTGCCAGGACCATCCACCAGCCATTGCTGAAGGCGACCTCATGAAAGCCCAGCAGACCGAACCAGGCAAGGGGCATGGTGTCCCACAGCGCGACCAGGCCCAGTCCGCCCAAGGCGGCCGGAATGATCGCGGCGAGCGGCGCGACGCGCCGGCCGCCGATCAGCGGCACCCAGTCCGGAACTTTCTCGCCCCACCCGCTGACCAGGCCGGTACAGAGCAGTGCCAGTGCCTCGGTGAGCACGCTCAGCCCGAACACGTAGGCCGGGGCCCACCACGGCATGGGCGGTGCCGACGGATCTACCATTCCCATGGAGAAGTCGAAGGCGAACGGCAGCCGCCACAGGCAGTGCGGCAGGACGACGAACGGAAGGGCCTTCGCGAACCGGAGCGCCCAACGCGGAACCGGACGCTCGGTGTCGCCCAGAGCAAGATTGATCGGCATGACTCCACCGTCGCCGAACCTGCGACGACAGGGCGTCGGCCGTGCGGACGATCACGATCCCCCACACGGGGGAGCCAGCTGTTGATCACAGCGGCAGCTGATGGTCGCAAAGACTCGGAGCCCGTTCAGAGATCATTTACGGGACAGCCTTGAGGCCGCGAATCACCTGTTCGACTGAACGCCCGAAAGGCTGCACGCTTTCACCGACCGCCCGACTCGATCCTCCTCTGCTCCAGCCGTTCCCGCATCACACCCGGTTGAACTTCTCACGGGTGTAGCGCGTCATCGGCTTCTCCGTCGCGACTTCAGGCCGGCCAGCTGCGTACGCGTGACCGCGGCCGTGGACAGGCCCGGCAGTACCTGATCACCCGGCGCACCCGGACCCGCAGCCCCCGAGCCTCCGGCAGCGACGTTGGACGGCTCGGAGCAGGTGTCGAACGGGACGTGGACCTCGCCGATCGCCCGGCGGGTGCGCTCGGCGTCCAGCACGGTGGTCACCGCGCCCCAGACACGGGTGCCGGTCGAACTGCATGGTAAAGGAGTGCCGGTCGGCGTAGGGGAAGATCTTCTCCTTGTCGAACAGGGTGCCGTCTTCGAGCCGGATCCCCGGCAGGGTTTCCACCCACTCACGGTGCTGGCCGGACAGGTGGTTGGAGTTCACCGCCTTGCTGCCGCGCAAGTTCAGCACCGTCGGCGGCAGCAGGACCAGCTTCGAGGTGGGCTGGCCGGGGATGCGGGCGCGTACCCGTTCCTGCCGGTCGAGGATCAGTTCGGCGGTCGGCTCGTGGATTGGCAGCTCCCGCCGGATGCGCCCTTCCTTGAGGTTGTCGTAGACCAGGACCGGTTTGCCCTTCCCGTCGCGGGTCATGCAGTCCAGCGGCAGCTGGCAGATCTCGTCCGGGCGGCGGCCGGTGTCCATGATCAGCTCGACTACGACCCTCAGCTCCCGGCAGGTCATGTCCTCGAACTGGTCGAGGTGCGTGCAGAGCTGCCGCAGCACCTCGGGCGGCAGGTCCTGGCCCTCCTCGGACGGTTCCGGGGGCTTGGGCACGTCGAAGCGGGTCAGGATGAAGTCGTCCGGCAGACCCTCCATCGGCCCTCCGGAACGGGTCAGCCCGAGCCCCCGGGCGTCCCGCAGCACGTTTCGGGCCATGCTGATGTAGGTGCGCCGGGTGTGGGCGGTCATCTTGCCGTTGGCCTGCAGGAAGGACATCCGGTGCAGGAAGTTCTCGATGCCGGGCCGGCCGAGCGCGGCCCGGTCGGTGCCGCCGTCGGGCCGGGCCCGCAAGGAGTCCGAGATTTTGACCAGGCCGGGCATGTGCTGCTGGGCGTGGGAGGCGGTGCTCTTGGAGCGGACTTCTCGACGGGATCGATGCCCAAGTCGTGGGCGAGCTGGTCAAGGGTGGTTTCGAGGGCGAAGGCGCTGCTGACCACGCCCGGGCCGCGCATGGGGGCCGGTCCCAGGTCCTCCTGTACGTGGCCGCGGCGGCCCGTTCAAGGACGGCGACACCACCCAGCGCCAGGTGTCCCGGCTCCATCAGGGGTGGCTCCGGGGCGTCTCGGGGTCGGTCCCTGATGGCTGGTCAGTCATCCTTCGGCAGAGTCAGGGCATGACTTCACAGACCTTCCCGACGGACCACACGACCGCCACCGTGAGGAGCCGTAGGAAGCGGTTGCCGCTGCCGGGGCTGGCCTGCATGGCCCTGACAGCAGTGGTCCTCAGCACCGCCGCCCCCGCTCTCGCCGCGCCGGCCGCCAGCCCCGCAGCCGTCGTGGCGGCCTCCAAGCCGGATCTCCCCAAGCTGAAC
Source organism: Streptomyces sp. NPDC097981 (assembly GCF_040302565.1). NCBI lineage: Bacteria > Bacillati > Actinomycetota > Actinomycetes > Kitasatosporales > Streptomycetaceae > Streptomyces > Streptomyces sp. NPDC097981. The sequence continues at coordinate 3,444 of NZ_JBEORW010000084.1, forward strand.
GCGGCTGCGCTCCAAGCGGCGGTCGAAGGTTCCTCTGTCAGCGCGACGGCGATGCTGGCCCGGGTCAGCGGGCCCGCTGGACAATGGACGGGAACCTCCGGAGTCGCCGATGTGACGACAGGGGAGGCCGTCCCCGCCGACGGCAGGTTCCGGCTCGGCAGCGTCACCAAGATGTTCATCGGGACCGTAGTGCTGCAGCTGGCCGCGGAGGACCAGGTCGAGCTGGACCGTCCCGTCCAGGAGTACCTGCCGGGCGTGCTGCCCGCCGAATACCCGCCGATCTCCGTACGCCAACTACTCGACTACACCAGCGGTCTGCCCGAGCTGACGGCCGGTGACCTGCCGACCGACCCGCAGGGGATCGTCGACCACCGGTTCGACGACCACACCTTCGGCGAATTGGTCGCCATGGCGGTCAAGCATCCCCGGCTCTTCGACCGGCCCGGCAGCATGCAGAGCTACGGGGCCACCGGCTACTACGTCGCCGCGCTGCTCGTGGAGAAGCTGACCGGCCGCAGCTACCAGCGGGAAATCACCGACCGGATCCTGCTGCCGCTGAATCTCCGGCACACAACCGCTCCCGAGACCGACACGACCATTCCCGGTCCGCACGCCCACGGCTACATCGACCTCTCCCCCGCGCATGACAAGACCGGGCTGGTCGACATCACCGAGCAGAATCCGGGGGCCGGCGGCATGATCTCCACGGGGGCGGACCTGGACCGGTTCCTGACAGCGCTCTTCCGGGGACGGCTGCTGCCGCCCCCGCAGCTCGACGAGATGTTCACCGTCCCCAATGTCCCCTACCTGGGCGGCAGCGACCAGGACCCGGGACACGGCCGGGCCTTCTACGGCGCGGGCCCGATGCGTGTCACCTTCCCCAACGGCGTGACCGTGCGGGGCAAGACCGGCAGTACGTTCGGCTACACCGATGGCATGTTCGCCACCCGTGACCTGAAGCGCCGACTCGTCTACTCCTTCAATCCCGTCACCGGCGGTGGCAACGACCGCCGCATCGTCAACCAAATCATCACGGCGGCATTCGGCTCCTGAGCGGACGTGGAGGCACCACCCACCCGTTGCGACGCGCTCCGCTTGGGGGAGATGACGGATGGTCGGCGTCAGCGGCCGACGATGCCGCCGTCCCGGGACTGTGGCCGCCGGCGCCGCGGGACTGGAGTCATGGTCAGGCTCCAGCGCTTGACTGGGGGCGTGGCCTGGTCGGCGGGCCGGTCCAGCTGCTGCCGACGGCGACGCTGTTCGTCGGCCTCCTGCTCGATGGTGTCCTCGGTCTCCTGGAGGGAGTAGGCCCGAAGTCCTGGCGCCAAGGCGGGCACGGAGGCGGTCATGGGCCCGGCGGTCAGGCGTGGCGGCCCCGCGCGCAGCCCGGCGGGGCCGTCCGGCGGACTCGTCCCGCGCACGGCGGGACCGGCCGGAACCGCTCCGGGGCCCGAACGCGCCTGCTGTTCACGGTGCCGTGACACCAGCGGGGGTGGTGTGTGGAGGTCCCCGCGCCGAGGTGGCGCAGGGACCTGTGACGGGATGGACGGAGCCCGGTCAGAAGACCTCGCCGTCGGTCTTCAGTTCCAGCCGGACGTTGGTGTCCGCGGTGCCGTTGTTTGTCGCACAGGCGGTGTAGTAGCCGGCGCCGGGAAAGGTGCCCCATGCCGTGCGCAGGTCGGCGGCCCAGTTGGTCACCAGGCCCGGCGAGCCGGTGCCGGGGACCGTCACGCCGTTGTACTGGAGCTTGAACTTCGCGCCCTGGCCGGTTGCCTTTCCATCGGCACGGACCTGGTAGGAGGCGTACTGCTGGATGCAACGCTGCTCGCCCGGGTGCAGCGTGCCGCCGAAGAACTGACTGGCCGAGGCCGGACCGGCGGTCGCGAGGAGCGCCGCGGCGCAGGCCGCGGCGACCGATGCGGCAGCGGTGAGCCGCAGGCCGGTACGGCGCCGGAGGGTACGGGCCGGGGCCGTCGAGGCGGAACCGGCGGACGTCGCGGATGCTGCTGCGGGCGTGTTGGTGGACATGGAATCCCCTCCTGGTTGGCTGTTCGGCTGCACGTACGTGCTGACCGGACGGAAGTGCGGTGCCGTACGGCCGGTCGGGGGCGGCGGGCGCGGCCGTCGTCGCGTCGCGTGCCATCGGGGGCCCCGGTGCTGGTCCGTGGCTCCTCGCCCTCCCGGGCACTGCCCACGGTAGGAGCGACCGCTGTCCGTCCGACACGCCGGAAGATGACCGACTTCCGCTCGAATTCCGCTCGTTGTGCCCACTGCCGGTCCGGCCGGTGGTACACCGTTCCCGTGAGGGGACAGCAGGCGCCGCTGAGGATGGCCGACCGCTTTGCCGCGGCCCGGGCCAAGGGCTTCGCAGGACGTCGGGCTGAGGTCGAGGCCTTCCGTCGCATCCTGGCGGACGGGCACGGCGCGGTGGTCCACGTGCACGGCTCGGCCGGGATCGGGAAGTCCACGCTACTGCACCAGTTCGCGTGGCTGGCCACCCGCGCCGGCCGGCCGGTGACCGTCATCGCGAACGAACCGGCCGACGGCGGCGCGGCCGGCAACGTGTCGGCGCCTGCGCACGTGGCCCCCGGCAGCCTCGTCGTGGTCGATGTCCCCGGCGCGGTGCCGGCCACCGAAGTGCTTCTTGCCCACCTGCCCGACGACAGCGTGCTGGCCCTCGCCGACCGCGAGCCGCCGCCGCTCGCCTGGCGGACCGACCCCGCCTGGCTCGGCCTCCTCCATTCCATGCCGCTCGCCCCTCTGGATCCCGTGGACAGCGCAGAGCTCCTGACCCTGCGCGGCGTACCGGAGGCAGAGCATTCGAGCGTCCTGGCGTTCACCCACGGCCATCCGCTCGCGCTCGCCCTCATGGCCGACGTACGGGTGCACGGCTCGCGCGGGAACACCAGCCCGGCCTCCCCGCCCCGCGTGGTGAACACCCTGCTCGCGGCGCTGCTCGACGTGGTGCCCACGCCGCGGCACCGTGCGGCCCTGGAGGCCTACGCCCAAGCCCTCGTCACCACTGAGCCGCTGCTCGCAGCGCTCGTGGGCGTGCCCGACGCGAGCGACCTGTTCGAGTGGCTGTGCACGCTGTCGATCACCGAGTACGGCAGCCGCGGGATCCACCCCCACGACCTCGCCCGATCCGTTCTCGACACCGAACTCGGCTGGCGCCATCCGGCCCGCAGGACCGAGCTGCGTCGCCGCGCGAGCACGTACTACCAGCAGCTCTTCGCCGACGGCGACCGGGCGCGTCAGCGCGCCGTCCTGGCCGATTTCGCCTATCTGCACCGCGACAGCCCTCTGGTCGGGCCCCTCTTGGCGCCGGTCACCACTGCCACGGGGGCGGGTGCCGCTCACCTCGACGCCCTGTCGATCACCGCGACGCAGGAGAGCGAGCTCCCGGCGCTCCTCGCCATGGCCGAACGGTACGAGGGACCGGAGTCCGTCCGGCTGCTGCGCGGCTGGTGGGCCCATCCGGCCGCCGCCTGGGCCACCGTACGGGCGGAGGTACCGCCGCCCTCCCCCGCAGGCTTCTACCTCCTGCTCGCCCTCGGCGCCGAGGACATCGACGACCCGGCCGTCGCCGCGGACCCGGCCACCGCGGCCGCCGTCGACTGGCTCGCCCGCCACGGCGGATTGCGCGCGGGCGAGCGTGCCCTGCTGGTACGCGCGTGGCTGGCCCGGGACACGTACCAGGACGTCTCCGCCGTCCAGACCCTCATCACCCTGCGGCTGACCCACCACTACCTCACGGCGGAGCAGCGGCCCGCGCTCACCCTCCTCCCCTTCGCCGACCCGGAGTTCTGGGCCGACGGCTGCGCGTACACGGACTTCGACCGTCTGCCGCAGTCCGACTTCACCGTCGGCGGCCGCTCGTACGGAACGTACGTCCACGACTGGCGCCGTACGCCCCCTCTGGCCTGGCTGAGCCTGCTCTGCGAACGGGAATCGGCGGCCGACCCGCTGGCGGTGGCGACGCCCGACGAACCCGGCGGCACACTGCGCGTGCTCGACGCCGAGACGTTCGCCGCCGGAGTGCGCGAAGCCCTGCGCGGGCTGGGGCGGGTCGGCGGACTGCGCGGCTCGGTCTTGCTCCGCTCACGCGCGGTCGCGTCCCGGGCGGGGCAGGGCGCGGGGCCGGACGAACGGGCCACTGCTTTGTCCGCCCTGCTCAGGGAGACAGCCGCCGAGCTCCAGGCGGCTCCGCGCGACCGGCGTTCCCACCGGGCGCTCCACCACACCTATCTCCAGCCGGCGGGCACCCAGCAGCGTGCGGCGGACCTGCTGGGCCTGCCGATGTCCACGTACCGCCGCCACCTCGCGGCGGGGGTGACCCGGCTTACGGAGGAACTGTGGCGGCGTGAACTCGGTTCCTGATCAAGTTGTCCTGGCCGTGCCGCCTGGCCCGCGGCGCGGTTGCGGCCGTGGAGGCGGCGGGATTCGTGGCAGCAGCGGACGCTGACCAACGCGGAGGTGCAGATCACGCCTTGCAGTCGTTGCGATGGGCTGTCCAGGACGGCTCCGACACCGTGATCACACCAGGGGTGGCGCCGGGGTAAGCCCAAAAGCCGCCAGTTCATGGTCGCGGTGCAGGACGTCGAGCACGTCGAGGATGTGCCCGGTGCCGCGCACCAGGCGGCACATCTCGGAGATGTGCACAGCGTCGCCGGATCTTCCCCCTTTTTCCGAGCGCGGCAAAACATCGCCGGCGTCCAAGGGCGGGCTCGCCATAAGGCAGGCAGGCATCGGGAGCGCAATTGGCGATATACGGAACGACGGGATGCCTGATACGCCATACGGTCACCCGTCATGGATTCAGCCGTAGGGCCATGACTCACCAAGTAAGTCAAGACTTACCTTTAGGGAACTTTGACCGTATGGTGTGGCTCGAATCGAAGGAGCCCTCTGTTGTCGAAAATGAATGATCCCGCTGTGCGTGCGGTTGAATCGGAGCGGGATTATGTGTCCTCCTTATACGAGTTGCTCACCGAGCGGCTTTCCGAGGCGCGAGTACACCAAGCGAGTGTGCTGAAGGCCCCGGCGGAAAGCGCCGGTGAGGCATACGAGAGAGAAATCGCTGCCGAGCGTCTGGCCAAGGAAATCGGCCGGCTGGAGGGCGCCGAAAAAGGGCTGGTCTTCGGGCGCATCGACTGGACGGATGGCACGGCCCTGCGCATCGGGCGGATCGGACTGCATACGGAGGAGGATGACCTGCCTCTGCTCGTGGACTGGCGCGCGAACGCGGCGCGGCCCTTCTACGAGGCGACACCGGTCCACTCGATGAACCTGCGGCGGCGCCGGCACCTGCGCCTTGAGGAGCGCACGGTCATCTCGGTGAGCGACGAACTGCTGGACGGGACCGCCCCGACCGACGAGGACGTCGTGGGGGACGGCCCGTTGACCGAGGCTCTGTCGGCACGGCGTACGGGCAGGATGCACGCGGCCGTCGCGACGCTGCAGGCCGAGCAGGACGAGATCGTCCGCTCCGCCCACCGCGGGGTGACCGTGGTTCAGGGCGGGCCCGGCACCGGCAAGACGGTGGTCGCCCTGCACCGGGCGGCCTATGTCCTGTACGCGTTCCCGCGCGCCGCGGAGGAGGGCGTCCTGGTGGTGGGCCCGAACGCCCGGTTCCTCGACTACATCTCCCAGGTCCTTCCCTCGCTCGGAGAGAACGACGTCGTTCTGGCGACTTGCCGGGAACTGGCCGGAGTGTCCACGGACACGGCGGACCCGTTCGATACGGCGCGTCTCAAGGGCGGCTCCGACCTCGCCGACGCCTTGGCCGGCCTGCTGCGCGTCCACCAAGCCCCCGCCGGTGCCTTCACCGTGCGGGTCGGACAGGAACTGGTTCACCTGTCCGGCGAGGAAGTCGCCACGGCACGCGACGCCGCGGTGGCAGCCGCACCGGGGCACAACCCTGCGCGCCAGGTGTTCAAAGAGCTCTTGGTCGACGCCGTCACCGACGCGATGCAACGGGACATGGGCGACCTCCTGGAGCAGATAGACGCCGATGCCGAACGGATGACGGGCCTCAACCTCGACCGGTTCACGGGAGCCGCCCAGCGCCGTGCCGAAGGTGCGGCCGACCCAGGTCCGGTCCACGAGCTGGACCTGGACGCCATCCGAGCCGATCTCCTCGACGACGCCGCCGTCGACCGGGCGGTCGAGGCGTTGTGGCCGCGGCTGGTACGCGGTGACCTCGTGAACGCGCTCCTGACGAACGCCGACGCCCTCGCCGAGCGCCTGCCCCTCCTGACCGCGCAGGAGCGGTCCCTTCTGCTGCGCGGTGCGGACGACCCGTGGACCGATGCCGATGTGCCGTTGCTGGACGAGGCGGCGAGCCTGGTCGACGGCCCCCCTGAGCGGACGTACGGGCACGTCGTCGTCGACGAGGCGCAGGAACTGACCGCCATGCAGTGGCGGATGATCGTCCGCCGCTGCCCGGCAAGGGCGATGACGCTGGTGGGTGACTTCGCCCAGGCAGGCCCGGTCGCGACAGCACGCGACTGGAAGGAAGCACTGAGCCCCCACGTCGGACCGCGGTTCAAACTGCACAACCTGACCGTCAGCTACCGCACAACGCAGGAGATCCTGGAGAGCGTCCGGGACCTGCTCACGCGGATCGCTCCGGACCAGAAGCCCACACGGTCACTGCGAAGCGGTGAGAGCCCTCGCACCGTGACCACACCTCCGGACGGGTTGGTCACCGCCGTCGTTCAGGAACTCCGCGCCCAGAGCACCGCGCACCCGGGCGAGCTGCTGGGAGTGGTCTGTGCGGACACCAGGGTGAGCGAGCTGGCGGCCCAGGGCATCGCTCACCACGCACGGATCGTGCCGGCGTCCGAAGCACGCGGCCTGGAATTCGACGGGGTCGTCGTCATGAACCCCGAGGAAATCATCACGGCCCGCCCCGGTGGGGAAAGGGACTTGTACGTAGCCCTGACCCGGGCCACCAAGCGCCTCTGCACCGTCACCGTCCAGCCCGTCTGACGACTCGGCGCCCGCGTCGTCGCCGCGGGCGCACCCGGCGCGTAACACCGGCGCGGTACAGACACCGGCCCGCGCGCACGGGGCTGCTCGCCGCCTCACCGCCCGTGGCCGCACCCGGCATCACGCGGCCTGACGAGTCCCGCGCAGTCACGGCCGGCCGGCTGATGACCGTGCCTGCGGTGACCGTGACCAAGGACGCCACCACCATCGTCGGCGCGCCGCCCGCCTCATGGCATGCGGCCGCCTCAAGCGGCTTCCTGTCGTCGACGACGACGGCCGTTTGGCTGGCATCGTCAGCCGGGACGATGACGCCCACCGCGGTCACCGTGCAGCACGCCACCGCATGCAAGGAAGTGGCCCGCCTGCTGGACAAGTTCGGTATCGCAGAGCGTCGACGGAGTGGTGGACGTGGTCAATCGGCTCACGTACGAACGGGACGACATGTCGGTCGACGTGCAAGGGGCCACGGGGCGGTAGGAGTAGTCGGGTGAGACATCGAGAAGTAGGCGAGCTGATGACCCGCGAGGTCGTGTCGGTACCCGGCAACGCGACGTTCAAGGACGTCGTCCGCACCCTCACCGAGCACCAGGTGTCGGCCGTCGCCGTCGTCGACAGTGCGGGACATCCCCTCGGAGTGGTGTCGGAGGGAGACCTCCTGCCGAAGTCGGCCGATCAAGGGGACTTCCTCCGCTCGCTTCCCGCGCCGGAAGCCCTGGAGCGCGAGAAGGCGGAGGGCACACGGGCCGAGGAGCTCATGTCGGCTCCCGCCGTGTGCGCCGGGCCGGACTGGACCGTCGCCGAAGCGGCCCGGCTCATGGAGGCACAGGGCGTCAAACGGCTGCTGGTCGTCGACGCGGCGGACAAGTTGGTGGGGATCGTCAGCCGGCGTGATCTGCTGAAGATCTTCCTGCGCGACGACGACACCATCCGCCATGAGATCACCGGCGACGTGCTCGACCGCACCCTGCACCAGGAACCCGGCGCCATCACCGTCGATGTGACCGACGGCCGGGTCGAACTGCACGGCTCGGTGCAGTTCAAGAGCCTGATCCCGGTGGTCGAAAGGCTGTGCCGCACCGTCGACGGAGTGGTCGAGGTGACCCAGCACCTCGCATACGCGGTCGACGACGGCATGTCACCCCACTGACGAACGGCCGCGCTGCATGCGGCCTCCGCTGGGCGGCGCGGTCACCCACCCGAACAGATCTGCTCGTCGTCGCCCACGACCGAGGCGGGGTTCGTCCCGTCCGGCTCAGCGGGCGGCGCAGATGGCTTCGACGAAGTGGCCCACTTCCTCCTCTGAAAGATGCCTGGCGAGATCGGCTTCGCTGATCATGCCCACAAGGCGGTGGTCGTCGATGACCGGAAGCCGCCTGATCCTGTGTTCCTGCATGGCCTGAAGCACCTGTCCGGTGTCGGCCCGGGCATCGATCGTGACGGGTTTGCCCTGGGCGAGTTGGCCGGCCGTCATCTGCTTCGGGTCCTTGCCCTTGGCCAGGCACTTCAGCACGATGTCCCGGTCGGTGATGATCCCGTGCAGCCGGTCGTCCGGTCCGCAGATCGGGAGGGCGCCGACATCCAGCTCACCCATCTTGCGCGCCGCGTCGGCGAGCGTCTCGGATTCCTGCACGCAGGTGGCGCCCGCATGCATGATGTCCCGTGCCGTGGTCATGGCTGCCTCCTCACGTCTCTTGCACATCCCAGTCTCCGCCGCCACGCGGCGGGCCGCTCGTCGGTGCGGGCCGTGGGCGGCTCGGGGCTCACCTGCCGCAGTCCCTGGCACAGGCTCGTCGCCTTGTCATGTCCGGGATCACGCCCGGCCAGGTGTTCTGCGCGTTGGAGTGGCCGGGCCGAAGAATGCCCGGCCCCGGGCCCGGCACGACCTCGCCCGCCGGAACGCCGCGGGCCGCAAGGGGCGGACCGGCGGCCGAGCGGCCCCGCGAGGGGCCGATCGGCGACGAGCACCCTCTTCCGGCTCATGACGACTCTGCGCTGTCACCGGCCGCTGTCCGCTTCACCGGAATCCTGCGCGGCGTTTGCGCGGGCTCCGTCGGCATCGGCACCCGCACGGTGAGGACCCCGTCCTCGTACGCGGCCTCGACTCCCTCGGACGGAATCGGGGCCGGGAGGCGGACCGTGCGCTGGAAGGAGCCGTAGCGGAATTCCGAGTGGTCCTTGGTCTGCGTACTCTCGGTGTGCTCCGCGCTGACGGTCAGGGTGTCGCCGTCAACGGTGATGCTGATGTCCTCCTCCGGGTTCATGCCCGGGAGTTCCGCGCGCAGCACGTACTGACCGCCCTGGTTGGTCACCTCGATCGGGATCGGGTGAGTGCCGGTGCTCGGCCTCCACCCCGGGAACCGGGGGAAATCGGTGCCGAACCAGTCCATGAAGTCCGGGAAGAGGCTCCGCCTCTGCTCCATCTGCTTTCCTGCCATCGTGTGCTCCCGTTCCGGCACCCCGCGGGTGCCGCATTCGGTGTCTGCCTCCACGCTCACGCGGCAGAAGGCGCATCCGCTCGGGTCTTATGGGGCCCTGCCGGGACCGTTCGGCCCTCCCCGCCGCACAGTCCGACGGGCCGCCCGACGGACTGTGCGCGAGGGACCAGGGTCTCGATGCTGCGTGTGACCGCGGGGTCGTTCTCATCGAAGACGTGTACGAAGGCCTTGGAGTCCCGGTCGACGCCCAGCGTGAGCTGGGTGAGGTCGTTGCTCCCGATGGAGAAGCCGTCGAAGCGTTCGGCGAATGGGGTGCGCCTTGACCTGGTGGGCGACGATGAACTCCAGCCAGGCGAGTCCGACGCCGTCGGCCGGGAGCCGCCACCAGCGGAGGGCGGCGGACCTCGGGCAGGTCCTCGGCGGTCGCGCCGCTGCGTACGGCGACTTCGGGATCCCGTCGGCCCTGCTCGCCCGCGAGCTCCTCGTACGCGGTGACGATCTCGGCCCGCAGGGCGTCCGGGAGGGGCTCGGCCAGGATCATCGACCGGATCGCGGCTCCCACTTCGTCGAGGGCAGCGCCCTCGTGCAGGCTGTCGATCCGGTCCTCGATCCTCTCGCGCAATCCGTGTCCGGCCAGCAGCTCTCCGTACGCATCGGCCGTCGTGGCAACCCGGGGGCACTCGCACATCTGCGGAGCCGAGGTGGGCGGTCAGCTCGCCCAGGGAGGCGTTCTTCCCCCGACACGGCCGACGTCCTGCCGCCCGAGTTCCGTGAACGGTATGACGCGCCGGGTGCTGGCCATGGCGTCCTCCGTGGGGGTGCTGTCGCCGGGCGGAACTCAGTGGGGCATCCGGCGGCCGGACGGGGTGCGCAGGTCCAGCGGAGCGGGGTTGCGGGGCTGCTTCGGCCGGGTCCGGATCCGAATGCGGTGCATCGTCCTCACCTCACCGGGAAGCGGAGCCCCGAACGGTGTCCGAACTCCACGATCACGCCGGGGAGCTGCTCCGCAGGGCCGGGAGGGCCGGCGAGGCGAGGCCGACCGGTCCGTACCCGGCGTAGGCCGAGCGGCCCACGAGGGTGGCCGTCGGGTCCTCGCGCAGGGCGTCGTCGATGGAGTCGGTCCAGGCTTCGACCGCCTGCTCGTCGACGTAGTCGCCATAGCGGCCTCCGAGCAGCCTGAACGCGACGCGGCCCGGGCGGCCGATGTGTTCCGGCCTGATCGCCCCGGAGAATCGCCGGTGCTCGCAGGAGTGTGCCAGCTGCTGGAGTTCGGCCAGAGGCCGCTGCTCACCGTTCGCAGCGAGTCGGCGCAGAGGCGACGGGAACGCTGCCGTCATACCCACACTGAACGTCCAGACCCGCCGGGCGGCCAAGGCATCGGATGAACGGCGTACGAATTCGGCGGCTGCGGGGAGCCAGGCGCCATGGTGAATCGCACTGCCCACGACGACAGCCTTGTAGCACGTGAGATCGAGCTGTTCGGCATCCCGCGTGGTCAGCGTCCGCATCACGACCGAATGATCGGCGGCCCGCAGTCGTACGGCGATGAGCGCGGCGATTCTCCCGGTCGAGCCGTGCTCCGTGGCCTGGCAGACGAGAATGTTCATGTGCCACCTCCGGGCACTGCGTCGACCGACTGAAGTCCTGCCGTCAGAGGACGCCGCCGGGAGAGGCTCGTGAAAGGGCCACCCGGGGACGACCAGGGGGGCCGAACGGCCCCCCCTGTCCTCGCGGGCGGGAACCGTTCAGGCCCGTCCCATGTCCGAGGTGACGAGCACGGACCTCTACGAGGTCACGATGGCGCTGTCGTACCTGCGTGAGGGCATGCAGGCCCAGGCCACCTCCGGTCTCTTCGTGCGGGACCTGCCTCCGGTCCGGGGCTTCCTCGTCGCCGCGGGACTGGAGCCGGCCCTCGACTACCTCTCGCGGTTCCGGGCCGGCCCGGCCGACGTCCGGGACTTCGCCGCCGCGCTGCACCGCCCGCCGGGGAACCGGCCGGCCTCCTGGACCTCCGCTTCGGGGACAGGTGCGGGCCATACCCGAAGGGCGGCGCCCCCGCACCCACACCACCTGTCTCGTTCACGGCGAGGAGTCGGCAGCCGAAACGCTCCGCGACCGGATCGACCGCGAACTCGGCTGGACAGCGGTCGTACCCCGCTCCGGAGAGGGGGTCCTGGTCCGCTGGCATGTTCGCACCCCCAAGGCAGCGGCCAGCCGTTCGCCGACGCCGGCTGAGTGCTGTGCCATGGCCTCCACCCCGTACACCGTCAACGACGTCATGACCAAGAGGGTCATCGCCGTCGCACCCGAGGCTCAAGCGGCTTCCGGTCGTCGACGCCGACGGCACCCTCAAGGACATCGTCAGCCGCGCCGCCGTCGACATGCGCTGTCAGCTCGAGACCGCTCCTCCTCGGTGAGTGCTCATCGCCCAGTGCGGTTCACTGCTCACCCGACCCGGGCGCCTGCCACGGCCACGAGCGGGAATCCGCCGCTTCGCCGGGTGTCTCCCGGCCGTGGCGTAGGCCGGGACCGACGGTGTCCGGCCCGGACGCCGACCGGCGGTTCACCACCTCACCACCACCGCAGCCGGGCCGGCAGACGGTTACCGTACTGTGTCGCGGCAGCCGCGCGGGGACGCGGGGCCCGCCGTAGCCTGGAGGAAGTCAGAGGACTCCGTGGTGAGAGGTGGTCCGCCATGACCTGGTCTTCGTGGACGACGACGGGCGTGTTCACCGGGCGGGGCGGGGTGCGTACCGACGAGGCAGGGGTCCTCAGCGGCGACCTGAGCGTGCACACCACCTGGTCGGGCCGGGAAGCCCACGTGACAGTGCAGTACAGCGGCGCCTCGGAGTGGTTCACGGTCACCGGCAGTCCGGTGCACTGCACTTCGGAGGAAGGCAGCCGGCTCCTCCACCAAGCCATGGTGGACGCCGTACGCACCGGTGGGGGCGCCACCGTCCCCCGCAGCGTGCCTGCGACCGGCGAGCGTTGAGTGAATGCCCCGACACCGTCGTTCCGGTCCCGTCCCTCCTCAGGGTGCGAGATCGCGCCGGCCCAGCAGCACGTGGGCCAGCACGATCCCCAGCACCCCCACCCCGGCCAGCACGCCCAGCCGCGGCCACAGCACACCGCCCAGAGCCAGCGCGTCGCCGGGCGTGTAGTAGTGGAACGGGCTGATGAACCGCAGGGGCTCCGCCCTCGACCAGGCGAGGGCGACGAAGTTGACCGCGAAGCCCACCGCCCCCATCGCGATGGTCGCCCCGATCACCTGGGCCCGCCGACGGCCCCACGCCGAGACGGCGAGGGCGGGCCCGGTCAGGCACAGGGCGAACCCGAAGCCCATCACCCCCGCGGCCAACACCCCGGTGATCGGGACAGCACGGTGCAGGGACGGCGACACGGCCACGCCCACCGCCACCGTCAACGTGGCGGCCGCGTTCAGAGCCAGCGCAGCGACGAGCAGGGCAGCGGTGCGCTCGGCCAGCAGGCGGTTGCGGCTCACCGGGCACGGGCCGGTGGCCGGTCGGCCTCGGACGGTGTCCGCCCCGCCCTCGTGCGCGGGCTGGTCGACCAGTACCCGGTGGCCGCGTACGTCAACGTCGTAGGCGTCGCCATTGACGTGAGTGACCACCAGCCGGTGCACTCCGTCCGGCTGCTGGGGTGCGCTCTTCTCCGTGGCCGTGTCCGAGACGACGTGACCTCCGTTCGCCCCCTGCGGCTCACGGCCGGAGCGCACGATCCGGACCCGCCGGAAGCGGGCGCACTCTCTCCGTCCGCACGTGTACGAGCCGTCGCGTCCTGCGGCCCGGGCGGTTCCTCCAGGACGCTCCAGGCCACCGGACCCAGTAGGTCCGCCACGCGCCGGAACACGTCCACCAGAAGGATCACCGTAGGCGGTGAGCCCGTTGAACGGCAGGGCCGTGTGGTCCGTCGGCGGGGGCCACACGGCCCTGTACCGGTCGGACCGGGGCTGGACCTGCACTCGTAGGACCTGGCGGCCGGGGTGCGGGCCACCGGGTCCGGGCCGATCATCGACCCGTGACTTCGATGGAAGCGTTCACCCGTACGGCGGTGATCGGTATCGGCAACGAGTTCCGCCGGGACGACGGGGTCGGATGGGTCGTGGTCTCGCATCTGAGGGACCGGGCCGCGCGGAGGCAGCCGCCTCCGGGCACTGTTCTCGCGCAGTGCGACGGGGATCCCGGGCGATTGATCGGACTGTGGGAGAACACCGGACTGGTGATCGTCGTCGACGCCTGCTTCCTCCCCTCCGCGCGGCCGGGACGGACACGCCGGTGGGATGTCGCGGCCGGCGTCTGCCTCAGTGCGGCAGCCCCGGGAAGGCACAGCACGCACGGGCTGGGACTTGCCGAGGCCCTGCGTCTCGGCGACGCGCTCGGGCGCGGTCCCGGCCGTCTGATCGTGTACGCAGTCGAAGGAGCGGACCGCTCGGTCGGCGTGGGCATCACCCCGGCGGTGGCACGCGTGGTACCACGTCTGGTTCAACGGATCGAGGCGGACATCGAACAGCACGAGCGGTCTTCGGGTCACGCACGAGCCGGGACCGACCCGTCGGGCGGGACTCGCCGGACCGGGTTCGCGACCCGGAGGCCTCCTGCCTGACACCCTGTCCGTGAGCAGTCGCACGCCGTACGGCGACAGCGCGGTACCCCCGCACCTAATGCGTCCATGCCTCCCCGGTCCGGGGGGCGGCGCGGAGAGGGCAGACCATGAGCGACCCCGAGGACACCACGCAGGTCCCCGGCATCGGGACCGGGGTGGTGCTCGACCGCGGCGGCCTGGAAGAGCTCGTGCGGGTGCTCAAGCGCCTCGGCCGCACGGTGATCGGCCCGACCCTGCGGGACGGGGCGATCGTCCTCGACGAGCTGGATACCGCCGCCGCACTGCCGTACGGGTGGGGTGTGGAGCTGGAGGCCGGGCAGTACCGCATCCGCAGCCGCGAGGACGGGGCCGCCTTCGCGCACAGCGCGGGGCCCCAGTCCTGGAAGTCGTTCCTCCACCCCGAGCGGGTCCGCCAGTGGTCCGCGGACCGTCTGCCCAGCGGCGGACTGAGCGTGCACGAGGAGCGGCCGGAGAGCATCTCGTACGCGTTCCTCGGGGTGCGGCCCTGCGATCTGCGTGCCATCCGGATCCTG